>DASSPJ010000048.1:0-20132 GCA_035699665.1 Candidatus Limnocylindria bacterium
GTCCGCTTGAAGGCGGAGAAGCCGCGCCAGGCGGGGTCGGCCGTCTCGTCGTCCGCCTCCACCACGCCCCACAGGTCGAGGCTGCGCACGCCGTCGGCGGCAAGCTGCCGCTGCAGCGCCGCCATCACCGCGTAGGCGCCGTACTTGTGCTTGTACGCCTCGTCGCGCAGTGACGCGCCGTACAGGTAGTAGGCCCGCTCACCGATGCGCGGCATCGCCATCCCCGCGATCGGCGTCCCGTCGACACGGGCGATGCCGAGGTACCACCCGTCGCGCGCGGCGTACGCCGCGGCGAGCGCCTCGCGGAAGGGGAGGTCGCGGATCCGGAACTCGGCCCGCTCGGCGGTGACCTCGAGGAGGTGGTGGAACGTGGCCAGCGCCCCGGGATCGCCGGTCCGGTCGATCTCCACGCGCACGCCCTCGCGCTCGCTGCGCCGCGAGAGCCGTCGCGCGTCGGCGTGCCAGGAGGCCATCAGCTCGTCGCCGCCGTCGAGCAGGTCGACGATCCTGCTCGTCGGCGCCTGGAGGTCGGGCGCTCGACGCAGGCCGTAGCCGGTCAGCAGCGCCGCCACCGCGTCGGCATCGTCGCCGTCGGAGCGCGGGTCGAGCTTCACCACGATCGCGCGCTCCAGCGTGCCCACCTGGCGCAGGGCGTCCAGCAGCGCGCCGAGCAGGCGGTCCGCATCGGGCGCCTCGCGCTCCCAGACCGGGCCGTGGGCGACGTACGCGACGCTGCGGCCCATGCCGGCCTGACGGACGAGCGCCTGCGCCACGCCGCGCACGCGGCCGTCGATCGTCTCGGCCAGGACGCGCACCGGCGGCTCGCCGGCGAGGGCGGCGCAGGCGCCCCATGACCACATCTGGAGCGGATCCCCCTCGGGGCGCGCGGCGACGAAGGCATCCCATCGCTCGCGATCCGCCTCCGCGGCGGGCGTCACGCGGACGCCACTGGCACTGGGCTGGTCGTTCATCGGTCTCCTGGTGTCTCGCTAGTCGTCGCTTGGCACGAGGCGCCGTCCCGCCAGGCGCAGGCGGGTCCGCTGTGCGATCCCGTACGCGGGCAGCGCCACGCGGAGCAGCGCATCGATCGGGGCTCGCAACGGCAGGTCGCGTGCCCCGACGTAGCGGCGCACCTCGCCGCCGAAGCCCTCCTTGAACTGGGCGATGCCGCCGGTGGCGATGCCCCACAGGTCGTACGAGGCGCGCCCCTCGGCCCGGAAGCCGCGAATCGCCTCCCACTTGAGCAGGTAGTTGGCGCGCGCCTCGGCGCCCGCGTCGGTCATCCCCCCGTATGCCTCGGCCACCTTGGCGCCGCACACGAAGTGGAAGAGGGTTGCGACGCGCTCGCCGTCGCGCACCGCGAACAGGAGTCGGGCGCGGCCGCCCGGCGCGAAGAGGCGCCACACCCGCTCGTAGTACGACGGGGCGCGGGCCACGAACCCGGCGCGGGTGGCCGTGGCGTCGTAGATCGCGTAGAAGTCGGCGAGCGCGCGCCGCAGGGTTGCCTCGTCGGCGCCGGCATCCAGCCACTCGACGGTGATCCCGGCCCGCTCCGCCTTGTTGACGTACTGGCGGTGCTTGCGCTTGAGGTCGCCGCGCAGCTCCTCCTCGGATCGCGACAGGTCGAGGATGCGGGTGCTGGGCGGCTGGACCTTCTCGGCGCCGCGCCACGGCGAAGCGAGGAGGGCCTTGCCGAGCGGGTCCTCGGCCGTCGCTTCGGGGTCGACCTTCAGCGTGGCGATACGCTCGCGCCGGCCGAGCGCGCGCAGCGCGGCGAGGAGCGCGTCGCGCACCGCGGGGTCATCCACCGCGCCGAGCGGCCCGCGCGGCGCGTAGCCGAGCGACCAGCCGAGCCCCGGGAGGCGGCGCAGCAGCACCTGGGCGCCGGCGAGCGGTGCAGCGGGGGACTCCCCCACCGCCACGCGGACCGGGCGCCAGCCCGACGGCTCCCGCAGCTCGCCCCACTCCCACAGCTGCGGGAAGGCGCTGTAGCGGGCGCCCTCGACGAAGGCGTTCCAGGCCGCCGGGTCGGTCACCGTGAACGCGCGCAGCTCAGCCACCGGCGGGCGTCCAGCCGGCATCGCGGAGCGCCGCCCGCACGACCTCGCGGTCGTCCCATGGCAGCTTGTCGCTCCCGTAGAAGATCGAGGTCTCGTGACCCTTCCCGGCGAGAAGGACGACATCGCCCTCGGCGGCGACCTCGACCGCCCGCCGGATCGCCGCGGTGCGGTCGTCGATCACCTCCAGCGACGCGCCGTCGACCGCGCCGGCCTCGCGGGCCCCGGCGGCGATCGCCTCGTTGATCGCCCGCCGATCCTCGAGGCGGGGATCCTCGTCGGTCACGATCGCCAGGTCGGCGAGCTCGGCGGCCACGCGGCCCATCGCCGGGCGCTTGGACGGGTCGCGCTCACCGGCCGAGCCGAACACCACGATGAGGCGGCCGCGGGTGATCGGTCGCAGGGTGCGCAGCACCTTGGCCAGCGAGTCCGCGGTGTGGGCGTAGTCGACCACCACCGCGAACGGTTGCCCCTCGTCGATGCGCTCCATGCGCCCCGGGACCCCGGCCGTGCGACCGAGGGCCTCGACCGCCACGCCGAGGTCGACGTCCTCGGCGGCGGCGATGGCCAGGGCGGCCAGGGCATTGGACACGTTGTAGCGGCCGGGCATCGGGAGGTGGACGGGGCCGCTCCAGGCGGGAGCCACCAGGGTGAACCAGCTGCCGTTGGCGTCCGAGACCACATCGGTCGCGCGCAGGTCGGCATCGGTCTCGATCGCGTAGGTCAGCACGCGATCGCGGGCACGCTGCCGGAAGTAGTCGAAGGTCTGCTCGTCGGCGTTGAGGATGGCCAGCGGCGCCTCTTCCACCAGCCGCGCCTTGGCGGCGTGGTACGCCTCCAGCGAGCCGTGGAACTCGAGGTGCTCGCTGGTGACGGTCGTCACCACGCCGACGTCGAAGCGACAGTTCCGCGTGCGCTCCAGCGCCAGCCCGTGGGACGTGGCCTCCATGACGACGCTCTCGTTGCCGGCGGCGACCATCTCGGCCAGCAGCTCCTGGAGCTCGAGCGCCTCCGGCGTCGTGTTGCGGTCCTCGTTGGCCCGCCGCTCGTCCCCGACATCGGCGGCCACCGTACCGATGAGCCCCGGCCGCCGGCCGGCGGCGCGCAGCAGCTCCACGGCGAGGAAGCTCGAGGTGGTCTTGCCGTCGGTGCCGGTGATCCCGATCACCTGGAGCTGTTCGCTCGGGCGCCCGAACCAGGCATCGGCCGCGTCGGCGAGCGCGCGGCGCGTGCGGTCGACGACCAGCTGCGGGATCTCGAGCCCCGCCACCTCGTGCTCGACCACCGCGGCGATCGCGCCGCGCGCCTGGGCCTGGGCGGCGAAGGCGTGGCCGTCGACGTGAACGCCCGGCACGGCGAAGAAGAGGGTGCCCGCCTCGACCGCGCGCGAATCGTAGGCGAGCCCGGTCACCTCGCCGATCGGCAGCCCCACCACGCGTTCCGGCGCGACCGCGTCGGCCAGCGATCCGAGGCCCATGCGCCGCTCGGCGAGGGTCACCTGCGCACCCGTCGCGCGAGGGCGCCCGGCGCGCGCAGCAGCTTCCGCAGGCCGCTGCGCAGCATCCCGGTCGCGGTGCGCAGGCGGTAGGCGGCCGGGGCGATGACCAGGTCCCAGGTGCCGGCCCACACGACCTCCTCGCCGCCGAAGCCCTTCTTGAAGAGACCCACCCCGTGCCACGGGTGCCGGGGCCCCGAGCCGGGCGGGGCGATGCCCCACAGGTCATGGGCGCGGGCGCCCAGCTCGCGGGCGTCCCGCATCATGGCCCACTGGAGCGCGTACGAGGCGTAGCGCTTCGGCTCGCCCGGCGCCTCGCGCAGCGAACCGGAGAAGAGGTAGAACGAGCGCTGGCCCTCGTGCACCGCCATCGCCGAGGCGAGGAGCCGGTCCGCGTGCCAGGCCTCGAAGATCCGCGCCCGGCCCGCGCCGGCCAGGCGCTCCCAGGCGATCCGGTAGCGGCCGCGCTCCGGCAGCGGGAAGCCGGCGCGACGCTGCGTCTCGGTGACGAGCTCGTGGAGGCGATCGATCGCCACCACGTCACGGGCATCGGTGATGCGCCGGATGCGGACCCCCTCGCGCTCGGCGCGTCGCACGCCGTAGCGAGTGTCCTTGTCGAACGACGCCAGGAGCGCGTCGTCGTCGAGGAGCGGCACGATCCGGGTCTGCCCGACCTGCACGGTGGCGCGCTCGCGGCGCAGCGGCAGGCGGGCGAAGGCTGCGAGCGCCGGGTCGTCGATGGCGAGCCGCGGCTCGAGCTTCACAGCGATCGCGCGGCCGCGGCGTGCCGCCTCGCGGAGCCCCATCACGACGGCCCGCAGCCGCTCCGGCGCCGCGGGGTCGGCGTAGTCCAGCACCGGCCCGTGCGGGACGTACCAGAAGGCGCGGCCGACGGGCAGCGAACGCACCTGGGCGGCGACCAGCGCCACGATGGCGCCCTCCTCCTCGAGCACGAAGCGCCGCTGCGGCTGCCCGTCGAAGGCGGCCACCGCGGCCCATGCCCAGTCGTGGAGGAAGTCGCCGGAGGGCAGCGCGCCGAGGAGCGCCTGCCACGTCGCCTCGTCGGCGTCGGTCGCGGGCCGGAAGCGGCTCATGCGGTCCCCGCTCCTCGGCGGAGGCGGCGGCGCAGCTGGCCGCGGACCTGGTCGAGCTCGGGGGAGCCGAGCGCGGCGGTGACGAGCGCGAAGATCGCGATCCCGGCGACGGAGAGCAGCGCGAGCAGGACGAGGCGCCCGAGCCCGTGGGCCAGCATGCCGCCGAACCACGCCTCGGCCATGGTCAGGCCGCCGAGCATCAGGAGCGCGGCCGCCACGCCTCCGGCCAGGGAGCGACCGGCCGAGGCGAGCACCGCACGCTCCTCGACGCTCTCGATGCGGCGGCGGAGCGCCCACACGAGGCCGATCACCTCCGCCACCGCGGAGAGCGACAGCGCAAGCGCGAGCCCCTCGACGCCCATCGGTCCGACCAGCGCGATCATCAGCGGCACGTTCATCACCACGGCGATGATCGCCCAGGTGACCGGGGTCCGGGTGTCCTGCATCGCGTAGAAGGCGCGGGTCAGCACATGCACCACGATGTGCCCGACCAGGCCGATGGCGAAGTATGCGAGGGCGCGCGCGGTCAGCTCCGTGGAGCGCTCGCTGAACAGCCCGTACTGGAAGAAGACCGCGGCCAGCGGCTGGGCGAGGACGATCATGATGGCGGTCAGCGGAGCGGCCAGGAAGACCAGGATCCGCAGGCTGGCGGCCACCTGGCGCCGGATCTCGCCCACGCGTCCGAGCGCGGCGGCGCGGCTGAGGCCCGGGAAGAGCGCCACGGCCACGCTGACGCCGAGCACCCCGACCGGGATCTGCGAGAGCTGGAACGCGTAGTTGTAGGCCGTGACGCTCCCCTCTGGCAGCCCCGAGGCCAAGATGGTGCTGACGATGAAGTTGAGCTGCCCGGCCGCCAGTCCCAGCATCCGCGGCCCCATCAGCCACGCCACCTGGCGCACCCCGGGGTGCCGCAGCCCGATCGTCAGGTCGTAGCGCTGCCCCACGCGCCCGAGCTGCGGCAGCTGGATGAGCAGGTGCAGCAGCGAGCCGACCACCACCCCGACCGCCAGTCCCTCGACCCCCATCAGCGGCGCGAGGACGATCGCCGCGACGATGATCGCCACGTTGTAGACGAGTGGTGCCAGGGCGGGCACCGCGAAGCGCTCGTACGAGTTCAGGATGCCGCTGACGACGGCCCCCATGCCGATGAAGACCGGGCTCAGCAGCATGACCCGCGTCATGCGGATCGTCAGCTCGGTGGTCGGGGCGTCGAAGCCGGGCGCGACGATGGGCACCACCATCGGGGCGAGGATGGCCATCACCAGGCTCAGCCCGGCCAGCGCGATGAGCACCAGGTTGATGATGCTGCTCGCCAGCCGCCACGCCTCCCGATCCTGCTCGCGGGCGCGGTAGCTGCTGAAGACCGGGATGAGGGCTGCGGAGAGCGCGCCGGCGACCACCAGCGGGAAGATCGCGTCGGGGTTGCGGAAGGCCGCGAAGTAGGCGTCCAGCTCACGGCTCGCCCCGAACTGGGAGCCGATGACCAGGAGGCGCACCCAGCCGAGGAGGCGGCTGGCCAGTGCGGCGACGGTCAGGATCAGCGACGCGGTGATCAGCACGCGCGCCGCGGTGGGCCGCTCCCCGTGGCCGGCCGGGGTGGTCTGTTCCGGCTCGGGCGGCCCGCCCGGCTGCGTGGCCCCTCCGGTCGCCTCGCTCACTCAGGCGCCGCGTGCGCGCCCGGAGCGCGGATGGGCCGCGCGGTAGGTCGAGCGCAGCGCGGCGTCGGAGAGGTGGGTGTAGATCTGGGTCGTCGCCAGATTGGCGTGCCCGAGCAGCTCCTGCACGCTCCGCAGGTCGGCGCCGCCCTCCAGGAGGTGCGTCGCGAATGAGTGCCGCAGGGTGTGCGGCGACGTGCGCGGCGGGGCGCCCGCGCGCTCCGCCCAGCGATCGACGACCAGGCGAGCGCCCCGCGCCCCGAGCGGGCTTCCGGAGGCGTTGAGGAACAGCGCGTCGCCGGACGGGCCGCGGGCCGCGAGGACGGGCCGGCCGCCGGCGAGGTATCCCTGGATCGCCGAGCGCGCGTGCGTGCCGAAGAGGAGCTCGCGCTCCTTGTTGCCCTTGCCGATCACCCGCAGCCGACCACCTTCCAGGTCGACGCGCCCGAGCGTGAGCCCCGCCAGCTCGCTGATCCGCATGCCGGTCGCATACAGCAGCTCGAGGAGCGCGGCGTCACGCCGGGCGAGGGCGTCCGCGAGCTCGCCACCGCGGGCGCGGGTGGTGGGCGCGGTGACCAGCTCCCCCGCCTCGGCGGCCGAGAGCACGCGCGGCAGCCGGCCGGGGCGGCGCGGGCTGCGGACGCCGGCCAGCGGGTCGCCGGCGACCTGCCCGTCGCGGGCCGCGTGGCGGTACAGCGAGCGGATGGCGGCGAGGCGGCCGCCGACCGACGAGGCGGCCAACTCCCGATCGGCGAGGGCGGCGAGGTACGCCCGGATCGTCGTCCGCGCCGGCGACTCCCATGCCTCCCCCCGCGCCCCGAGGAAGGCCAGGAACTCGGTCACGTGTCGGACGTACTCGACCACCGTGCGCGCCGACAGGTTGCGCGCCTGGAGGTGCGCCACGAACCGGTCGAGGGCGCCGGCGGCGCCCGGTGTCAGCGAGACGGCGCCCCCGTCAGCCACGCGCCCCACCGGCGGCACCGGCACGGCGCCGGGGACGGCGCGCGGGGGCGCGTGCCCCGTCACCGTCGCTCGCCGGCGACGCGGCCTCGGATCCCGGTCGGGTCCAGGTCGAGTAGTCGCACTCGGGATAGCGGTTGCAGCCCCAGAAGGGGCGCCCGCCGCGTCGCGACCGCTTCGTCACCACCGTCCCCTGCTCGCACTTGGGGCAGGTGCCGAACTGCTCGCTCGCCGGTTGCGCGTCCTTCTTGATGTAGCGGCAGTCGGGGTACCGGTCGCAGCCGACGAACGGCCCGAACCGCCCGCGACGCGCGGTGAGCGTCCCCTCCCCGCACTGCGGGCACGTCTCGCCCACGCCGGGGAGCTCGGGCAATGCCTCGCCCTCCTCACCGGGGAGCGGCTCGGTGTACTTGCACTCCGGGTAGCCGGCACACCCGAGGAACCAGCCGTTGCGGCCGAAGCGCTTGATGAGCATGTCGCCCTTGTCGCCGGTCAGCGGGCACGGCCGGTCCGTCACCTCGACCTGCTTGGCGATGTTGGCGCGCCCCTCGGTGATGCGCTCGCTGAACGGGCCCCACCAGTCGCGGACCATCGGTACCCAGTCGTGCTCGCCGCGCGCCACGTCGTCGAGCTGCTCCTCCATGCGGGCGGTGAACTCCAGGTCGACGATGTCGGGAAAGTGCTCCTTGAGGAGGTCGGTGACCCGCTCGGCGGCCTCGGTCGGATGGAGGCGCCGCTCCTCGAGCGTCACGTAGCCGCGCTGGCGGATCGTCTCGATCGTCGGCGCATAGGTCGAGGGGCGCCCGATCCCGTGCTCCTCGAGGGCCTTGATCAGGGTCGCCTCGGTGTAGCGCGGCGGGGGCTGCGTGAAGTGCTGCTCCGGGGCCACCGATTCGAGGCGCAGCGGCTCGTCCTCGGCGAGGTCGGGCAGCACGGCCAGCCGCTCGTCCTCCTCGTCGTCCCTGCCCTCCACGTACAGCGCCTGGTAGCCGTCGAAGATCCGCTTGCGGGCGCCGGCCCGGAGCGTGTAGCGCCCGGCGGTGACGTCGACACCGACCTGGTCGAAGCGCGCCGGGGCCATCTGCGAGGCGAGCGCCCGCTTCCAGATGAGCTCGTAGAGGCGCAGCTCCTCCGGCTTGAGGCTGGCACGCAGCGCGTCGGGGCTGCGCGCGAAGCTGGACGGGCGGATCGCCTCGTGCGCCTCCTGGGCCCCGCGGCTGCGGGTCCGGAACGCGTTCGGACGCTCGGGGACGAAGTCGGCGCCGTGACGCCGCGCGATGACGTCGCGCGCCTCGGCGACCGCCCCGCTCGCCATGGCCACCGAATCGGTGCGCATGTAGGTGATCAGGCCGACCTGTCCCTCCGGCAGCGAGACGCCCTCGTACAGCCGCTGGGCGACGCTCATGGTGCGCCGAGCGCCGAAGCCGAGCTTCCGCGAGGCCTCCTGCTGGAGGGTGCTGGTGGTGAACGGCGGCGGCGCGTTCTTGCGCTGCTGCGTGCGCGAGACCGATGCGACCCGGTAGTCCGATGCGGCGCGCAGGGAGGCCTCGTGCTCCCGCGCCTCGGCCTCCGAGCCGATGGTCGCCTTCTCACCGTCGATGCGCGTCAGCTCGGCGACGAAGGATCCGTCGCTCTCGATCCGCGCCAGCGTGACGCCGATCGTCCAGTACTCCTCCTGGGTGAAGGCCGCAATCTCGCGCTCGCGGTCGACGACCAGGCGGACGGCCACGCTCTGCACGCGGCCCGCCGAGAGTCCGCGTCGGATCTTGCTGCTGACCAGCGGGCTGAGCTTGTAGCCGACCAGCCGGTCGATCACGCGCCGCGCCTGCTGGGCGTTGACCAGGTCGAGGTTGATGGTGCGCGGCGCGGCAAACGCGGCGTCGATCGCGGACTTGGTGATCTCGCTGAAGGTGACGCGCCGGATGCGGTCGGCGGGGATGGCGGCGTACTCGGCGATATGCCAGGCGATCGACTCGCCCTCGCGATCGAGGTCGGTGGCGAGCCACACCTGCTCGGCCCCGCGCGCCTGGGTGGCGAGGCGGTCGAGCTCCTTCTTGCGATCGGTGAGCGGCTCGTAGCGCGGTGCGAAGTCGTGGTCGACATCGACGCCGAGCGCCTTCTGCGGCAGGTCGCGGACGTGGCCGTACGAGGCCAGCACGGTGTAGCCGGGGCCGAGGTAGCGCTCGATGGTCTTGGCCTTGGCCGGCGACTCGACGATCACCAGGTCGCCGGAACGTTGCGTACGGGGCATATCGGTGTGGGAGTGTAGCACCGACCCTCCGGGGGTCCGGAGGGTCGGAGGGGTCGCGCGGAGGACGCCGGGCGGCGTGTCGGCCACCCGGGCGTCATCGGTTCGACGGGCTACCTCAGCCGGCGAAATCCCATACGACCACCACCTTGCCGCCCGACACCGCAATGCCCACCCCGACGCGTCGGAAGTTGGGATTCAGGATGTTGGCGATGTGGTTGTAGTAGCCGGGATACGGCTCGGCCATGAACGCCCCATGGCACCAGTTGAGCGTGCCGGTGACACCGATGCCGGTGTACTGGCAGATGTTCTCGCTGGCGCGGCTGTACGGCACGCCGGCCCGCGACAGGCGCATCTGGACTGTCGAGCCGTCACTGCCGACGTGGCCGAAGAAGCCGTTGCGCATCATGTCCCACGCGTGGCCGTTGGCCACCGCGCTGATCGCGCCGTCGAGCGCCAGCGGCGCGAAGCCGTACTGGGCACGCGAGGCGTTGATCTGCGCCACCGCGTAGGCGATCGCGTCGCCCGACGCGGCCGGTGGCGGCGGAGCCACGACGCGCGGGCGAGCCGTCGCGGTCGCTTCGGCTGCGACGGCGGCCTGCGGAGCCGGCGCCGTCCAGAACCCGTAGTCTCGGGTGACGACGTTGCCGTCGGCATCGGTCGCGCCATCGATCTTCACGTTGAACGCGTGCCCCAGGGTGAAGTCCGCGTCGGCGGTGAAGGTGAGGTGCGTCCGCGCCTCGTTCCAGCTGAGCTTGCCGGGGACCGTCGTGCCGGTCGACTCGTCGACGACGCTGAACGCGTCCGCGAAGCTGCCCACGTTCATCGGCTCGGTGAAGCGCAGGTTGAGCGTTCGCCCGGTGACGTCGCGCTCGCCGATGTTCGGACGGACCGCGGCGAGCTGGGCGCCGTCACGCGTGGTGAACGAGAAGCTGGTGTCGCCGCCGAGGCGGTTCCCCTCCGCATCGCGCGCGCCGGCAAGGCTGATCGCATACCGAGCGCCAGCGACGAACGGGGTCAGCGGCTCGAAGCGCAGGCGGCTTCCGGTCCACGAGAACGAGCCCTCCACCGCCGGGGAGACGGTGAACGCGGCCTCGGTGGCAGCGTGGTCCATCGGCACGCTGAACTCGAGCGTGACGGCCGTGCGCGAGCTGACCTCGCTGGCCGTGTCGGGCGGGGAGGCGGGCGGGTCAGCCGGACCGGCGCCCTTGAGCATCGGCGGTGCCGGTGCGGTCGCCGCGCCGAAGCGCAGCTGGAAGTCGACGATCGACGGGGCCGTCTCGGTCGTGAAGCTGACGTTCACGGTCGAGCCGATCTCGTCGCCGGCGCGGGTGCGAGCCGCGGCCGGCACGCTCACGACATAGCGCTGATCCGTCTGCCAGCGAGCGGCCGGGCCGATCCGCACGGTGCGCCCGTCGGGGCTCCAGCCGAAGGCAAGCGGCTGCGAGGGGCTCACCGACAGGGCGGCCTCGACCGAGGCGGCGTCCATCGGCTCGTCGAAGGAGAGGGTGATGGCCTCGTCGGTGGCGATGCCGACGCCGACGTTGGTGGGGAGCAGCATGGCGGCGACGGAGGGTCGCTCAGGGGCCCGGCCGGCCTGGCTCGGGTTCTGCTGCGAGATGACGAACACGATCGCTAGTGCAAGGGCCGCCAACGTCACGCGAGTGACGGCTCGGTGGCGGACAGCAACGGGAATGAGCGATACGTTCGTGGCGCGCAAGTCAGCGCGTACGTCACGGATCGAACGCAATAGACACAGACTCCTTGGGAACTGGAAACCCCCCGTGTGGGCACGTGGGAGGTACCGTAGTGGCGGGCGCAGTATAGCCCGATCGGCTGTGGTCAAGCATTTCGGCGCCGCGCGCCACCCCCGCCACGACCGCGCGCGACGAGCGTGGGATGGAAGGTGGCACCCCCGTACGACTCGGCCAGGCCGCGTGCCTCCAGGAGCGTGAGGGCGCTCGCCAGGGCCGCCGCGGGGAGGCGCAGCCGGCCCATCAGCTCCTCGATCGAGGCGGACCGCTGGAGGAGCGATCCGAGCACCATGCCCTCCACCTCGGAGAGCGCCACCGGCGGCCCATCGTTCCGCGGCGAGAAGGCGCCGAGGTGCCGCAGCAGCGCGCCCGACGAGGTCACGATGGTCGCCGACTGGTCGGCGATCAGGCGGTTGCAGCCACGCGACGCCACCGCGTCGATCGGTCCCGGGACCGCGTACAGCTCCCGGCCCAGGGAGAGGGCCAGGGATGCGGTGAGGAGGGCGCCCGACTGGTCCGGTGCCTCAACGACGACCACCGACCCCGCCAGTCCGGCGATCAACCGGTTGCGCCGGGCGAAATCCGGCCGTCCGATGGTCGCACCGGGTGGCACCTCGGTGACCAGGGCGCCACCGGTCGCCACGATCCGCTCGGCGAGGCCCCGATGCCGCGGCGGATACACCCGGTCCAGCGGGCAGGGCAGCACCGCCACGCTGCGGCCGCCGGCGTCGACCGCCGCGCGATGGGCCTCTCCGTCGATGCCGATGGCCAGCCCGGAGACGACGACCATGCCGGCACGCGCCAGGGCATCGGCGATGTCGATCGCCGTGGCGCGCCCGTAGCCGGTCGCCCGGCGCGTGCCCACCACGGCCACCGCGGCGCCCTGCAGCGCCTCGTCGGCACCGGCCACGTAGAGGACCGGCGGACGCGGATCGAGCATGGCCAGGACGCCGGGATAGGCATCGTCGAGCGCGGTGACGATCCGCCCGCCGGCCTCGTCGACGAGGCGCGCCACGCGCCGGGCGAGGGCGCGAGCGGTGCCGCTGCCCTGCTGCCGGGTGCCGTCACCCGCGGCACCGGGTGCGCGGTGGATCACCTCCCGCAGCTCCGCGCCGGCGGCCAGCGCGGCCCGGGCGGAACCCCACCGGTGCAGCGCCGCGGCGAAGCCGGCCGGTCCCATGCCGGGCACGAGCGAGAGCGCGACCCATGCGTCCCGATCCGCGTCACGGTCGATGGCGCGCAGGTCGAGCGCGTGCCACGACGTCGTGCGCGGGCGCCGCGGTTCCGTGGCCACCAGGGCGTCCGCGCCGAGGGGACCGCGCGACCCGACGCCGATCATCGGTCCACCGGAGGTCGGTAGTGCAGCGCCTCGCGCACCTGCGCCGGCGTGGCCTCGTCGCGCGCATCGAGGTCCGCGATGGTGCGCGCCACGCGTGCGGCGCGGTGAATGCGACGCGGCGAGAGGCGCAGACGCTCGCCCTCGCGAAGGAGTGCGACCACCGCCGCCGGGCCGAGCCACGCCCCGTCGAGAACCCGGTGCGACGGGACGTCGGCGTTGAGCACGCCCTGTCGGTCCAGCTGCCGCCCGCGCGCGGCGGCCACGCGCGAGGCGACCGCGGCGGTCGGCTCGCGCCCGTCGAGTGCCGGACGAAGCGAGCTCGGCTCCTCCATGCGCACCCACAGGTCGATCCGGTCACGCAGCGGTCCCGAGACGCGCTGCGCGTACCGGCGCGCGGCCGCCTCGTCGCACGAGCACGCGCGCTGCCGGCTGTAACGCCACCCGCACGGGCAGGTGTTCGCGGCGGCGAGCAGCTGGAAGGCGGCCGGGAGCGTCACGGCGCCATCGACCCGGGCGACGGTCACCATCCCCGCCTCCAGCGGCTGGCGCAGCGCGTCGATCGCGTCGCCGCGGAAGTGGCGCAGCTCGTCCAGCACGAGCAGGCCGTGGTGCGCCAGCGACGCCTCGCCCGGGCGCACGCGCGGCCCACCTCCGACCAGGGCCTGGGTCGAGACGGTGTGGTGCGGCTCGCGGATCGGTCGCTCGCGCCGGACGGGCGCGGACCGGTCGAGCAGGCCGGCGACCGAGTAGATCCGGCTCACCTCCACCGCCTCGTCGTCGCCGAGCGGTGGGACGAGGCCGCGCGCCGCCCGCAGCAGGAGGGTCTTGCCGCTCCCCGGCGGGCCCTCGAGGAAGCAGTGGTGACGCCCGGCGACGGCCACCTCCAGCGCCCGCCGCGCCAGCGACTGACCGATCACCTCGGCGAGGTCGGGAGCATCCGGGCGTGCCGGCGGCGGGACCGGCGGCGGGGCGGCGACCGGCAGCCGCGCGCCGCTGAGATGGGCGATCGCCTCGCCGAGCGTCGCCGCGCCGACGACCGCGATGCCGGCCACCGCTGCCGCCTCGGCGACCGCTTCTCCGGCCACGACCGCCTCGTGCAGCCCGGCCCGCCGCGCGGCGTCGACCAGGGCCAGGGCGCCGGGCAGGCGGCGCAGACCGCCGTCGAGCGCCAGCTCGGCGAGGAGGGCGGTCTCCCCCACCTCCGCATGCGGCAGCTGTCCGGAGGCGGCGAGGATCCCGATCGCGATCGCCAGGTCATAGGCCGTCCCCTCCTTCGGCAGATCGGCCGGGGCGAGGTTGACCGTGATGCGCCGTGCCGGGACCTCGAAGCCGGAGTTGCGGATCGCGCTGCGCACCCGTTCGCGCGCCTCGAGGACGGCGCCACCGGCGAGCCCGACGATGGTGAGCCCCGGCAGCCCGAAGGCGACGTCGACCTCGACACGCACCGGCACGGCATCGACGCCGACCACGGTCGCGGTGTTGACCTGCGCGAGCATGACGGCCTCCGCTCGGAGGCGAGCCGGGAGAAGCGATGTGCCGGCCGCCCACCTGCTCGCCTCCCTATGCGGTGGCGACCGGCACGGAGAGCAGGCTAGGGACGGCCCGTTATCGGTCCGTTAGCGGTGGGTTATCGGTCTGGCCCGGCCTCAGGTTCGCGCCGGGACGCGTGCCTCTGCGGCGAGCTCGGCGTCAATCGCCCTGGCGAAGTCGGTGATCGAGCGCGCCAGGGGCGCATCGGGCCGGGAGGACATGATCGGTTCGCCCGAGTTCAGGGCGCTGATCGCCCCGCGGTACTCGTTGATGACCTGGTAGTCGATGCTGCGCCCCAGCGCGGACTCGGCGTTGTTGACGTTGATGCCGGTGTACGCGTTGGACCGATTGAGCACCAGCTGCACCTTGCTCTTCTCGTAGCCCAGCGAGTCCATCGTCTCGAGCACCAGGCGCACGTTCTTGAGGCACGACAGGTCCGCGGTCATGATCACGAAGATGACGTCCGCCTCGTCGAACAGCTGGAGGTTGAAGTCGTCGATGGTCTTGACCATGTCGATGAGCGTGTAGTCGTAGGCGCGGCGCGCCAGCGACAGCACGGTGCTCAGCGACTGCGGATGCTGACGCTGCCGCTCCATCACCAGGTCGGCCGCCTCGGGCGACGGCGGGGCCAGGAGCAGGTCGACCCCGGTGTGGTGATGGACCATCAGCTTGCGCAGCAGGTCGACGTCGAGGTCGGGCTCGCTCACCGCGTTCACGATCGACGCGGTGTCGAGCGCCAGGTCCATGAACACGCGCAGGTCGCCGAACTGGAGGTTGGCGTCGAGCAGCGCTGTCTTGCGCCCGATCTCGCGAGCCAGGCTGATGGCGGTGTTGATGGCGATGGTGGTGGTCCCCACGCCGCCCTTGGCGCCGTAGAAGACCCCCAGGCGCCCGAGCGTCGGCTGCTCCCCGGCCGTCGTGCGGGGCGCGCCGCCGCCACCGCGGGCCAGCAGGGCCTTGATCTTGGCCATCAGCTCGAGCGGGTGGAACGGCTTGACGATGTCGTCGTCGGCACCGGCCCGCAGGCCGCGGACGCGCTGCTCAACCTCGGCCTCGGAGGTGAGCATGATGATCGGGACGCGGCGCCCATCCTTCTCAGCCGCCCGGATCTGCTGCGTGGCCGCGTACCCGTCCAGCTTGGGCATGGCGACGTCCATCAGGATCAGGTCCGGCGCCTCGCTCTGGGCCATCTCGACCCCGGCCTGCCCGTCCGAGGCGACCAGCACCTCGTGACCCTCCTGCTTGAGGGTGAAGACGAGGACGCGCTGGATGTTGAGGTCGTCGTCGACGACCAGGACCTTGGTGGCAGCCATGCAAGCTCCGCACAGGTGAGTGGGTGGGCGCGATTATATCGGCTGCTCCTGTCCGGCCCGGCAGCCGATCAGCCCAGTACCGATGCCTCCCGGGCGCCGCCGCGGCTCGGCGGTCCGTTGCCGCCTGGCCGTGCGTGGAGCGCACGAACCGACGGAGCTGAGCCGCTTCGGCCGCCGTGCCGTGCGTCACGCGCACCATCCGACGGAAGAAGGCCCAAATGAGGCCGCCGGAGGTGTACGGCGTCTCGTCCTCCGCCCGTTCGTGCGTCGGACGCAACGCGGCCACGTCGCTGGTCCGCGCGGGCGGGCCGTGCGTGGAGCGCACGAACCGACGGAGCTGAGCCGATTCGGCCGCCGGTCCGTGCGTCACGCGCACCATCCGCCGGAAGAAGGCCCAACTGGGGCCGCCGGAGGTGGCGCGGCGCCCCGTCCTCCGCCCGTTCGTGCGTCGGACGCAACGCGGCGAGGCCACGCCGCGCGAAGGCGGCCGATGCCTATCCCAGGTGGCGCTGCAGGAAGGCCAGCACCCGCTCCTCGTATGCCTCGCCGGCCACCCAGCGCGCCGTGGCATGCTCGGCGCCCTCCACGATCCACAGCTCCTTCGGCTCGTTGGCGGCCGCGTAGAGGCGCGCCGACTGGCGCCAGCTGATGAGGGCGTCGTCGCGCGGGGCGATGAGCAGCAGTCCCCGCGGGGCGATGCGTGCCACCCGGTCGATGGGTGAGATGAGCCGCGTCCCGGCACGCAGCCAGGCAGCCGCCACGATCAGTCGCGACCCGAGGCCAGCCAATGGGTAGCGCTGGGCGCGCATGCGGCTGGCGATCGGATGGTGGAGCTCGGCGAAGGCCGCGTCGGCCACCACGGCGGCCACCGGCAGGTCGGGGGCCGCCACGATCGCGACCGCGGCGCCCATCGACAGGCCCATCAGCGCCAGCGGTCCCAGGCCACGCCCCTCGAGGAAGCGGACCGCGGCGGCCACGTCGCGCCGCTCGAGCGACCCGAGGGTGATCGATCCGGCGTCGCTGAACCCGTGGCCGCGGAAGTCGAACTGGAGGACGTGGTAGCGGCGGCGCAGCCAGGGCGTGAAGGCGGCCAGCTCGCCGAGGCGGTGGCCGGTGAAGCCATGCATCACGATCACCGCGGCGCGCGTGTCGCGCTCGGCGGGGACAAGCCACCCGGAGAGCGTCACCCCGTCATCGGTCGTGAAGCGGACGTCCTCGAAGGGCAGGTCGAGGTCCGCCGGGGAGGCCGGCCAGCCCTCCATCGGGGGCTCGAAGGGCCGCGTCGCGGGACGCACCAGCCGCCGGGAGCCGATGACGCCCACGTACCCGAGATACGCGGCCGCGATCGCGCCGACCACCCGCCCGGCCCAGGCGACGAGCCCCCGCCGGCCAAGCACCGTCATCCGGGCGCGCTGTCCTCGACCACGCCCGCGCGGCGCATGACGCTGCTGATCGGGCGCGTGAGCTCGGCGAGCTCCATCGGCACGATCCACTTCGTGCTCTCCCCGGCGGCAAGGGCCTTGAGCGCCTCGAGGTACTGGAGGGCCATCGTCTTGTCGTCGATCCCGCTGGCGGCGCCGAAGATCGTCTGGAGCGCGTTGGCGTAGCCCTCGGCGCGCAGGATCTGCGCCTGCCGCTCACCCTCCGCGCGCAGGATGTTGGACTGCTTGTCGCCCTCGGCCACGTTGATCGTCGCCTGCCGCGTGCCCTCCGACTCGGTGATGTTGGCGCGACGGTTGCGCTCGGCGCTCATCTGCCGGTTCATCGCCTCCTGGATGTCCCGCGGCGGGACGATCTCGCGGATCTCGACGCTGGTGATCTTGACGCCCCAGCGCTCGGTCACCTCGTCGAGCTTGGCGCGCAGGGTGTGGTTGATCTCCTCGCGCTTGGCGAGCACGTCGTCGAGCGGGATGTCGCCGATCACCGCGCGCAGGGTCGTCGCCGCCAGCGCCTGCGAGGCGCCGGTGAAATCGGTCACCGCGGTGACGGTGACATCGGGCTGGAAGACCTTGGAGTAGACGAGGAAGTCGATGCTGATGGGGGCGTTGTCCTTGGTGATGCAGGTCTGCTGCGGCACCTCGAGGAAGCGCTCGCGCAGGTCGACCTTGACCGCCTGCTGGACGAACGGGATGAGCAGCACGATCCCCGGGCCGCGCGCGCCCTGGAGGCGTCCGAAGAAGAAGACCACCAGGCGCTCGTACTCGCGCACGATGTGCACGATGCTGGTCAGGATCCAGAGCAGGAACGCCAGCCCGAGCACCAGGATGATCAGGCCGATCGGATTCTCGAAGGTCATTGCCTCTCCTCTTCCCCGCGCTCGGGTGCGTCGGCGGGTTCGACGATGAGCTCGAGCCCCTGCACGCCGACGACGCGAATCGGCGTCCCGGCCGTGATGGTCCCGCTTCCCGTGCGTGCGGACCACGACTCGCCGCCAGCATAGGCGATCCCCGTCGGGGCCAGGATCGTCTGGGCCGTCCCGAGCGCGCCCATCAGGGCGGCCATCGGATCGGTCGCCGACCTGCCGGCGCGCATCTGGAGCAGGGCGCGCACGAGGACCCAGAAGTACACCAGCGTCACCGCCACGGCCGCCACGATGAGCCACGGCGAGACGGTGACCTGGATCGAATCGGTGCCGTCGACGCGGGTGTAGAGGGCGAACGCGCCGAGCACGAAGGCGGTGGTACCACCCACGGTGAGCAGGCCGTAGCTCGGCACCTGGAGCTCGAGCACGAACAGGCCGATCCCCAGCAGGATCAGCAGCAGCCCACCGACGTTCAGCGGGAGGCTGTTGGAGCCGATGAAGGCGAGCAGGATGGCGATCGCCCCGGCGATCCCGGAGAAGAAGTTCGGATGCCACACCTCGGCGAGCAGGCCGTAGAAGCCGATGGTGAAGAGGATGAAGACCACGTTCGGGTCGCTCAGCAGGTGCAGCAGCGACTGACCGATGTTCATCCGCACCTCGCTGAGCGGCAGCTCGGCGAGGGCCGGCAGCGGCCGCCCCTCGAAGGCCAGCGTCGCCCCGTCGGCGCGCCGGCCGGTGTCGATCGCCGCCAGCAGGGCGTCCACGTCGGCCGCCACCAGGTCGACCACCGGCGGGTCCATCTCGATCGCGTCGGAGGCGTTCACGCTGGCCGCCTCGCGCACGGCGGACTCGGCCCAATCGGCGTTGCGATCGTGCGTCTCGGCCAGCGCCCGGATCTTGGCCACCGCGTCGTTGGTCACCTTGGCCGCCAGCGTCGGGTCCAGCTCCTGCCCGCCGGATCCCACCACCGATGCCGCGCCGATGTTGGTCGACGGTGCCATCGCCGCCACGTCGCCGGCGAGCGTGATGAAGGTGCCCGCCGAGCCGGCCCGGGCGCCGTCGGGCGCCACGTAGGTGATCACCGGAATCGGGCTGTTGAGAATGGCGCTGACGATTTCGTCGGTCGATTTGAGGTCGCCACCGGGCGTGTCGATCTCGATCAGCACCGCCGCCGCGCCGCCCTCGTCGGCCGCCGCGATCGCCTCGCGCACGAACGAGGCGTTGACCTGGTCGATGATGCCGGTCAGGCGGAGGCGGGTGATGTGGTCGCCCTCGGCCAGAGCCGGGGCGGCGATGGCCGCGATGCCCAGCAGGGTGGCGACCACGGCGGTCGCCCGGCGGACGATGCGACGTCGGCCGGCGCGAGGCTCGGGATGCCGCGGCAGCATGACGCCCCGAGTATACCGAGCAGCCGCTCCATGCCCATTCCGCGCTCCTGGACGCTCCAGCATGCAACCTGCCGGCTGGGTCCCGCGAATGTCGCCCTTCGTGCGCCGTTCGTCGTATTCAGGCGGCGAGATGCGCGTCCCCGTGCGCAATGTGCCGGCTCGTCACACCGTTTGCCTGCCCCCGACAACATCCGACAGCAGCAGGGTCACGGCCACCAGGCGCGACCAGGTCTCCATGCGGTCCAGGGCGGCCGCCAGGCCGTCGCCATCGACCCATCGCCCGGTGAGCTTGTCCGTCTCGCGCACGGCCACCGGTCGACCGTCGGCCTCGACGCTGAACACCACGCCGAGGTGGACGGCGCCGACCGCGTTGGAGTCGTCGTTCAGCAGGCCGACGAGGCGGAAGTCCGGCTCCCACGGCGCGTCGAGCTCTTCCACCCACTCGCGGCGCAACCCGGCATCCAGCGGATCCTCGCCGTCGTCCACCGGGTTGAGGTGGCCGCCCACGCCGATGCTCGCCTTGCGGTGCAGCCGCGCGTCACCGCCGGCAGTCGTGCGCTCCATCAGGAACGTGCGTGACCCGTCGCGGACCACGACATACGGGATCAGCTGCTTGTGCGCGGGGTCTTCCTCGGCGAGCGGTCGATCCAGGTAGCGACCGTGCGCCCGGACCGCGGCGCGAAGCTCGGCCACGCCGTGCGCATCGGTCTCGCGCAGTCCGGTGAAGTCGCACCCCCCGGGAACGGCGCTGCGCGGGATGACGAGCACGCGTTCGGTCACCCGGCCAGTCTAGGGGTCGGCGGCGGTGCATCGCCGCACCATTTCGTGGCCGCCGGCAAGGTGTACCGCAAGGTGACAGAGCCATCATCTCCCCACCTGACCGCCATCCCGGGGCGGTCACGTCCCCTCGACACGCTGCCCGCCGAGGTGGACGATCGCCGAACAAAGGTCCCGTACCTGCGTTAGTACTCAGGTACCAGGCCCGGTGCGCGATCCG
>DASSPJ010000049.1:0-9131 GCA_035699665.1 Candidatus Limnocylindria bacterium
CCGCTGAACCGGCGCGTAACGACGTGGAGTATTGTCTGGCGCAAGGGGAGCGAGCCGTCGGCGTCGCCCGAGCCTCTAGAAGGACTGGTGCACGGTGAAGAACGTCCAGGAGCCCGCCGAGCGCGTCGTCGCAAACGTCGAACGAGTCATCGTCGGCAAGCACGCGGAGGTGCGGCTGGCGATGGTGGCACTGCTGTGTGAGGGGCACATCCTGATCGAGGATGTGCCGGGCGTCGGCAAGACGATGCTGGCCAAGGCCATCTCCAAGTCCATCGGCTGCACATTCCGGCGCATCCAGTTCACCCCCGATCTGCTGCCGAGCGACGTGACGGGCCTGTCGATCTTCAACCAGAAGACGCAGGAGTTCGAGTTCCGTCCCGGACCGATCATGGCCCAGGTGGTGCTCGCCGACGAGATCAATCGGGCCACGCCCAAGACGCAGTCGGCGCTGCTCGAATGCATGGAGGAGCGCCAGGCGACCATCGACGGCACCACCTACCCGATGCCGTCGCCGTTCCTGGTCATGGCGACCCAGAACCCGATCGAGTACGAGGGCACCTTCGCACTCCCCGAGGCCCAGCTCGACCGCTTCATGCTGCGCCTGCGGATGGGCTATCCCAAGCCGATGGAGGAGATCGTCATCCTCGACGAGCAGAAGCGCCGCCACCCGATCGAGGAGCTGCGCCAGGTCATCGACGCCGAGGAGCTGCGCCAGATGCAGTCGGCGACGAAGGAGATCTACGTCGACCAGGCCATCGCCGAGTACATCGTCCGTCTGGTCACCGCGACGCGTGAGCACGGGGACGTCTATCTGGGGGCCTCACCGCGGGGCAGCATCAACCTGTACCGCGCCGTCCAGGCGACCGCCGCGCTGGAGGGGCGCGACTACGCCATCCCGGACGACGTCAAGGCGCTCGCCGTCCCGATCCTCGCCCACCGCCTGATCGTCAAGAGCCAGGCGAGCCTCCGCGAGGTCGACCCCGACGCCATCGTCCGCGAGGTGCTGGCCCAGGTGCCGATCGGCGAGCCGTCGGGGGCAACCGCCTAGCCACCTCGAGCGTCCGCCTGCCATGCTCCCCCTTGCCCGCCAGCTCCGCTTCGTGTTCCTCGGGACGGTGCTGGTGGTCGCCGCCTTCAGCACCGGGATCAACTTCCTCTTCTTCCTGCTCTACCTGCTGGCGGCCCTGCTCATCGGTTCGTGGTGGTACGCGCGGCGCGGGCTGAAGGGGGTGCGGGCCGGCTACCACGTCCTGAACCCCCGGGCGGAGGTCGGTGAGGTGCTCCAGGCGGTCTATCGGGTCGACAACGCCACGAAGTGGACCAAGCCGTGGGTCGAGCTGTGGAACGAGTCGAACCTGCCGGCCTCGCTGCCGGGGCGCGTGATCGGCCTGCGGCCGGAGGGGAGCCGGCAGTGGCTGGCCAAGGTGACGCTGCTGCGCCGCGGGTCGTACCGCCTGGGTCCGCTCAAGGTCCGCACCGGAGACCCGTTCGGACTCTTCACCACCGAGATGACCGTCGGACAGCCGACCAGCGTGGTCGTCTTCCCGAAGGTCGTGGCGCTGCCGAACTGGCGCCTCCCCGCGTCGCCGGTGGATGGGTCGACCCCGACCCGGCGCCGCTTCGAGGCCGCATCGCCGCTCATCACCGGGATCCGGCCCTATACCCACGGCGACGCGATCAACAAGATCCACTGGCTCTCCAGCGTCCGTCACGGCGAGCTGCACGTGAAGGAGTTCGACCTCGAGCAGACCGCCGACCTGTGGCTGCTGCTTGACCTGGAGCGCGCCGCGCATGCGGGCATCGGTGACACGGCGTCGGTCGAGACGGCGGTCACCGCCACCGCCTCGATCGCCATCCAGACCCTCTCGGCGAACCGCGCGGTGGGCCTCTCGGCGTCGGCGCGCCGGCTGCACGTGCTGACCCCGGACCGCGGGCAACGGGTGGAGCAGAAGATCCTGCACCTGCTCGCCAACGTGCAGGCTGACGGCGCGCATCCCCTCGCCGAGGTGGTGCTGGCCACCATGCCCCAGCTGCGGCGCGGGATGACCCTGTGCCTGGTGACCGGCTCGACCGATCGGGAGTGGGTGCGGGCGCTCGCCACGCTGCGCCGCCGGGGCGTCGGCGTGGTGGTGATCCTGCTCGACCGCGCCAGCTTCGTGGGGCGCGACGACGACGAGAGCCGCGCCGAGCTGTCCGCGGTGCGCCACGCGCTCGCCGAGTACGACATCGGGCACCGCCTGCTGCGCAGCGGTGACGATCTCGCCACCGTGCTCGGTGGACGGGAGCGCGTCCATGCCTGATTGGCTCCATCGGTTCATGCGCCCGCGGGAGGGTTGGCTGAGCCTGTTCCTGCTGTTCGTGATGCTGCTGTCGGTGGGCTGGTCGGTGCAGTCCGCCGGCTGGCTCGAGGACGCGGATTTCCTGGTTCCGGTGGCCCTGTGGGGCATGCTCGCCGGGGCGGTCCTGGCGCTCCTCCCCCTGAGCGTGCTGGTGACCCTGCCGGTCGGGGGCCTGCTGGGGGCCGGCGTGGTGCTGTGGGCCATCGGCGGGGAGTACTTCGTCGAGCTGGGACAGGTCGGCCGCCTGCTCGCCCTCCAGGACGACGTGTTCGCCTGGGTGCGCATCCTCGCCGACGGCGGCTTCGCGCCGCAGCTGACGCCGTATGCCATCGCCCTGGGGGTGATCATGTGGAGCGTCGCGTTCATCGCCGCGTACGCGCTGTACCGCCATCATCGCGTGCTCGACGCGATCCTCCTCCCCGGCGCCGCGATCATCGCCAACCTGTCGGCGACGGTGATCGACCTGTTCGCCTACCTCGTCCTCTTCTCGCTCGCCGCCCTCCTCCTCTGGCTGCGCGCCGCGCTCATCGCCCGCGAGGAGGGCTGGCAGGTGCGGCGGGTCAACGAGAACGTCGAGGTGCCGATCTCGATCATGCGCTCGGGCCTGACCTTCATCGCCGCCTCGATCGTGCTGGCCTGGATCCTGACCAGCGTGGCCGTGGCGTCGCCGCTGACCGATGCGTGGCGCTCGATGGACATCGTCTGGAACGACGTGCGGGTTCGCCTGGAGGGCGTCTTCGCGGGCCTCACCAACAATTCGGCACGCATCTCCGGCACCGACTTCGGGCCGACCATGACGCTCAGGGACGGCTGGCTGAGCGACGACACGCCGGTCATGCAGGTGCGGGCCGAGCGGGGGTACTACATGCGCACCATCACCTACGACCAGTACACCGGGCACGGCTGGGTGCGCACCGAGGCGGTGCCGCGCGAGGTCGCCGCCGAGGGTCGGGTCTTCCCGGGCTACACGCCGGAGCGACCCCTCACCGATGAGGGGTTCGAGCGGGTCACCATCACGGTCACGCTCCAGGGCGGGTCGGGCAGGAACCTGTTCGTGCCGGGCTACCCGACCATCATCTGGACGCCGGCAGTGGTCCACGAGACGGCCGGGCAGCCGTTCCTCGGTGGGCTCGACTCGACCAGCGCCATCCAGCCGGGCACCGGCTACCAGGTCACCGCGCTCGTCAGCCGGGTGACCGAGGCGCAGCTCATCGGGGCCGGCACCAACTACCCGCCCGAGATCGTGGCGGCGTACCTGGGCACCCCGGGGCTGACCGCCGACGTCGGCGAGCTGGCGGCCGATCTCGCCGCCGACGCCCGGGGTGCCACGCCGTATCACTGGGCCGATGCGATCGCGGACTACCTGCGCACCGACGGCTCGTTCCAGTACGCCGAGGCGATCGCGGCGCCCGACCCGGAGCGCGATATCGTCGACCAGTTCCTGTTCGGCCCCAACCGCCGCGTCGGCTATTGCGAGTACTACGCCAGCGCGATGGTGCTGATGGCACGCTCGCTCGGCATCCCGGCCCGCATGGCGGTCGGCTACGCGCCCGGTGAGGCGATCGAGGACGGCGTCTACCAGTACCGCAGCGAGAACGCCCACGCCTGGGCGGAGCTCTACTTCCCCGGCTATGGCTGGCAGATCTTCGAGGCGACCAAGACCATCGACCCGCCGACCCGGCCCCGCGGGACGGGTGTCGCGCCCCCGCTGAACGAACCGGTGGCGGGGCGTGACTTCGGGGCGATCGACGAGGGCACGGGCGAGGTCGTGCCTGCCACGTCCTTCCAGCCCATCACGGGAGGGCGGCAGGTCGATGGAGCGGGCAACGTGGTCGACACCGGCGGCGAGACGCGCGGCGGCAACATCCTCGTCATCCTGGCGCTGGTCGTCCTGGCGTCGATCGTCATCTGGGTGCGCATGCGGAACCGTCGCCTCAAGATGCGGTTCCTCTCCCCCGGGGACCGGCAATGGATGCGCCTCGCGTGGGCGGGTGACCGCGCCGGGCTGTCCCAGCGGCCGAGCGAGACGTACTACGAGTACGCCGGGTGGCTGGAGGAGCAGATGCCGGCCCGCGCCCCGGAGATCCGCACCATCGCCGACGGGAAGGTGTGGCAGGCCTACTCGGGCCGCTCGATGACCGCCACCATGATCGAGCGCATCGAGGCCGCGTGGAACCGCCTGCGGGTGCCGCTGGTCGGGCTCGCCATCCGTCGCCGCCTGCGCGCGCTGCGCCCCGGCCGCCGGCGCTAACCCGGCCGCGGTCAGAGGGCCAGCGGGTGGCCCTCGTCCTCGTCCACGTGCGTCCGCAGCACGCCGAGCAGGTGGTGGACGTCGTTCCAGCGCTCCAGGCGCCAGCCGACCTCCTCGTCCCGCACGAGCACCGACAGCGCGCAGTTGTCGGCGTCGAGGTCCCACCCGCGCGCGCGCAGGTCGAGCAGGTCGCCGGCCAGCACACGCAGCACGCCGCCGTGGGTCACCACGCACGGGGCGCCCCCGGCGGCCAGCGCCTCGTCGACCGCCGACCGCGCGCGGCGCATCACCGTGGCGAGGTCCTCGGCACCCGGTGGCCGGGCATCGGGCAGCGCGCGCCAGGCCGCATAGCGCTCGGCGTCGTCACGCTCCAGCTCCGTGTGCGTCCGCCCCTCCCACTCGCCCTGGCCGATCTCGATCAGCCGCGGGTCGGTGTCGAATGGGATGCCCAACGCCTCGGCCGCGATCGCCCCCGTCTCGGCGGCGCGGGCCAGCGAGGACGCGATCACCCTCGTCGGGCGTTCGTCGGGGGGCAGTGTCGCGAGACGCGCGGCGAGGAGGCGAGCCTCGGTGCGGCCATCGTCGGCGAGCGGTGGGTCGAGGTGACCCTGGAAGCGGCCCGCCCGGTTCCAGTCGGTGACGCCGTGACGGACGAGGATGAGGCGACCGGCGGTCACCGACCCGCGACGGCGCCGATCGCGGCGTCGTGGGCCGCGCGGCCCGCCGCCGCGGCGGCGGCGCCATCGGCTCCGAGCACCTCGCCCATGACCCCGAAGGCGTCCGCCATCTCGTCGTAGCCGACCTCACCCATGTGGCCGAAGCGGAGGATCCGGCCCGCCCATTTGCCCTGGCCACCCGCCACCACCAGCCCTCGCTCGCGCATGGCGGCGTTGAACGGGCCCCACTCGAGGCCCTCGGGCAGCCAGGCGGCCGTGACGGTGGGCGACCGATCGGCGGGGGCGGCCACCAGCGAGAATCCGAGCGCCTCGAGGCCGGCCTGCACGCCGGCGGCGATCGCCGCGTGGCGCGCCCAGGTCCGCTCGCGGCCCTCCTCGGTCAGCCGGCGCACGCCGACCTCGAGCCCGTACAGGACGCTCACCGCCGGGGTCCACGGCGTCTGGCCCTTGGCCGCCCATTCGCGCGCCTGGCCGAAGTCCCAATAGAAGCGCGGCATGCGCGCCCTGGCGCTCGCCTCCCGAGCCCGCTCGGATAGGGCGGCAATGGCGATCCCGGGCGACGCCATCCACGCCTTCTGGCTGGCACTCACCACGAGGTCGATCCCCCAGTCGTCCATCTCGAACGGCAGCGCCCCGAGCCCGCTGATGCCGTCGACGACGAGCAGCGGGTCGCCGGGCGCGCCGCGCACCGCCTCCGCCAGCTGGCGCAGCGGGTTGGTGACCCCGGTCGAGGTCTCGTTGTGCGTGATCAAGACGGCACGGTACGGCTCGCGCCCGGCGAGGTGGTCGCGCAGCGCTCCCGGGTCGGCCGCGGCGCCCCATTCCACCCCGAATCGCTCCACCTGCGCGCCGAACGCCTCGGCGATGGCTGCGAACCGGTCCCCGAACGCGCCGATGGTGACTACCAGCACCCGGTCGCCCGGGGAGAGGGTGTTGACGACGGCCGCCTCCAGCGCCCCGGATCCTGAGCCGGTCAGCAGCAGCACCTCGCCGCGGGTGCCGATGAGCGGCGCGATCCCGTCGCAGATGGCGCGCTGCATGGCCTCGAACTCTGCGCCGCGGTGGTCGATCATCGGCCTGGCCTGCGCCTCGCGCACCTCGGCGGGGATGGGGGTCGGGCCGGGCACCCGGAGGTTCTGTTCCATGCCGGGCATCATAATCGGCGCATGCCGCGACGCACCCCCGGGATCACCGCCTCCGACCCGCTCTTCGACGCGAGGCTGGCGGCCGACGCGCCACTCGCGGCGCGGATGCGACCGCGCACGCTCGACGAGTTCGTCGGCCAGGCGCACCTCATCGGTCCGGAGGGAGCCCTGAGCCGGGTGGTGAAGCCCGGCTTTCTGCCGAGCCTCGTGCTGTGGGGTCCGCCGGGGAGCGGCAAGACGACGCTCGCCCGCCTGCTCGCCGACCGCGCCGGCGGGACATGGCGCCAGCTCTCGGCGGTGACCAGCGGCGTGGCCGACATCCGCGCCCTGGTCGCCGAGGCGAGGGGGCTGCGCGAGGCGGGCGGCCGGACTGTCGCCTTCATCGACGAGCTGCATCGGTTCAACAAGAGCCAGCAGGACGCGCTGCTGCCGCACGTCGAGGACGGGACGATCACGCTCATCGGCGCGACCACCGAGAACCCGTACTACGAGATCAACTCGCCCCTCCTGTCACGCATGCGGGTGTACCGATTGGCACCGCTCGACCTCGAGGCGCTGGGCGCCATCGTGGATCGCGCCCTGACCGATGCCGATCGCGGCCTCGCCGGCCGCGTCACGGTCGGCGAGGACGCGCGCGCCGCGCTGCTCGACCTTGCCGGAGGCGACGCCCGCGCCGCGCTCAACATCCTCGATGCCGCCGCCACGGTGACGCCGGACGGCGGGGCGGTCAGCGCCGAGGCGGTCGCCGAGGCGGCGCAGCAGCGGCTGCTCCAGTACGACCGCGTCGGCGACGAGCATTACGAGGCGGCTTCGGCGTTCATCAAGTCGATGCGCGGCAACGATCCGGACGCGGCGCTCTACTGGTGCGCGAGCATGGTGGCGGCGGGGGAGGACCCGACCTTCATCGCGCGACGGATCGTGATCGCCGCCTCGGAGGACGTGGGCAACGCCGATCCGCGGGCGCTTCAGGTCGCGGTGGCGGCGATGCATGCGGTCGAGATGATCGGTCTGCCGGAGGCGCAATACGCGCTCGCCCAGGCGGCCGCGTACGTGGCCTCGGCGCCCAAGTCGAACCGGGCGGGGGCGGCGTACTTCGCGGCGCTGGCGGAGGTCGAGGAGAAAGGCCGCCTGCCGGTGCCGCTCCACCTGCGCCCGTCGGCCCACCGGCGCCTGTCGCGCGAGCATGGCTGGGGTAGGGGCTACCTGTACCCGCACGACTACGACGACGCCGACGTGGACCAGCAGTACCTGCCCGACGAGCTGGCCGGTCGCGTCTTCTACGAGCCCTCCGACCAGGGGATGGAGATACAGATCGGGGAGCGGCTGCAGCGTCTCCGGCGCGCGCGACTGGGGGCCAGGCGCAACCGGACGCCCTGAGCCGCCGCCGGGCGCGGGCGCGATGGATCGTCGAAATCGCGCCCGCCGATATGCCGACGGTGGGCGAGCGTGAGTCCCGCGCAACGCGCTCCTCATGCTCACGGAGCGTCGATGGATCGTCGAGACCGCGCCGGAACCCGCGCTCGGGCGGCATTCTGACGACGCATCGTCGGATGCCTCGCGGCGGTGCGACGCGACCGCGGGCGCGCTGAGGCTGCCCCATTGACTGCACCGGGTACATTGACGGCAACGGGAGGCGATGACGCGCGGTCGCCTGCATGGCCGCCCGACCCGAGGACCGCGCAGAGCCACTGGCGAACCCGGCCCGTTCGCGGTAGGAGGGAGTGCCATGCTCCGCGGACTCACACGCCCCCGTTCGGGCCACCGGCTCACTGCCAGCGCCGGCATCCTGTCGATGCTCTTCACCCTGATGCTGGCTGCGCCGGTTGCCGCGGATACCGTGGCCGGAGATGCGCTCTCGGATCCGATCCCGATCGCGGCCGCCGACTTCGGCACGCCGCAGGCGTACGACACGACCGGCGCGACGGAGGACGCCGCGACGGACCCGTCCAGCTGTGAGACCGAGTTCGGCACGTACGACGGCCCGTTCACCGAGACGGTCTGGCACAGCTTCATGCCGGAGGTGAGCGGCGAGCTGCTCGTCGATGTCAACAGCTTCCCCGATCCGGAGGCCGAGGGGTTCCTGGCCATCGTCTTCGTGTACGCCGACGACGGCGCCGGCGGCATCGCGCTCGTCGGGTGCAGCGCGCTTCCCGCAGCCGTGCAGTTCGCGGCCGAGGCCGGCACCACCTACTACGCCATGACCGGCAGCCTGCCGGAGATGCCCGGCGGCGGTCCCGCCCTCATCACCGTCGCCGAGCCCGTCCTCAGCGACGCGACGCTGGACCAGGCCACCTACGATCCGCAGGAGGACTCGATCACCGTGTTCGGATCGGTGACCTGCGCCGAAGCGGCCGGAGTCGAGGTCTACGCCTCTGCGGCGCAGACGATCGGGACGCACACGGTGTGGGCCGAGGGCTCCTCGTTCTTCGAGTGCGAGGGTGTGACGAGCTGGAGCGTGACGCTGACCGGTGTCACCGGTCCGCTCAACCCCGGTTCCATCGACGTGAGCGTGGACCTGTTCGCCTGCGGGCAGATCTGTTCGGGCGAGCACCTGGAGGGAACCGTCGCGGCGCGACCGGTGTCGAACCGCCCTGGTCCCGAACCGCCGGCGCCGCCGCCGGCGCCCGACAACGACGAGCGCGAAGGGGCATTCCCGATCGCCCTCGGCGGCACGGCCGAGCAGGACGTCAGCGGAGCCACCGCCAGTGACAGCGACCCG
>DASSPJ010000050.1:0-18002 GCA_035699665.1 Candidatus Limnocylindria bacterium
GGCCGAACTGCGCCTCAGGGCGCTCATCGCGACCCCCTGACGCCGGGGGCGCGCCGGGAGCCGGGCGTCCGGGGCGGGTAGAATCGGGGCATGTCCCCGGCCCCCGCGCCCGACGCTCCGGCACGCCCGCCGCGCCCCACGCTCGACCCGCAGGCGATCCTGGCGCGGCTCAACGAGCCGCAGCGCGAGGCGGTCTCGCATCTCACCGGGCCGCTCCTCATCCTCGCCGGCGCGGGGAGCGGCAAGACGCGCGTCCTGGCCCACCGGGTGGCGTACCTGGTGGCGACCAGCTACAAGCCGTGGCAGATCGTGGCGGTCACGTTCACCAACAAGGCGGCCACCGAGATGCGCGAGCGCATCGCCGGGCTGATCGGGGAGGAGGCCGCGCGCGAGGCGACGATCGGCACCTTCCACGCCATCTGCGCGCGGCTGCTGCGGCGCGAAGGGGAGGCGATCGGGCTGTCGCGCGGCTTCACCATCTACGACCGGGCCGACCAGGTCGCCGTGGTCAAGGCGGTGGTGCGGCGCCTGGACCTCGACGAGAAGCGCTTCAGCCCCAACGGCATGCTGGCCTTCATCGGCCAGCGCAAGGACGAGCTCGCCGATCCGGCGACCGCCCGACGGCAGGCAGCCAACTTCTACGAGGAGACGGGCGCATCGGTCTACGAGGCCTACCAGCGCCAGCTGGCGGAGGATGAGGCGGTCGACTTCGACGACCTGCTGATGAAGGCGGTCGAGCTGTTCGAGCAGCACCCCGATGTGCTGGCCCGCTACCAGCAGCGCTGGCAGCAGATCATGGTCGACGAGTACCAGGACACCAACCGTGCCCAGTACCTGCTGTGCCGGCACCTGGCGGCGAAGCACCACAACCTGGCGGTGGTGGGCGACGACGACCAGAGCATCTACTCGTGGCGCGGCGCCGACATGCGCAACATCCTCGACTTCGAGAACGACTATCCCGATGCGAAGGTCGTGAAGCTGGAGCAGAACTACCGCTCCACGCAGACCATCCTCGATGCGGCCCACGCGGTCGTCAGCCGCAACGCGGGGCGCAAGGACAAGAAGCTGTGGACCGATCGCGGGACCGGCACCGCGATCACCGTGTTCGACGCCTACAACGAGTACGAGGAGGCCGAGTTCGTCGCCCGGCAGGTCGAGAAGCTGGTCGGCGGTGGGGGCCGCGCGTCGATGAGCCGCCTGCTCACCACCCGCGCGGACGATGCCGATGGCGCGCGGCGCTACGGCGAGATCGCCGTCGCGTACCGCATCAACGCCCAGTCGCGGGTCCTCGAAGAGTCGTTCATGCGCTTCGGGATCCCGTACCAGCTCGTCGGCGGCACGCGCTTCTACGAGCGCCGCGAGGTGAAGGACGCGCTGGCGTACGTGCGCCTGGCCCGCAACCCAGGGGACCGCGTGGCGCTCGAGCGCATCATCAACGTCCCGGCGCGGGGGATCGGCAGCAAGACGATCGAGGAGCTGCGCGCCTGGGCCGACGGCCGCGGCGTCGCCCCCTGGACCGCGGTCACCGAGGCGGGGGAGAACCCCAACCTGGCACCGCGCGCCCGCGCTTCGCTGGCCGCCTTCGCCGACGTCATGCGCCCGCTGATGGCGGCCGCGCAGACCGAGCCGCCGGGGCGCCTGTTCGACCTCGCCACCGAGCTGTCCGGCCTGCGCGAGTCGCTCCAGGACGGCACCGACGAGGGCGAGGAGCGCTGGGCCAACGTGCTCGAGCTGCGCAACCACGCCGCCGAGTACGACGAGATCGCCCCGCCCGAGGGCCTGGCTCGCTTCCTGGAGGAGGTGGCGCTGGTAAGCGACCAGGACACCCTCGAGGACCGCCCCGACCGCGTCACGCTGATCACCCTCCATGCCGCCAAGGGGCTCGAGTTCCCGATCGTCTTCATCGTGGGCATGGAGGAGGGCATGCTGCCGCACCAGCGCGCCCTCGAGGACGAGCGCGAGCTGGAGGAGGAGCGCCGCCTGGCGTACGTGGGCATGACCCGCGCCAAGGACGAGCTGTACCTCGTGCACGCGCACCATCGGTCCACGTTCGGCGTGGGCGCCCCCGCCGAGCCGAGCCGCTTCCTGGCCGAGCTGCCGGAGGATCTCCTGAAGGCCGAGCGCACCGGCACGCCCTTCCGGCGCGGCGGTCGGACGACGGACCGATGGGCCTCCCGCGGGACCGATGCCGAGGGCTGGCTCCCCGGGGGCTATCGCTCGCCGACGCGGCGCGTCCAGGAGCCGCTGCGGCCCGTCTCCCTGCCGGACATGAGCGGACCCCCGGTCGGCGCGTCGCTCGATGCCGCCCGGCAGCGGGTCGCCTCGACCGGCTACGATGCCGGACCGGCCCCGGACCTTGGCAGCGGCACGTTCCTGCGTCGTGCCACGCCGGCCGAGGAGGCTGCCGCCGGACCGCGCTGGCAGCCCGGCGACCGGGTGAGGCACCGGCGCTACGGTATCGGGCTGGTGGCGGCCAGCGAGATCATCAAGGGCGACGAGGAGGTGACGGTGGACTTCGAGGAACACGGGCGCAAGCACCTCATCGCGGTGTACGCCGGGCTGGAGCGCGCCGGGTGAACGGCGAGGTCGCCCTCCCCACCATGCGGGCCATCCTCGACGAGCTGCGCGTCGAGCGCGATGCGTTCCTGGCGGCCCTCGACGACGCCGACCCGGCGCTGCTCACCGCGCCCGGCCTGGTCGGAGAGTGGAGCGCCCGCGAGCTGCTCGCGCACATGGGCTACTGGACCGGCCACGCGGCTGAGGCGCTGCACCGCGCGGAGCAGGGCGTGCTGCACGAGTTCGGCAGCGACGACCCCGATTTCGACGTCGACGCGGTGAACGAGACGGTCGCCCGCGTGGCCCGCGAGACCGACCTGGCCACCGTCCGGCTGCGGGAAGAGGCCGCCTACGGGGCGCTGGTCGAGCGGCTGGCCGCCGCGGACGACTCGTGGCTGCTCGACACCACGGGGTACCGCGAGACGCTCGAGCAGGTGCTGCGGGAGGACGGTCCCGAGCACTACCGGGAGCACACCATCGACCTGCGCGCCTGGTTCACCGGCGACGCGGAGGCGACCGACGACGACGATCTCGACGACGAAGCGCGCGAGGACGAGGCCCGGGCATGAGCCGCGCGGCGGTCCTCCGCGCCGAGCTGGACGCTGCCCGCGACGATTTCCTCGCGGCGCTCGAGCGTCTCGGCCCCGATGCCGCGACGCGCCCCGTCCTCGAGGACTGGAACGTGCGCGACGTCGTCTGGCACGTCGGCTTCTGGGCCGATCACGGCGCCCAGGCGCTCGAGCTGGCGCTCGACGGACGCGGCGCGGCCTTCGACTACGACACCGATCGCACCGATGCGATGAACGCCGCCGAGACCATCCGCGGCCGGGCGATGGACCTCCCCGCGGCGCTCGACCGCGAGCGCGCGGCGCACGCCCGGCTGGGCGCGGCCATCGCGCGGCTCGACGACCGGCTCCTCGACCGGCGTCTGGGGAACGGTGACACGGTGCAGGAGGTGCTCCGCTACGACGGGCCGGACCACTACATCGAGCACGCCGGCCACCTCCGCGCCACCCGATGAGCACCGACCCGGCGGTGCGGGTCGCCGAGCTGCGCGCCACGCTCGACGAGGCGAATCACCGCTACCACGTCCTCGACGCGCCCACCATGGAGGACGCGACGTACGACCGGCTGCTGCGCGAGCTGCACGACCTGGAGGCGGCGCACCCCGAGCTGGTGGCCCCCGACTCGCCGACGCAGCGCGTCGGCGGCGCGCCCTCGTCCCTGTTCGCCGCGGTGCGCCACGACGTGCCGATGCTCAGCCTGGGCAACGTCTTCGGCACCGACGAGCTGCGCGAGTTCGACGCGCGCGTGCGCCGCGGCCTCGGCCGCGAGGCGGGCGACCCGCCGGTCGACTACGTGTGCGAGCTCAAGATCGACGGGCTGGCGATCAGCCTGCGCTACGAGGGGCGGACCTTCGTGCGCGGCGCCACCCGGGGCGACGGCACCACCGGCGAGGACGTGACGGCCAACCTGCGCACCGTGCGCGCCATCCCGCTGCGCCTGCTGGCCGACCCGCCGGGGGATCGGCTCGAGGTGCGCGGCGAGGTCTACATGCCGCGCGGCGCGTTCGCGGCGCTCAACGAGCAGCTCGAGCGCGAGGGGAAGCCGCTGTACGCCAATGCGCGGAACACGACCGCCGGCACGGTGCGCCAGAAGGATCCCGCGGTGACGGCCAGCCGGCGCCTATCGGTCTGGACCTACCAGCTGGTGGGAGCGCACGGCCTGGCCAGCCACTGGGAGTCGCTGGAGCTGCTCGCCAGGCTCGGTTTCCCGGTCAACCCCAACGTCCGGCGCGTGGCCGGCATCGACGAGGTGATCGCCTACGTCGACGAGTGGGCCGAGGCGCGCCGCGAGCTCGACTACGAGACCGATGGGATCGTCGTCAAGGTGGACGCGCTGGCGGACCAGCAGCGCCTCGGCTTCGTGAGCCGCGCCCCGCGCTGGGCAACCGCCTACAAGTTCCCGGCACAGCAGGTGACGACCAGGCTCGAGGAGATCGAGGTGTACGTCGGCCGCACCGGCGCCCTGACGCCGGTGGCGCACGTCACGCCGGTCTTCGTGGCGGGCACGACCGTCCGCAACGCCACGCTCCACAACATCGACGAGATCCGGCGCAAGGACCTGCGGGTCGGCGACACGGTCGTCCTCCAGCGGGCCGGCGACGTGATCCCCGAGGTGGTCAGCGCGGTCACCGACGCGCGCGACGGCAGCGAGGTGGTCTGGGAGATGCCCACCGCCTGCCCCGTCTGCGGCACCGAGGCGGTGCGCGAGGAGGGCGAGGTGGTGACGCGCTGCCCGAACCCGTTCTGCCCGGCCCAGCGCATCGGCGGGCTGCTGCACTTCGCGGGGCGCGGCGGGGTCGACGTGGATGGTCTCGGCTACAAGATCATGCTCCAGCTGGTCGAGCGTGAGCTGGTCCGCGAGCCGGCCGACATCTTCCGGCTCGACGTGGAGACGCTCGAGGGGCTGGAGCGGCTCGGCCGCAAGTCGGCAGAGAACCTCGCCGCCTCGATCGCGGCGGCGCGACGCCGCCCGCTGGCCCGCATCATCAACGCGCTCGGCATCCGCCACGTCGGGGAGCAGACCGCGGTCGACCTCGCCAACTGGCTCTCCGCGGAGGTTCCGCGCAACGAGGGCGAGAGCGAGGAGGCGTGGACGCGGCGCGTCGTGGCGCGCCTGCGCGCGGCGAGCGCCGATGAGCTGACCGAGGTGTATGGCATCGGCCGCGTGGTGGCCGAGGCGATCGCGCGCTTCTTCGCCGACGAGCACACCCGCGACGCGCTCGGGCGGCTGGTCGATGCCGGGATGGTCGCCGAGGCGCCGCCCCCCGGCGCGCCGCTCGGGTCGGCCGAGGGGCCGCTGAGCGGCAAGACGCTGGTCGTCACCGGCACGCTGCCCGGCTTCAGCCGCGAGGAGGCGGAGGCCGCGATTCGCGCCGCCGGCGGCCACCCCGCCGGATCGGTGAGCCGCAAGACCGACTACCTGGTGGCCGGTGACCGGGCAGGGAGCAAGCTCGCGAAGGCGGAGTCGCTGGGAGTGCCGGTGCTCGACGAGGCGGGCTTCCGCGCCCTGCTGGACGTCTAGCGCCGCCCGCCGGCCATGCGCACCGCCTCGGGGCGGCGGCGCAGGCGCCACATCGCCCAGATGCCGACCGCCGGCCCGAGGGCCAGCGCCGCGAACGCCACGCGCCACCCGGTCGGATCATCGGGGCCGAACAGGCTGACTCCCCAGATGGTGATGGCGGTGAGGAGGAAGCCGCCGGCGGTCTGGACCGTCAGGGCGGACCCGGCGGTGCCCGGTGGGGCCAGCTCGCTGATGGCGGTCGAGAACTGCGCCGAGTCGGCCACGACCGTGATGCCCCATGCCAGCGCCACCGCCACGAGCAGCACCGGCCATGCACCGAACAGCAGGCCGCTGAGCACGGCACACGTGCCGGAGGCGGCCATGGCGGCGATGGTGAGCGTCGTCCGGCCCCAGCGGTCGGCGAGGGCGCCGGCCACCACGCAGCCGATCCCGCCGACCGCCACGACCGCGAAGGCGACCAGGCTCGCCACCTGCGCGTCGCCGCTCCCGCTGACGGCCAGTGAGGCGGCGAGGAAGAGCGGGATCCAGCTCCACATGGCGTACAGCTCCCACATGTGGCCGAGATACCCGAGGTTCGCCAGCCGTACCGATGGTTCCCGCAGCGCGGCGATGGCCACCGCCGGCGAGAAGCGCGCCGCGGGGACCGCCAACGGGCCTTCCCGCACCCCGACCGCCGCGATGAGCGCGCCGATCGCCGCTCCCGCACTGGCGGCCAGCATCACGCCGCGCCAGTCGCTGGCCACGATGCCGGCGCGGAGCAGATGCGGCAGCGCCGACCCGACCGTGATCGCCCCGATGAGGACCCCCACCGCCAGGCCGCGCTCGCGGCGGAACCAGCCCGCCAGCACCTTCATGGCGACCGGGTACACAGCCGCGATCCCGGCGCCGGTGAGGAACCGCAGCGGGAGTGCCGAGGCGAGGTCGGTGGCGAAGAGGGCGACGCCGGCGTTGGCCAGCGTGGCCAGCAGCGCGCCGGCGGTGATCAGCACCCGGGCCGGGAGGACGTCGGGCGCGCCCGACGCGGCGAGGAGCAGGGCGCCGGCCGCGAACCCGAGCTGCACGGCGATGGTGAGAAGGGCCACCCCGGTCGCGTCGATCCCCCAGGCGGCCACGAGCGATGGGGCGACGGCGGTGCCGCTGAACCACGTGCCGAGCACCAGCAGGACGGCGGCCGACATCGCGACCAGCTGCGTCCAGCGCCCGGCTGGCTCCGCCGCCGCGACGCTCATGACGGCAGGATGGTGAAGACCACGCACTCCCCGCGCAGCACCTCCGTCCCGTCCTCGCGGCGGGCGACGCAGCGCAGGCGCGTGATCGGCTTGTCGGCCCGCGCCTCGATCACCTCCGCCTCGGCGGTCACCGTGTCGCCGACGAAGACCGGCGCGGGGTAGTCCCACTCCTGGTGCAGGAAGACGCTCCCCGGTCCCGGCAGCACCTCGGCGACCAGGGCATTGAAGAGGCCCGCGGTCAGGGCGCCGTGGACGACCAGGCGCCCGAACGACGTGCGCGCCGCGAATGCCGGGTCGAAATGCAGCGGGTTGCGGTCGCCACTGATCTGGGCGAAGGCCTCGACCTCGCGCTCGGTGAAGGTCCGGGTCCAGGTGGCGCGCGACCCGATCGCCGGCGGCTGCCACGCGCCGCCCATCAGCGGTCGCCCTCCGCCAGGAAGGCCTCGACGATCGCGTCGTAGTCGCGGAACGAGGAGCGAACGGTGTGGCCGCAGTCCGGATCGACCTCCAGCCGCGCGTCCGGGATGCCCTCGGCGACCTGGCGCGTCCGCTCGAGCGGCACGACCTGGTCGCGCGCTCCGGCCAGCACCAGCGTCGGCACGGCGATCTCGCCGAGCCGGTCGGTGACGAACGACGAGGGGTCGAGCGTCGTGCGCAGCTCACCGATGAACCGCTCCGGGGTGGCCGGCTTCGGCTGGAGCCTGGCCGCCGCCTCGAACGATCCGGCCCCGCCCTCGCCCTCGCCCGGCCGCATGACCTGCGCCATGCGGGTGAAGAACTCGCCCCAGCGGCCAGCCTCGGCCATCTCGATCCACGAGCCGAGGCGCGACGCCATCGGCGAGTCGGCGGGCGTCTCGGACGCCACCGCCGCGAGGATGAGGCGCTCGACGAGGTCGGGGTGGTCGACCGTCAGCCACAGGCTGATCCGCCCACCACCCGATTCCGCCTCCACCGCCACCGGACCGATGCGCTCCGCGCGCAGGACCGATGCGACCGCGTCGGCCATCACGCGCGGATGCATGAGCCGATCGGCATCGGCCGGGTCGTCGGGCAGGGGCCGCCCGATCACGTGCACCGGGCGGGCCGCGGCGCGGCCCTCCCATCGGCGCAGGAGGACGTTCTCCGTCCCGGCCAGGGGCCGCAGGCCGGTCTCGACGCCGCCCAGCACGAGGAGCGGGGTGCCGTCGCCGCCATCGGGCAGGGTGGCGATCTCGATGTGGCCGCCGCGGATGGGGAGCGAGCGCGTGCGCATGGGCTGCACGCTACCATCGGCCCATGATCAGCCGCGAGACCGTGGAGCACGTCGCCCGCCTGGCCCGCCTGGGGCTCAGCGACGAGGAGCTGGACCGCATGCAGGAGCAGCTCTCGCACATCCTGGAGACGATCGAGCAGCTGCGCGACGTCGACACCTCGCACGTCGACCCGACGGCCAGCGTCATCGCCCTCGAGAACGTCATGCGCGACGACGTGGCACGCGCCCCGATGTCGCGCGAGGCGGCCCTCGCCAACGCGCCGCAGCGCGACGGTGCCTTCCTCCGCGTGCCCACCGTGCTGGAGGAGGGGCGCTGATGGGGCCGCGGCCGCGCTCATCTCGGCCTAATTCCCTCCTAGTGCACGTAATCCGCGGCGGCGGGCCCCGCCGCCCCGCCTGGGCCACCGTGAACCTGGGCAAACCTGCGCACATTGCCAGCCCACGGTGGCCGGCGGCCGCCGTTGCCTCGGATGACGTGCACCCGGCGAGAATTGATGGGAGCTGGGGCTGATGGACCTCGCCGATCGCACCATCGGGGATGTCAGCGCCGCGCTGCGCCGCGGCGAGGTCACCAGCCGTGAGCTCACCGAGGCGTGCCTGGCGCGCATCGACCGCGACGCAGCGCGGCTGAACACGTTCCTGGCCGTGGAGCCGGAGGCCGCGCTGTCCGCGGCGGACCGGGCCGACCGGGCGCTGGCGCAGGGCGACACGCGCCCGCTGCTGGGCATTCCCTACGCGCTGAAGGACATCTTCGTGACGCGGGCCCTGGCCGACGACGGGAGCGACCTGCCCGGCGGGCTCCCGACGACCGCCGGATCGCGGATCCTCGAGGGCTACCGCTCGCCCTACGCCAGCGACGCACAGGAGCGCCTCGATGGCGCGGGAGCGGTCCTGCTGGGCAAGACGAACTGCGACGAGTTCGCCATGGGCTCGAGCAACGAGAACAGCGCCTACGGCCCGGTGCGCAATCCCTGGGACGAGGCGACCGTGCCCGGTGGCAGCTCTGGCGGCTCGAGCGCCGCGGTGGCCGCGGGGCAGGCCTTCTTCGCCACGGGGACCGACACCGGCGGCAGCATCCGCCAGCCGGCGAGCCTGGCGGGCGTGGTGGGCATGAAGCCGACGTATGGGCGCGTCAGCCGTTACGGGATGATCGCCTTCGCCTCGAGCCTCGACCAGTGCGGACCCTTCACGCGCAGCGTCCGCGACTGCGCCCTCGTGCTCGGCGCGCTGGCCGGCCACGACCCGCGCGACAGCACCAGCGTCGACCTTCCCGTGCCGGATTACGCCGATGCCCTCTCCGCCGACGTGCGCGGGCTGCGGCTCGGCGTGCCGCGCGAGTACTTCGTCGAGGGGATGGAGCCCGGCGTGGCGGCCGCGGTGCGCACCGCGATCGACGTCCTGCGCGACGCGGGCGCGGAGATCGTCGACGTGTCGCTGCCGTCGACCGACCGCGGGCTGGCGACGTACTACATCATCGCCCCGGCCGAGGCGAGCGCGAACCTCGCCCGCTTCGACGGCGTGCGCTACGGGCACAGCGCGGGGGAGGACGACACGCTCGGCAACTACCTGCGCTCCCGGGGCGAGGGGTTCGGCGCGGAGGTGAAGCGCCGCATCATGCTCGGCACCTACGCCCTCTCGGCCGGCTACTACGACGCCTACTACGTCAAGGCGCAGCAGGTGCGGACGCTCATCAAGGACGAGTTCGACCGCGTCCTGACCGATGTCGACGCCCTGCTGGCCCCAACCTCGCCGAGCGTGGCCTTCCCGCTCGGCGCCAAGACGCAGGACCCGCTGCTGATGTACCTCAACGACGCGTGCACCCTGCCGGTCAACATCGCCGGTCTGCCCGGGATCTCGGTCCCGTGCGGCCTGTCGGAGGGCAAGCCGGTGGGGCTCCAGGTCATCGGGCGCGCCTTCGACGAGGCGACCGTGCTGCGCGTGGCCGACGCCTACGAGCGCGCGGCCGGCTTCGCCGAGCTGCGTCCGGCCACCGCGCGTGCCTGACAGCGTCACTGTCGCTCATTTGACACGGCTCCGGTCATGACGGTGCTTGTCGGGCGCAGCTGACCGGCGGATCATCCTGCGCAGGAGCGCCGACCCGCATGGGTTGGTGAGCGAGCAGAGGAGGTCGGCGAACCATGACGAATGCAGAGGGCCTGGCCCTCACCATCGGTGACCTGCGACAGGTCATCCCCATGGCCTTCCCGGACCCGACCGTCGAGGAGCGCTTCCGCAGCATGCTGCGCAGCGGCGACGACGAGGCGGTATCGGTCCGCATCACCGCGCCCGACGAATCGGACGTGGAGGGCCACGCCTACAGCGCGACGCAGAAGTCGGTCTGGATCCGGGTCGGTCTCGGCGACGAGGACGACACCGAGGGCCACGCGATCAGCGTCCACTTCCCCACGGCCCAGGAGGCGGACCTGTTCCGCAAGCGGCTGATGGCCGCGGGCCTCCTGACAGGTGCCGTGGTGCTGGGATCGGTCGGCGCGATCGCCGTCTCGAACCTCCCGGCGCCATCCGACGTGGTGGCTCCGGCGCGCAGCGCCGTCTACGAGCGGCCGGCCGGGCACGGGTTCCTCGAGGGCGTGGACGCCACCGGGGCAGCCGCGGCCGGGGCAGCCGCAGCCGCCGGCGCCCAGGGGATCGACGACGCGCGGGGCCGCCCGGCCCGCAGCGGCTTCGTCGAGGGCACCGAGGCCGGAGCGCCGGCAGCGGCCGCAGCGGCCGCCGCGAGCGGCATCGACGCCGCGACCGGCAAGCCGTCGCGGAGCGGCTTCCTCGAGAGCGCGGACGCCTCCGGCCCCGCGGCCGCGAGCGCCGCGAGCGCCACCGAGATCGGCCAGCCGCAGAGCGGCTTCATGGAGGGCACCGACGCCGGTGCGGCGGGCACCGCCGCGACCGACAAGAGCGACCGCAACCGGTAGCCGATCAGCGTCCGTCCGAACGTGGGAAGGGCCGGTCTCCCGAGCGACCGGCCCTTCTCCCTGCCCTAGACTTGCGGCGTGCCGGAGATCAGCCACGTCCGTATCGGTGTGCCCGACCAGGGAGCGCTGAACCGCATCCTGCGCGAGGGCGGCGCCCAGCTGTTCCCCCAGTGGCTCTACGCCGAGCCGGCCGACGAGCCCCGGCTCCTGTGGTGGGGCGTGCGGGGAGCCCCGACCCAGATCCTCGAGGTGCCCGACGACCCGGTCCGCGCCGCGCTCTTCCCGCGGGCGATCGACGACTGGAGCGAGTCACCCCGCGCCCTCGTGCTCGCCACGCTCGACGCCGAGCGCGCGGCCGCCGACCTGGCGCCGATCCTGAGCGCCGGATGGACCGATGCCGGCGATGACGAGGCCCTCGGCGCGCACTGCCTCCGGCTGCCGGTCGGGCGCAGCCTCCTCCTGCTGGCCGAACCCAGCACCGAGGGGTACGCGGCGGCCTGCCTGGCCCGCTTCGGCGAGGGACCGATCGCGGTCGCGCTCGACGGAACCACCGCGGCGGGTCGTGCGGTCACGCGCTCGCCGGCGAGCGACGGGCCGGCGACGTACGTGCGCATCGGCCCGCGGACGGCGCCGACGCTCATCTTCCTGCCGGCGCGCGGCTGATGGCCGACGACCTGCGGCGATCCGTCGAGGCGTGGCGGTCGCAGCGCTACGCGGCGCTGCGCAGCCCGATCGGCTGGCTGACGCTCGTCGGGCTCGACTGGCTGGCCGAAGGGGAGAACCGCCTGGGAGCCGACGCGGCGAACGCGGTGGTGCTGCCGGCCGGCCCGGCCTTCGCGGGCACGGTGACACTCCGCGATGGCGTTGCGACCGCCACCGCCGGTCCGTCAGGTGCGCTGCTGATCGACGGCGCCCCCGCCGCGGGCGCCACCCTGGTCAGCGACGCCGATGCGACCGACGAGCGGCCGCCGACAACGCTCGAGGTCGAGGATCTCCGGCTGCGGCTCATCCGCCGCGGCGCGCACAACGACCGCTTTGCGATCCGCAGCTGGGACACCGCGGCACCGGCGCGCGCCGCGTTCACCGGGATCGACCACTGGCCGGTCGACCCGCGCTGGGCGATCGAGGCGTCGTTCGAGCCCGCGCCGCACGGCACCACCATCCCGGTCCCCGACGTCCTCGGCGACATCCTGCCCATGCCCAGCCCGGGGACGGTGCGCTTCGACGTGGCCGGGGTCGCGTGCGAGCTGCAGGCCGTGGAGGGCGGCGCAGACGGCGAGCTGTGGCTCATCTTCGCCGACGCGACGAGCGGCACCGAGACGTACGCCGGCGGTCGCTTCCTGTACACCGAACCGCCGCGCTCCGACGGGGCGGTGACGGTCGACTTCAATCGGGCCTACAACCCGCCGTGCGTCTTCAGCCCCTACGCGACCTGCCCGCTGCCGCCGGACGGCAACCGGCTGGCGGTGCGCATCGAGGCGGGGGAGCGCACCTACCCGGCCGACCCGCGCCACCGAACGGGCCACGCCCCGCCTCCATAGGTACGGCTGGCCGTCGCCGACGCCCCGGGCGATAGTGCAGCGGGGGAACGCCTCTCTCCACACGCAGGTGCCCATTGCCCGATGTCGGTCACGTCTGACGCGCCCACCGATCCGCGCCGCGAGCTTCCCTGGCCCGACGAGCCGCGCGACACCCCACCGGTCCAGCGACCGACCGCGGCGGCCGCCGCGCCGCCCGCCGCCCCGGCCCGGCAGCCCGCCCCGCGTCCGCCCGCCGCGGCCGGCGGCATCGGCCGCCTGCGACGCGTCGACCCGACCGAGCTGTGGCAGGCGGATGCCTTCGCGACGTGGCTGGCGGCCAACCTCGACGAGATCGGCCCGCTGCTCGGGACGCGCCTCGCCGACGGAACGGCCGACCCCGAGGTCCCCGGCACCATCGCGGCCACGAACGCGGACGGCCCGGTGCGCGTCATCGTCGAGCTCGGCCCGACCAGCGACGAGGCGCTGGGGCGCCTGATGCGCCAGGTCGTGGCGAGCGGGACGCGCACCGCGATCTGGGTCTGCTCCCAGGCGAGCCCGGAGCACCTCGCCAGCGTCGGCTGGCTGAACCGCGAGATCTCCGGACGCCTGCACGTGGTCACCGTCGAGGCGGTGCGCATCGACGACTCGGTGGCGGCGCCGATCTTCCGCGCCGCGCTGCGCGCCGAGCCCCACCGGGCCGAGCCCACCTAGCCGCCGGCTTCGGCCGTCCGTCGGGGCGCGCGCATCGGTACACTGCGACCGATGAGCCTCGATCCCGCCACGCGCCGCGCGACCGCCGACTTCCTCAACGATCGGGTGCGGTCGATGCCGCCCTCGGGGATCCGTCGCTTCTTCGACATGCTGGCCGAGATGACCGACGTCATCAGCCTGACCATCGGCGAGCCGGACTTCGACACGCCCGAGCACATCACGCGGGCCGCCATCGAGAGCCTCGAGCGCGGCGAGACGCACTACACCGCCAACGGCGGGATGATGCAGCTGCGCGAGCTGATCGCGGCGAACCTCGAACATCGGTATGGCGTGCGCTACGACCCGCGCACCGAGCTGCTGATCACGGTGGGCGCCTCCGAGGCGCTGGATGCGAGCCTGCGGGCCACGCTCAACGCCGGCGACGAGGTGATCTACCACGAGCCGTGCTTCGTGGCCTACGCGCCGTGCATCGAGCTGGCCGGCGGCACCGCGGTCGCGGTGGGCACCGGCGAGGCGACCGACTTCCGCGTCACGGCGGCCGAGGTGGAGGCGGCGGTCACGCCACGCACGAAGGGCATCTTCCTTGGCTATCCCAACAATCCGACCGGCGCCGTGCTGTCGCGCGAGGAGCTGGTCGCCATCGGGGAGGTGGCCGAGCGGCACGACCTGCTCGTCTACTCCGACGAGATCTACGACCGCCTGGTGTACGGCACGCACGCCCACGCCGCCTTCTCGAGCCTGCCCGGCATGCGGGAGCGCACCGTGCTGCTGGGCGGCTTCAGCAAGAGCTACGCGATGACCGGCTGGCGGATCGGCTACGTGGCGGCGCCGGCCGAGCTGATGGCCGGCATCGCCAAGGTGCACCAGTACGGGATCATGTGCGCCCCGACGGCCGCCCAGTTCGCGGCGATCGAGGCGCTGCGCAACGGCGAGGCGGCGGTGGCCGCCATGCACGGTGAGTACGACCGCCGGCGCCAGCTGATGACGCGCCGCTTCAACGAGATCGGGCTGCACTGCTTCGAGCCCGAGGGTGCCTTCTACTGCTTCCCCAACGTGACCGATGCGACCGGCCTCGATGACGAGGAGTTCGCCCAGCAGCTCCTCGCCGAGGAGCGCGTGGCGGTCGTCCCGGGGCGCGCCTTCGGGCCCTCGGGGGTGGGTCACGTGCGGGCGTGCTACGCGACCGCCTACGAGGAGATCGTCGAGGCGATGGACCGCATCGAGCGCTTCGTCGCTCGCCGTCGCGGCTGATGCAGCTCGCCACGTTCGGGCAGATCGCGTCGTTCGTCGACGAGGGATCCGGCCAGCGGCTGCCGATCCGCTATCTCGCCTACGCCCTCGACGACGCCGAGGTGAGCCTGCTGGCGCGCTGCCTGCTCGAGCGGGTCGGGGATGGTGGCTGGGCGCGCCAGCTCCCCGCCGACCTGGTCGCGTCCGACCTGCGGCCGATGCTCTTCTCGCGCATGGCCGCCCTGGCGGCCGAGGGGGTCACGTTCGGTGGCGCCGGCGCCCAACTCCTCCTCGATCGGGGCGTTACCGCGATGTGGAGCGGCGAGCAGCCCGTGCCGTCCCTCGTCGCGCCCGGCGCACGGGGCGAGGGGCTCGGCGTCGAGGCCCCGCCCGAAGTCGGCGGTTGACGACGCCGCCAGCCGGCGCGCGTGCCTTCGACGCCAACGCGACCGGCTACGAGCGAACCATCGCGCGCACCCTGGAGCCGGTGGCCGAGCGGGTCGTGGCGGCAGCCGACCTGCGGCCCGGCGAGACGGTGCTCGACGCCGGCACCGGCACCGGGACCGCGGCCCGCATGGCGGTGGGCGCCGGCCGCAGCGTGATCGGTATCGACGGGGCCCCGGCCATGATCGAGCTGGCGCGCCGCAACGTGCCGGATGCGGCCTTCGAGGTGATGGACTTCTCCGAGACCGGGTTCGACGACGGCCTCTTCGACGCGGTCATCGCCTCCCATTCGCTGCTCTTCGCCACTGACCGGGTCGCCACGCTGCGCGAGTGGCGGCGCATCACCCGCCCCGCCGGCCGCCTCTCGCTCTCCGTCCCCGGACCCGAGGATCTGACGCCGAGCGTCCTGTACCGGGACATCTACGCGCGCCACGGCATCTCGAGCGCCGGACGCTACCCCGAGCCGGACGAGCTGCGGGCGGACGCTGAGGCGGCCGGCTGGACGGACCTGGCGCTGGATGCGGATCCGACGATCGCCATTCGCCTGGCCGACGAGGATGAGTTCCGTACCTGGCGCAGTCTCGGCGCCCGGGGCGAGGCGACGCGCGACTGGACGCCGGAGCAGCACGAGGCGCTGACGCGCGAGATGCTGGCGGTCACGCCGCGCGACGCGGACGGCCGGTACGTCATGCCCTTCGGCGCGCTGTTCCTCACCGCCCGGCGGCCTGACTGAGGGTCGAACGACCCCTCAGCTCGCGTGCTGGATGCAGGCCTTGGCGAACGCCAGCAGCGCCTCGATCGCCCGTGGCCCGGGCGAGTCGGTCGACGCGGCGAGCTCCAGCTTGGGGTCCTCGGCGACCAGGCGCCAGATCGCCTTCACCGTGCCGCTCTCGTCGTCCATCTGGGCCTCGGTCTGGAGGCGCAGCCCGCGCACGGAGACCCAGCGGTAGACCTGGCCGCGCAGCATCCACGGGCCCTCCGGATCGGCCCCGGCGGGCCCGAACTGGTACTCGATGAGCCCGATGTCGGAGGCCACGTGGATCCGCAGCCGGCCGTTCTCCTCGTTGAGCGTCACGTGGCTCGCATATTCGGCGGCGCTGAGCTCGCCGAGCTGGCGCTGGAGGAGCGCCCGCGCCCGTCCCAGGTTGTCCCACTCGCCGATCTTCATGCGTCGCAGCATAGCCGCTGGCCGCCCACCCTAGAATGGCGGCCATGACCGTCACCGGCACGCGCACGCAGTACGAGACCGTCATCGGGATCGAGGTGCATGCCCAGCTGCGCACCGACTCGAAGATGTTCTGCGCCTGCCCCACCGCCGCGCGGCCGGGCGAGCCGGACGAGCCGAACACGCGCGTCTGCCCGGTCTGCATGGGCATGCCGGGCACCCTGCCGGTCATCAACCGCCGCGCCGTCGAGCTGGTGATGCTCACCGGGCTGGCGCTGGAGTGCCACGTCGAGACGGCGGCGGTGCGCTTCGAGCGCAAGAACTACTTCTACCCGGACCTGCCCAAGGGCTACCAGATCAGCCAGTACGCCCTGCCGCTGACCTCCGGCGGTCACCTCGAGGTCCCGGTGGCCGGTGAGGGCGGCAGCGTGCGCATCGGCATCACGCGGGCGCACCTGGAGGAGGACACCGCCCGCCTGAGCCATGCGGGGCGCGGGTACAGCGTGGTGGACTTCAACCGGGCGGGGGTCCCGCTGATGGAGATCGTCACCGAGCCGGACCTGCGCTCGCCGGCCCAGGCGCGGGCCTACGGCGAGACGCTGCGCGACATCCTGCGCTACATCGGCGCCAGCAACGCCGACATGGAGGCGGGCTCCATGCGCATCGAGGGCAACGTGAGCCTCAGACCGATGGGCACCGACCGCTTCGGCACCAAGGTCGAGGTCAAGAACCTCAACAGCTTCCGCTCCCTGGAGCGGGCGATGGAGTACGAGGTGGCCCGCCACGCCGAGGCGCTCGAGCGGGGGGAGGCGCTGCACCAGGAGACGCGCGGCTGGGACGAGACCGCCGGCCGCACCATCGTCCAGCGCAGCAAGGAAGAGGCGAACGACTACCGCTACTTCCCCGAGCCGGACCTGCCGCCACTGCGCCCGTCCGAGGCGTGGGTCGCCGAGCTGCGCACCAAGCTCCCCGAGCTGCCCGCCGCGCGGCGCGAGCGGTACGAGAACGAGCTGGGCCTCTCGGCGTACGACGCGGGGGTCCTCACCGCCGACGTGGCGCTGGCCGACTACTTCGATGCGGTGGTGGCGGCGGGGGCGACCGCCAAGTCGGCCGCCAACTGGATGACCGGCGAGTTCAGCCGGCTGCTGAACCAGGGTGCCGCCGCGGGCCTGCGCGCCGATGCGGTGGCGCTGCGCCCCGGTGACCTCGCGGCGCTCGTGGTCGCCGTGGAGGAGGGCCGCGTGTCGGGCACCAACGCCAAGGCGGTGCTGGCGCGCTCGTTCGGCAGCGGCGAGGCGCCCATGGCGCTCGTCGAGGCGGAGGGGCTCGGGCAGGTGTCGGATGCGGGGGCCATCGGTGCCGAGGTCGAGGCGGTGCTCACCGAGTTCGCGTCGCAGGTCGCCGAGTATCGGTCCGGGAAGCAGCAGGTCTACGGCTTCCTGGTGGGCCAGGTGATGAAGCGCACGGCGGGGCGCGCCGACGCGAAGCTGGTCAACGCCGAGCTGCGGCGACGGCTCGACGAGGACGGCTGACCGTGCCATGGCGGGGGATCGGCGCGATCGACGTGGGGCTCACCGCCCTGCTCGTGGCGCTCAGCGCGTTCACCGTGCTGATGGTCGCGGCGCCCAACGTCCAGCCGGCGATCGTCAACGACCGGCTCGACCTCGCGATCACCACCGCCGCGGCGCTCATCGGCCTGTCGGTCGCCGGCCTGGCCGCCATTCGGTATCGGGAGAGCGGCGAGGTCCGCTCGCTGCTCCAGGCCAGCGCGTTCACCATGCTCGGCTCGTACAACCTGGCGACGCTGGTGATCGCGGTCGGCGGCTGGGAGGCGACCTTTCAGAGCAGCCTCCGCGACCCGGGCCAGCTGCCGATCGTGAC
>DASSPJ010000051.1:0-4652 GCA_035699665.1 Candidatus Limnocylindria bacterium
ACCACCCGTAGAGCCCGCCGGCCACGGCACCCACCACGGTCAGCATCGCGATCGCCGTCTCGGTGGCGACCGGCCCGACGATCGGCAGCGTGGCGGGCACGCACGGGAAGCGGCTGCAGTCCGGCTGACCGACGAAGAAGCCGGCGATCCCGCCGACCAGCCCGCCGCCGCCCCACGGCATGGCCGGATGGTTGATCAGCTGCACGAGCCAGCTCGTATCCATGTCGCCCATGATCGGCGATCGGGGCTGCGGTGGGAGGGCAATCACCGCGCCAGCCGGCGACGGTCGCGGCCTCAGGCGGTCAGCTCCGCCTTGCGGGCAGCCATCCGCTCGCCGAGCGCCTGGAGCTCATCGGCGTCGAAGACGGCGCGGGCCTGCTTGAACATCTCCCCCTCCTCCTCTTCGATGTGGTGCTCGATGTTCTCCATCATCACCTTGAACTTGGCGCCCCAGCGCTCGTCGGTGACGTCGGTCGCCTCCAGCTCGCCCATCACCGTGTCGACGACGTTGTGCTCCTCGTACCCCTCGAGCACGATCTCCCTGGCCCTGGGGTGCTCCTTCAGCGCGGGATAGAAGATCGTCTCCTCGATCTCCTCGTGCACGGAGAGCTCCCGCTTGATCGTGGCGAGCAGCTCGGCCCGGGTCTTCACCGCGCGCTCGGTCGTCTCGTCCCCCTCGGTGAGCAGCTTCTTGACCTTGTCGTGGTCGGCCTTGAGCAGTTGCAGCGCGTCCATCGGTCCCTCTGCGGTGGTGGGTCAGCGTCGACCGATACGCACGCCTCGTGCCACGCCGGCGTCGACCCGTCACGCCTCGACGACGCGGTCCTCGACCTCGGCGGGCGGGGTGCGTGGGATGCGCAGCGTGAACGTGCTCCCCTCGCCGACGACGCTCTGCACCGTCAGGTCCCCGCCCAGCTGGCGCGCCACGTCGCGCGAGCCCGCCAGCCCCAGCCCAACCCCTGGCGAGCCGACCGACGTGGAGGCGCGGTGGAAGCGCTCGAAGACCCTGGGCAGCTCATCGGCCGGGATGCCGACGCCGTGATCGGTCACCCAGAGCAGCGCGTCATCGCCCTCGACACCGGTGCCGACGGTGATGGTGGTCCCGGGCTCGGAGTACTTGAGCGCGTTCCCGACCAGGTTGTCGAGGATCCGATGAATGCGGGACGGGTCCGTGGTCGCAATGACCGGCTCGGGCGCCGGCGCGGCGACCAGCTGGTGCGACTCGCTGAGCGCCCGATGCTCCTGCAGGGAGCCCTCCACCAGCGCGCCGAGGTCCACGTCGTCGAGCGCCAGCGGCAGCGCCTGCCCCGCGCGAATGAGGGATACGTCCATCAGCTCGGCCACCAGCCGCGCGAGCCGGACCGTCGTCCTCTCGGCGCGCTCGAGGAAGTCCGGCAGGCGGCCGGCGTCGACGACCGAGCTCACATGGCGCTGGGCGATCTGCAGGTAGCCGAGGATCGTCGCCAGCGGGGTGCGCATGTCGTGCGAGGCCGTCGCCAGGAAGTCGTCGCGCAGGCGGACCGCCTCGGTCGCCTCGTGGAGCAGACGGGCGTTGTCGACCGCGATGCCGGCGCGGCGCGCCAGCTCGGTGAGCAGCGGGAGGTCGCCGTCGGAATACCGGCCCGGCTGCTCGGCGATGAGCGTCAGCGCCCCGAGGCTCGAGCCGCGCGCGTCGAGCGGCACGACGATCGCCGAGCACAGTCGGAGCGACCGGAGGGCGGCAAGGTGCTCGTCGTCTCGTGCCGCATCGAGGAGCATCTGTTCGCTGACCTCGGGGATCACCAGCGGCTCGCCGGTCTCGACCACGCGCGTCACGCCCGAGGACGGATCGGGCGGGTAGCGCCGCTGGATCTCCTCGGCGAGCGCGACCTTCGTCGGATCCACGTGGGCCAGCGCGACGCGCCGCAGGCCGCCGGCGTCGAACACGTCGACGACGCAGTAGTCGGCGAGCTGCGGGACCATCAGCCTGGCGAGGGCCTGGAGCGTCTCCTGGTAGTCGGTCGAGCTGGCCAGGAGCTCGCCGGCCTGCGCGAGCAGGTCGAGCTGCATCTCGCGCTGCTTGATGGCGCTCACGTCGTGGAAGGCGTTGACGACGTACTCCAGCCGCCCGTCCCGCTCGAACCGATTCGCCCGGACGAGCGACCAGCGATCGATCGCCTCGCCCACGCGGCGGAAGCGCACGACGGCCTCCGCCGAGCGCTCGCCAGCCAGCACGCGGCGGCCGGGCAGCTCACTGACCGGCAGCGGGCTCCCATCGCCGTCGAGCAGCTGGAAGCGGCTCATCAGCTCGGGGAGGGGTGCGGCCACCAGGAACTCCGGGGACGGGTAGCCGAGCAGCTCAGCCGCCGCCTCGTTGGCGAAGATCAGCGACCCGTCGGGAGCCTGGACCGTGATCGCGTCGCCGACGTGGCGCAGGACGTCGGCAAGCTGAATGTCAGGCGTCGGCGTGGGCAGGTTCGGGGCCACCGCACACATCCTCCACCACGCGCACCAGGCGACCCAGGTCGATCGGCTTCTGGAGCCAGGCCGTGGCCCCCAGTCGATCCGCCTCCTCCGCGATGCGGTAGTACGCGGCCACCACGACCAGCGGAACCTGGTTCCAGCGCTCGTCGGCACGGAGCCGATCCGCCAGCTCCCAGCCGCTCATGCGCGGCATCCGCAGGTCGATGACCAGGACGCACGGGCGGACACCACCGTCCAGCTTCTCCAGCGCGTCGACGCCATCCCGGGCCGCGGTCACGGCGAAGCCCCCGTCGCTGAGCACTTCCTCGTAGATGGTGCGCAGCTCCGGGTCATCCTCGACCACGAGGACCGAGCGGTCGCTCATATCGGGGCACGTCTCCGCTTCTGACGGCCGCACGTGAAGCGGTTCCGTGTCGTCCGTCGTATCGCCCAGTCGCACGCAGCGTGCCAGAAACCACGCATCGGGTGCGTCGTTCCCCACCGCGGGCGACCAGGCGACCTGCTGCGCCGATGCCTCGCGGCGCGGTGAACGCCACAGGTCCCTAGCCGAGGAGGCGGCGGGTCGCCTCGTGGACGGGCGCGGGCCGGCCGAACAGGAATCCCTGGCCCAGCTCGCAACCGAGCTCGGTGAGGATGTCGCGCTGGGCCGCGGTCTCGATCCCCTCGGCGATCACGCGCAGGCCGAGCGTGCGGCCCAGGTCGAGGATGGCGCTCGCCACCACCCGGTCGTCCTTCCGCGTGTCGATGGTCGACACGAACGAGCGGTCGAGCTTGAGGATGTCGATCGGCAGGCGACGCAGGTAGCTGAAGGAGCTGTAGCCGGTCCCGAAGTCGTCGATCGCCAGCAGCACGCCGAGCTCCTTGAGGGCACGCAGCTGGGCGATCCGCTCCTCGGTGTCATCGAGGAGTGCGCTCTCGGTGATCTCGAGGACGAGCGAGCCGGCCGGCAGGCGATGGTCGACCAGCGCCCGTCGGACCCGTTCGACGAGCGTGGCGTCCCGCAGCTGGGCGACCGACAGGTTGACGCTCACCAGCCGCGGTGCGCCGGCGGCGGTGCCCCACGCGCCCGCATCCCGCCACGCCTCTGCCTGCCGGCATGCCGTTTCGAGCGCCCAGCGCCCGATCGGCACGACGAGGCCCGTCTCCTCGGCCGCGGCAAGGAACGTGGTCGGCACCAGGGTCCCCTGCTCGCCGTGGTTCCAGCGCAGCAGCGCCTCGACGCCGGCGTGCTCGCCAGTGGCGAGCTCGACGATCGGCTGATAGAGCACCTCGAGCTCCCCGCGCTCGAGCGCGCGCTCGAGGTCGCTGCGCAGCTCCAGGCGCGCCAGCGCGGCGCCGTGCATGGCCGAGGCAAAGATCTCGTACCGACCACGCCCGGAGAGCTTGGCCTGGTACATCGCCACGTCGGCGTTGCGCAACAGGGCATCGGCGTCGTCATGATCCACGGCGTCGTGGCCGCTGACCGCGATCCCGACGCTGGCGCGCATGTGCAGCGTGCGGCCGTGGACGACGAATGGCTTGCGCAGGGCCTCGAGGACGCGACGCGCGACGCCTTCCGCAACGCGGATCGTGACGCGCTCGTCGAGCAGGATCGCGAACTCGTCGCCACCGACGCGTGCCGCCGTGTCGCCGGCGCGCAGGCACTCCTCGAGCCGCTCGCCGATCGCCGAGAGGAGCTCGTCGCCCGCGGCGTGGCCCATGGCGTCGTTGACCGCCTTGAAGTCATCGAGGTCGAGGAACAGCACCGCCAGGGGGGCGGTCGGTCCGGTGCGCCTCCGTCGCCGCGCAAGCGCGTGCGTCAGCCGGTCGACGAAGAGGGCGCGGTTGGCGAGCCCGGTGAGCGGGTCATGGAACGCCTGGTGCTTCAGCTGCTCCTCGAGGCCGTGGCGCTGCGTCACGTCGCGATAGTTGATGACGATGCCGCGGATCGCCGGGTCGTGCAGCATGTTGCGGGCGACGGCCTCGACGTGGCACCACGAACCGTCGGCCCGGCGCAGCCGCAGCTCGGCGCCACGCTCGGCACCCGGCTGCCCCTGGATCTCGGTCAGCAGCTGCGACATGTACGTCGCGTCCTCGGGATGCACCAGGTCGAGCCCGTTGCGCTCGGTGAGCTCGTCGGGGCGGTAGCCGAGGACACGCGACACGGCCGGACTCTCGTACAGGGTCGTGCCGTCCACCGCGAGGATGGC
>DASSPJ010000052.1:0-3428 GCA_035699665.1 Candidatus Limnocylindria bacterium
GGCGCGGCCCGGCGGTTGCCGCCTCGGGCCACGCTCGGTAACCTTGGCGACACACGGCGGAGTAGCTCAGTGGTAGAGCAGGGGACTCATAAGCCCTTGGTCGGTGGTTCGAATCCGCCCTCCGCTACCAACCCCCTCGACGCCCTGGCCGGCGCGGTCGTGCGTGGCGCGCGCGGACTGGCGATCCCCGACGACGCCCACCTCGTGCTGGCAGTCTCCGGCGGGCCGGACTCGATGGCGCTGCTGCACGGCGCCGCGCGTGGCCCATGGCGCCTGACCGTGGCGCACCTGGACCATGGGTTGCGACCGGACAGCGCCGCCGACGCCACCTTCGTGACCGATGCGGCGGCCGCCCTGGGGCTGGCCGCCGTCTCCCGGCGGACCGATGTCGCCGCGCTGGCGCGCGACGAGGGCCGCTCCCTGGAGGAGGCGGGGCGCGAGGCGCGCTACCGCTTCCTGGCCGAGGTGGCCGCACCGGACGCCCTGGTCGCCACCGCCCACACCGCGGACGACGCGGCCGAGACCGTCCTCATCAACCTGCTCCGCGGGAGCGGCCTCGCCGGCGCGCGCGGCATCCCCGCGCGGCGCGGCACCGTCGTGCGGCCCCTCATCGGGGAGCGCCGCGCCGCGCTCCGCTCCCTCCTCGACGCGGCCGGCATTGCGTACCGCCTCGACCCCAGCAACGATGACCCCGCCTTCCTCCGCAATCGGGTGCGCGCCGAGGTGCTGCCGCTCCTCGAGTCGCTGCGTCCCGGCGCCACGGACGCGATCGCGCGCTTCGCGTCCCTCGCCGCCGCGGACGACGAGCTGCTCGACGCGATCGCCGCGGCCGAGCTGGCCCGCCGCCGGACGCCGGACGCGGCCATCGACTGGTCCGCGCCGCCGGGCCGGGCGCTGGGACGTCGCGTCCTGCGCCTGGCGATCGGGGAGCCGGCGCCCGCCGCCGAGCGCATCGAGGCGCTCCTCGATGCCGCCGAGGGGCCCCGCGGCGGCCTCCGCATCGAGCTCGGGGGAGGCCGCAGCGCATCGGTCCGGGAGCGTGCCATCACGCTCGAGTGAGCCGCGCGTCACCCTCGCGCGTATGACTGATGGGGAAGGGAATTGGCCCCATCGGTCACTGGTCCGGATCGGCCGGGTGGCCCGAGGATCAGGGCACACCTATACTGGCGCCCCCGGCACCGTATCGGTGTCGAGCACGTAACAGAAAGAGACCCAACTTGAGCAGCCGACTCGTCCGCAACAGCGTCGTGCTCGTCGTGATGGCCGTCTTCGGGCTGGCCCTGCTGTGGACGTACATCGTCGACAACGGCTCCGCCCCGGCCTACACCTACAGCGAGCTGATGCGGGACGCCGCCGATGGCAAGGTGACCTCCGTCACGCAGGACGGCACCAAGCTGAGCATCGTCCTCAACGGCGACACCAAGAATCCCAAGACCGCGGTGGTGGCCTCCGAGCTGATCGACGTCCGCGCCGACGTGTGCGCCGCTGCCGGCGCGACCAGCCCGGCGGACTGCGGCGTCGCCTATGGCGCCGTCGAGCCCAGCGCGGCGGGCGGCATCCTGACCCTGATCATCACCGCCTTCCTGCCGGTCCTGCTGATCGGCGGGTTCATCTTCTTCATGATGCGCCAGGCGCAGGGCACCAATAACCAGGCGATGAGCTTCGGCAAGAGCCGGGCGCGCATGTTCCTCGGCAACAAGACGGTGGTCACCTTCAACGACGTGGCCGGCGTGGACGAGGCCAAACAGGAGCTCACCGAGGTGGTCGAGTTCCTCAAGTACCCAGAGAAGTTCAACTCGCTCGGCGCGCGCATCCCGCGCGGCGTGCTGCTCGTCGGCCCGCCCGGGACCGGCAAGACGCTCCTCGCGCGCGCCGTCGCCGGTGAGGCCGGGGTGCCGTTCTTCTCCATCTCCGGCTCCGAGTTCGTGGAGATGTTCGTCGGCGTGGGCGCCTCGCGCGTCCGCGACCTGTTCGAGCAGGCCAAGCGCAACTCGCCGTGCATCGTGTTCGTCGACGAGATCGACGCGGTCGGCCGCCAGCGCGGCGCGGGCCTCGGCGGCTCGCACGACGAGCGTGAGCAGACCCTCAACCAGATCCTGGTCGAGATGGACGGCTTCGACACCAATACCAACGTGATCGTGGTTGCCGCCACCAACCGGCCCGATGTCCTGGACCCGGCGCTCCTGCGCCCCGGCCGCTTCGACCGCCAGGTCGTCCTCGACCGGCCCGACATCCGTGGCCGCCGCGAGATCCTGGGCGTGCACATCAAGGGCAAGCCGCTCGACAAGAGCGTCGACGTCGAGGAGCTGGCCAAGCGCTCGCCCGGCTTCTCCGGGGCGGACCTGGCGAACCTCGTCAACGAGGCCGCCATCCTGGCCGCGCGTCGCAACAAGAAGACGATCGGCATGCCGGAGTTCAGCGAGGCGCTCGACCGCGTCGTCGCCGGCCCGGAGCGCCGCAGCCGCCTGATCACCGATGCGGAGAAGGAGATCATCGCGTTCCACGAGGGCGGGCACGCCGTCGTGCAGCGGGTGCTTCCCAAGTGCGATCCGGTGACCAAGGTGACCATCGTGAGCCGCGGCATGGCGCTCGGCTACACGATGAGCCTGCCGCAGGAGGACCGATACCTCCACAGCAAGACCGAGTTCGAAGACAAGATCGCCGGCATGCTGGGCGGCAACGTCGCCGAGCAGATGGTCTTCGGCGACACGACCACGGGCTCGAGCAACGACATCGAGAAGGCCACCGGCCTGGCCCGCGCGATGGTGACGCAGTACGGCATGAGCGAGCGCCTGGGGCCCCTCACCTTCGGCAAGAAGGACGAGATGGTGTTCCTGGGCCGCGAGATCAGCGAGCAGCGGAACTACAGCGACGAGGTTGCCGCCAAGATCGACGCCGAGGTGCGCGAGATCATCGACCGCGCCTACGAGCGGGCGAAGGAGGCGCTGACCGAGCATCGCGCGGTGCTCGACCGCCTGGCGTCGCTGCTCATCGAGAAGGAGACGATCGAGGGCGAGGAGTTCGAGGCCCTGTTCGAAGGGATCCTGCCTCCGCGCACCGGCGGCCCGACACCCCGGCGCGCTGCCGCCTCGGCCGAGGAGGAGGGCGAGGCTCCGACCGACGTCGAGCCGGAGACCGACGAGGGCGGCGGTCGCCGTCGCCGCGGACCGGCCCCCCAACCCGCGTAGCCCCGCCGCACGCACCGATCACGAGGCCCGCTCCCCTGGGGCGCGTCTCGTGGGTCATCTGGGAGTGTCCGCGCGCGCGGATCGCCGAGAACCCTTCGCGCGGCCACTCGACGCCGGCGCGAGCAGTGGTACTGCTAGCCGGCGGCATCGCGCGTCAATCGCGGCCCGGAAACGGCCGAATGCGTCCCCAACCGCCCTCCCAGCGTCCCCTGGAACGTGTCTGGAGCGCGGTGCGTGGGC
>DASSPJ010000053.1:0-7550 GCA_035699665.1 Candidatus Limnocylindria bacterium
CCGGGCCGGCCGATGCTCCACAACGTCCTCGCCGCCGCCCTGGCCGCCGCGCGGGTGGGCGCCCCGCGCGAGGCGATCGCCGGCGCGATCCGCGACTTCCGGGGCGTGGCGCACCGCCTCGAGACGGTGGGTGCGTGGGGCGGCGTCACGTTCGTCAACGATTCCATGGCGACCATCCCGGCGGCCACCATCGCGGCCCTCGAGGCGTTCGCCGGGCGGGGGGTCGTGCTGATCGCCGGCGGCCAGGGCAAGGGCCTGCCCCTCGCCGAGGTCGGCGCGGCGATCGCGGAGCGGGCGCGGCACGTGGTGCTCATCGGCGAGCTGGCCGACGAGCTCGGCGCGGCGATCGGTGAGCGGGTGCCCGTCGAGCGTGCGTCCGACATGCGCGATGCGGTCGGGCGGGCGGCGGCGGCGGCCCGCCCCGGGGACGTCGTGCTCCTGGCCCCGGCGGCCGCCAGCTTCGACATGTACACCGACTACGCGGCGCGGGGCGACGCCTTCCGCGCGGCGGCCGAGTCGGTCGGCCCGACCCTGGGCGCGGCGGGACCGCACCGATGACCACCGCGACCGTCACCGCTGCGCGCGCCGCGCGGGCGCGCTCGCGGGCCGGCGTGCGTCGCGAGCGAGGGCCGGTGGCCTATCCGCTCCTGCTGGCGGTCCTGGCGCTCGTGGCGGTGGGGGTGGTGATGGTCTACTCGGCGTCGAGCGTGCGCGAGTACCTGGGCAGCAACGACCCGGCCGCCGAGGGGCTCCAGCAGGCGGTCTGGGCGGCACTCGGGCTGGGCGCCTGCTACCTGTTCAGCCGCGTCGACTTCCGGCTGCTGCGCCACCTCGCCACCCCCGGCTACTTCCTGAGCCTGCTGCTCCTCGGCGCGGTGCTCGTCTTCGGCACCGAGGCGTTCGGCAGCCGGCGCTGGTTCGTCATCCCCGGGGTGGGCTCCTTCCAGCCGGCCGAGGCCGCCAAGCTGGCGATCGTCGTCTACCTCGCCCACTGGCTGGATCGGCGCGGTCGGGCGGCCGGGAGCTTCTGGAACGGGATGGTGCCGTTCGCCATGCTGGTGGCGCCGGGCTTCCTGCTGATCGCCCTCGAGCCCGACCTCGGGACGGCGGGGGTATATGCGGCCGCCGCGCTGTCGGTCTTCTTCATGGCCGGCGCGAACCTCGTCCACCTGACCCTCATCGGGTCGGCCACGCTGGCCGCCGCGATCGCCTTCGTGACCGCGAACGCCTACCAGCTCAAGCGGGTCGAGACCTTCCTCGACCCGTTCCGCGACCCGCTCGGGAGCGGCTACAACACGCTCCAGGGGCTCATGGCGCTGGCGCTGGGCGGGATCACCGGGCTGGGGCTCGGCGCGAGCCGGCAGAAGTACCTCTACCTGCCGGCACCGTCGACCGACTTCATCTTCGCCATCATCGGCGAGGAGTGGGGGCTGGTCGGAACGCTGACGGTGGTCGCGCTCTTCGTCGTGGTCGCCTACCAGGGCTACCGGATCGCGATCAAGGCGCCGGACACCTTCTCCGGGCTGCTGGCGGCCGGGATCACCACCTGGATCATCGTCCAGGCGTGCATCAACATGATGGTCGTCACCGCCCTCCTGCCGGTCACCGGCATCCCACTGCCGTTCATCAGCTACGGTGGGTCGGCACTCACCATCAACCTCATCGCGATCGGCATCCTGCTGTCGATCTCGCGCGAGACGCAGACCGAGGGTTCCCTGCTTCATGCGGTGTTCGATCTCGGGCGGCGGAACCGGCGGGCACATCTACCCCGCGCTGGCCGTCGCCAGGGCCCTGCTCGACGTCCGACCCGACGCTGAGCTGGCCTACATCGGCGGCGCCCGCGGCTTCGAGCGACGGCTCGTGGCCGGCGACGCGCTGCGCGACCGGCTCCCGTACCACGAGCTGCTGGTGCGCTCGCTCCGCTCGTCCGGCCGTGACGTCCACCTCGTCCTCGACCCCCTGCGCCTCGCGGCGTCGGTGCCCCAGGCGACGATCCTGCTGCGCCGCCTGCGCCCGGCGGTGCTGTTCACCACCGGCGGCTACCTCGCCCTGCCGCTGGTGCTCGCCGCGCGCATCCTCCGCGTCCCGTCGATGGTCTGGGAGGGCAACGTCGTGCCGGGGCGCGCCACCCGCGCGGTCGGCCGCCTGGCAACGCGCGTGGCGGTCAGCTTTCCACCGACCGCCGAGGCGTTCGGGGAGCGCGCCTTCGTCTCCGGCACCCCGATCCGCTCGTTCGCCGGGATCGACCGCGACGCGGCGCGCGCCTCGTTCGGTGTCGCACGCGACGAGCGGCTGCTGCTCGCTTTCGGCGGCTCGCAGGCGGTCGCGCGCTTCGCCGATGCCATCCTCGGGTCGCTCGAGCGTGTGCTGCCCGACTGGCACGTGCTGCACATCACCGGCGAGGCGGGACTGGCCGATGCGGCGGCCGCGCGCGACCGCCTGCCCGCGCACCTCCGCGACCGATACCTCCCCGAGCCGTTCCTGACCCACCGCATGGGCGACGCGCTGGTGGCCGCCGACCTGGTCCTCGGGCGCGCCGGGTCGTCGACCTGTGCCGAGGTCGCCGCGGTGGGTGTCGCGTCGGTCCTCGTCCCGTATCCGCACGCCGGCGCTCACCAGCGCGCCAATGCCGGCTACCTGGCCGAGCAGGGAGCGGCCCTGCTGGTCGCCGACGAGGAGCTCGATGCCGATCGGCTCGCCGCGCTGGCAGCCCAGCTGCGTGACGATGGTCGCCGCGCGGCGATGGCCGCTGCGGCCCGCGCCCTCGGCCAGCCGGATGCGGCGCGCCGCCTCGCCGACGAGCTGGTGCAGCTGGCGGGTGAGGCATGAACGGCCTGCTCGCCGTGCCGCTAGCGCGCCTCGATGAGCTCGCCGCGGCGGCCGGCGTGTCGCTGGAGCGCGACGCCCCGCTGGCACCCCTGACCACGCTCCGCGTCGGTGGGCCGGCCGACCGGCTGGCGACGCCGCGCACGCGCGGCGAGCTGCTCGCCGCCCTCGAGCTGGGGCGAGCCGCCGGCGTCCCGACCTTCGTGCTCGGCAACGGCAGCGACCTGGTGGTCGCCGACGCCGGGATCCGCGGCCTGGTGATCCGCAACCGCGCCCGCGACCTGGCGATCGACGGCACCACCGTCCGCGGCGACGCCGGCGTGGCGATGGCGCAGCTCGTGAAGCGCTGCACCGCCGAGGGGCTGGCCGGGATCGCCTTCGGCATCAGCATCCCCGGCTCGCTCGGCGGGGCGGTGTGGGCCAACGCCGGCGCCCACGGCGGCGAGATGGGCGACGTGGTGACCCGCGTCGAGGCCTGGGACCCGGCGACCGGCGCCCTGCTCGACCTCGGCAACGCCGACTGCGCGTTCGCCTATCGCGAGTCGCGCTTCAAGCACAGCGGCGAGGTGGTGGTCGGCGCCGAGCTGCGACTCGCATCCGGCGATCCGGCTCAGATCGCGGCGGCCGTCGACGCGCACCAGGCACAGCGCCGCGCGACGCAGCCGCTCGCCGACCAGAACGCGGGGAGCGTCTTTCGCAACCCGCCGGGCGACCACGCGGGCAGGCTCATCGACGAGGCCGGGCTGAAGGCGTTCCGCATCGGCACGGCGCAGGTGAGCACCCTGCACGCCAACTTCATCGTGACCGATCGCGGCGGGCGGGCCGCCGACGTGCGCGCCGTGGGCGACCACGTGCGGGCGGCGGTACGGGATCGCACCGGGATCGAGCTGGCGTACGAGATCGAGTTCGTCGGCGACTGGGGAGGCGGCGCATGAGCCGGCGGCTGCGGGTCGGGGTCGTCGCCGGGGGGCGGAGCGCCGAGCACGAGGTGAGCATCGCCTCGGCCGAGGCGGTGCTGCGGGCCATCGACCGCGACCGCTACGAGCCGTACCTGCTGTACATCGACCGCGACGGACGCTGGCACCTGCCCGCCGGGCCCGCTCCGCAGCTGGGCGGCGGCAGCCTCGCCGAGCTGGTCGGCGCCGAGACGCCGCGCCACACCGCCGAGCGGCTGCGCACCCACGCCGAGCCGCGCGCCGACCTGCTCGCCCCGCGGGACGCGGCGCTCGCGGCACGGAGTGCGGTCACCTCGCTCGCCGAGGCGATCGACGTCGCCTTCCTGGTGGTCCACGGGCCGTACGGCGAGGACGGCACGCTCCAGGGCTTCCTCGAGATGGCCGGCATCCCGTACGTCGGCGCCGGGGTGCTCGCCAGCGCGGTGGCCATGGACAAGGTGGTCTTCAAGGACCTGATGCGCGGCCACGGCCTGCCGGTGGTGGACTACACCTGGTTCCGGCGCGGGGCGTGGCGCGACGAGCCGGACCGCGTGCTGCGCCAGGTCGGGGAGCTGATCGGCGAGCGCAGCGTGGTCAAGCCGGCGCGGCTGGGGAGCAGCGTGGGGATGACGCTGGTCCACGCCCCCGACGAGCTGCCCGGGGCGCTCGACGAGGCGTTCGGCTACGACTCGAAGGTGATCGTCGAGGCCTACGCCGCCGGCGCGCGGGAGCTCGAGTGCGGCGTGCTGGGCAACGACGCGCCGATCGTGTTCGAGCCCGGCGAGGTGCGCAGCCACCACGAGTGGTACGACTACGAGTCCAAGTACGTGGACGGCCTGGCCGATGTCACGCCGGTGGCCGACGTCGAGCCGGACCTCGCCGCGCGGCTCAAGGAGCTGGCGCTGGCCGCCTACCGCGCGGTCGATGCCGCCGGGCTGGCGCGGGTCGACTTCCTCGTGCCGCCCGAGGGGATCTTCATCAGCGAGATGAACACGCTCCCCGGGTTCACCGCCACGAGCATGTACCCCAAGCAGGCCGAGGCGGCCGGCATCCCCTTCGGCGAGCTGATCGCGCGCCTCATCGAGCTCGCGCTGGAGGCCGAGGCAGAGGGCCGCACCCCGGCCCAGCGCGGGTGGGACCAATGAGGCTGCCCGGACGAAGTCCCAGGGCGGGCCTCGGCTCGCGGACGCCGCGCGGACCGCGCACGTCCCAGCCGCGCCCGGCGACGGCGCTTCGCGCCCGGCGGCGCCCGGGGGCGACCCAGGCACGCCGCCCCGGCCGGCCCCTGCGCGCCCGCCTCGGCGGGCGCCTCCCGTCGCTGGCACGCGTCGTCGCCGCGCTCGGTGTGGCAGGCAGCGTCGCCGCGCTGATGGCGCTCGCCGGCGGTTCGTGGCTGCGCATCGAGCGCATCGAGACCGGCCCGACGACCTTCACCTCGGCGAGCCGCCTGGCCGACGTCCTCGATCCGCTGCGCGGCCGTGCCCTGCTGACGCTCGACCGGCGTGCGGTGGAGGCGCAGCTGACCGCCCTGCCGGCGGTGGCCGAGGCCCACGTCGAGGCGTACCTGCCCGACCGCGTCGCGGTCACCGTCACCGAGGAGACGGCCGCCCTGGTGTGGCAGACGCCCGCCGTTCAGCTGGTCGCCGCGGCCGATGGGACGGTGATCGGCCAGGTGGCGCTCGGCGCGGCCCTCGACGCGGCGCTCGCGTCGCTGCCGTTCGTCGACGACCGGCGGGCCGCGTCGCGCGACATCGTGGTCGGCGATCGCCTCCCGCAGCACGAGGTCCGCACCGCGCTCCGGCTGGCCGGCATCGAGCCGGCGACGCTCGGGTCGCGCGCGGCGCGCCTGACCGTTCGGGTGGATGGGCAGTACGGCTTCATCGTCGTCGCCCCGGAGATCGGCTGGAGCGCCGCGTTCGGCTACTACGGGATGGATCCGCAGGAGGGCGACGCCGACGTCGCGGCGCGCGTGCAGCAGCAGGCGGCATCGGTCCGGACCCTCTTCGCCAGCGAGCCGGAGGCGACCGTGGCGTGGGTGGATGCCCGGAATCCGGGAAGGGTATATTGGCGTGCCAAGGGCTGATTCCGGCCGGGCACCGCACCCGGATCGCCCCTCCCACCCGCTACGCATTGGACGGCTGCACCGGCATGTGGTTTCCGCTCATCGGCCTGGCGCTCGGCGTGGCGCTCGGCCTGACCCTCGGCGTCTCCGTGAGCCCCGACCTGGCGCGCTACAGCGCGGTGGCCATCCTGGCGGGGCTCGACTCGGTGCTCGGCGCCATCCGGGCGGAGCTCGACGCGCACTACGACAACCGGGTCTTCATCTCGGGCTTCATCACCAACGCCCTGGTGGCGGTGGCGCTGACCTTCGTCGGCGACCGGCTGGGGATCGACCTGTACCTGGTGGCGCTGTTCGCCTTCGGGCTGCGCATCTTCCAGAACGTGGCACTCATTCGCCGCCACTTCCTGTAGGCTCGATGGGCCTGCGGGCCGGGGCGGCCCATCGGAACCATCGGAGGTAGCTTGGACAGGGAGACGGTCCTCGTCGGCATCGACGCCGGCACGACCAAGGTCACGACGCTGATCGGGGAGGTCGGGCGCTCGGGCGACGTCAACATCATCGGCTACGGCATCGGTCCGTCGGTCGGGATGAAGAAGGGGATGGTCGCCAACATCGACCAGACGGTCGGGTCGATCGGCGCCAGCATCGAGAAGGCTGAGCGCCTCTCCGGCTACAAGATCAGCTCGGCCTTCGTGAGTGTCGGCGGCAGCCACATCGCCAGCCAGAACTCGCGTGGCGTGGTGGCGGTCTCCGGCCACAAGCGCGAGGTCAGCCGCGAGGACGTCGCGCGCGCCACCGATGCGGCCAAGGCGATCCAGGTGCCCTCCAACCGCGAGCTGCTCCACGTGCTGCCGCGCGGGTACATCGTCGACGGCCAGGACGGGATCAAGGACCCGCTCGGCATGAGCGCCGTGCGCCTCGAGGTCGAGACCCACATCGTGGCCGGCGCGGCGACCAGCATCAGCAACCTGACCAAGTGCATCAGCCAGGCGAACGTGGCCATCGACGAGCTGGTGATCAGCTCGCTCGCCGCCGCCGAGGCCACGCTGACCGACACCGAGAAGGACCTCGGGGTCCTGGTCGCCGACATCGGCGGCGGGACGACCGACATCGCCATCTTCACCGACGGCGCGGTCTACCACTCGGCCGTCCTGCCGGTGGGCGGCATCAACGTCACCAACGACGTGGCCATCGGCCTGCGCACCAGCCTCAACCTGGCCGAGGAGATCAAGATCAAGCACGGCACCGCCGACGTCGCCGACGTCGCGCCCGAGGAGCTGCTCAACGTGGCGGTGCTCGGCGAGGGGAGCGGCCAGACCATTCAGCGCCGCAAGCTGTGCGAGATCATCGCCGCCCGGATGGAGGAGATCTTCGGCCTCATCCGGGAGGAGGTGAAGCGCTCCGGCCACGCCGGCATGCTTCCCGCGGGCGTGGTCCTGACCGGAGGGGGCGCGCGCCTCGCCGGCTCCGCCGAGCTGGCCCGCGAGGTGCTCGAGATGCCGGTGCGCGTCGGCTCTCCGCAGGGCGTCGGCGGGCTCATGGACCAGCTCTCCAACCCCGCCTTCTCGACCCCGATCGGGCTGCTGCTGTGGGGCGCCACCCATGCCGGCGAGGAGCCGCTCGGCTCATTCGGCCCCGCGTCGCCGTTCTCCAACGCCGGCGGCCGCTTCATGGACTGGCTGCGCGGCCTCTTCCCCGGCTGACGCGGGCGCCGAGCGCGATGGCGG
>DASSPJ010000054.1:0-4068 GCA_035699665.1 Candidatus Limnocylindria bacterium
GCGGTGGTGGCGCTTCCTTGGCCGCCCGCAGACGCATCGCTTCCTCCTGGTCGCGGGGCTGGCGGGCGCGGTGATCCTGTCCCTGGTCGGCTCGGCCGCGATCTACGACGGATGGCTCGAGGACCGGCGCATCGACCGTGCTGCCGGCGAGTTCCTGGTCGCGCACACCGCCCCGGGCGACATCGTCATGTCCGACGACCCGTCGGCCGTCTGGCAGGTGAGCGGCCGTGCCGGCGTGCCGATGCCATTCGACCCCTACCCGGTGGTCGAGGATGTGATCCGCGCCTACGACGTGCGCTGGGTCGTGGTTGCGCGGCGCGACGGCGCGGCGATGGATCCGCTGGGACTCTGGGAAGGCGCCGAGGCCACCGACGGGACCGGCCACGCGGCCACGTTCCTCGAGTCCGACCCGATCTTCGAGACCTCCGGCGTGCGCATCTACCGCGTGGTGGGATCGGCCCGGTAGTACTTCCGGCAGCCAAGGTACTGTTGACCGCACGCACAGCGCGCCGACAGCATGGCCGTCGCGTCCGGTACTGGTCCGGACCCCGTACCCAACCACTGGAGCCCATCGCGAAGACCATGTCGAACGCCCAGACCGATCCCACCGCCGAGACCCTCGAGCGCACCTACGCCGAGGCGAGCGAGAGCGTGCGTCGCGAGGTACTGCGCACCCGTGAGAAGGCCGAGCGATTCCGCGAGCAGTACCGCCGCCGCCTCGAGGACTGGATGGCGCTGCGCGCCCGCCTCGAGGGGCGTGCGGGTGGGAGTACCGCCGGCGGCTCCCACGACACGCTGCGCCACGAGCACGACCGCATGGGCCGCGCCCTGGTCCTGTACCAGACGCAGCTGAAGCGCCTGGACACCACCGCGCGCGGCCTGGAGCTGCTGGCCGTCTACCTCGACAGCCCGGACCCGGCAGCCGGCGAGCCCACCCTGGCCGATGCCGACGCCTCGCCGGCGGCGCAGACCCTGCGCGTCATCGCCGCCCAGGAGGCGGAGCGGATGCGCCTCGCGGAGAACGTCCACGATGGCCCGGCGCAGGTCCTCACCAACGCCATCTTCCAGGTCGAGTACCTCGACCGTGTGCTCGAGAGCGAGCCCGCCACGGCCCGCGCCGAGCTCACCTTCCTGCGCGACATGCTGCGCGAGGGGCTCGACGAGGTCCGCGCCTTCATCACCACCCTGCGCCCGCCGGCGGTCGACATGGGCCTCGTCCAGGGGATCCGCACCGCCGCCGACGATTTCGAGGCCCGCACCGGGATCACCGTCACGGTGGCGGTCGACGGGATCGACGCCCGGCTGACGCCGGACGGCAAGACATCGGTCCTGCGCATCATCCAGGAGGCGCTCCAGAACGTGCGCAAGCACGCGGCCGCCACCGAGGTCAGCATCGGCCTCGAGGGCGACCACCTGACCATCATCGACAACGGCCGCGGCTTCGACGTGATGCGGCTGGCCAGCGGGCAGACCCGCAACTTCGGGCTCCAGTTCATGCGCGAGCGCGCGGAGCTGATGGGCTCATCACTGCAGATCGAGTCCCGGCAGGGCGAGGGGACACGGATCCTCCTGCACCTGCCGGGGTCCACGCGATGACGTCGCCGGGCGCGACGCATCGGTCCATCCAAGGAGGCGGAGGAGACATGACCGATACGCAGCAGGAGCGACGCCAGGGAGGCGATCGCCGCAACCAGGGGACCAAGACACGGGTCGTCATCGTCGACGGGCACACGCTCTTCCGGCGCGGGGTGCGCAACATCCTCGAGCTGGAGAACGACCTCGAGGTGATCGGCGAGGCCGGCACCGGGCGCGAGGCGATCGACGTGATCGAGTCGCTGACCCCGGACGTGGTCCTGATGGACCTCGGCCTGCCGGCGCCGAACGGCATCGAGACCACCCAGCGCGTCAAGCGCGAGCTGCCGCACACCGGGGTCATCGTGCTCGCCAACAACGACGACGAGGACCAGCTCTTCGACGCCATCAAGGCGGGCGCCGCGGCATACGTGCTGAAGGACATCGATCCCACCGACCTGATCGGCATCATCCGCCGCGTCCGCTCGGGCGAGTACCTCATCAACGACAAGGTGTTCAGCAAGCCGGCCGTCGCCTCGCGCGTCCTCAAGGAGTTCCGCGAGCTGGCGGTCTACGGCAACGACGCGCAGCCGATCTTCGCGCCGCTCTCGCCGCGGGAGGTCGAGATCCTCGACAACATCGCGCAGGGCATGACCAACAAGCAGGTCGCCTACGCGCTGTCGATCAGCGAGCAGACGGTGAAGAACCACATGTCGTCCATCCTGCGCAAGCTGTCGGTGAACGACCGCACCCAGGCCGTGGTGTACGCCATGCGCCAGGGCTGGATCAAGATCCCCGAGGACTGACCGATGCGGGCGGGCTCACCCCGCCCGAGCCCTCGCCGCAGGTACGGGGCGCCGCGGTACGGGAGTTCCATTCACGACCGTCGCCCCGCGCTCGTAGGGTGCACGCAGTCGCTCGTGGGTATCCACGATCGACCTCATCCAAACGGGGACCGGCTCCACTCCGGATCCGGCTCCCGGGTCTCCTCCCTCCGGTCTGGGAGCCGCGCAGCAGCAGGCGCGGCTCCCTTTTCCTTGTCCCGGAGCCGTGCCGGCCGTGACAGATTGCGGTGCCAGTACGCGACTCCACACCTTGCATTCTGGGGAGGACGGGGCATAATCATGCCCCCAACGGGGGAGGCGCGCCCCCGAATGTGCCCGTAGCGACATCCGCTCACGCGACGCGCAGCGGTGTCATCGCGCTCACAGTGATTCGCCCGCCGCGCCACGGCGGACAGGAGACAGAGGGAGGTGAGAACCCGCCAGCCTGGCGGCTTCGGCAGCGCAGCAGCGGGGGATGACGATCAATCCAGCGCCACGGACCGGTTCTATTCCCTACGGGGCATCTTCTTCCCAGGCCTCATCCGCACTTCTTGGAGTCCGTATTCCATGATTCGTCGATTCGGCGCCGCCCTGATCGGGCTCGCCCTCACCATGCCGCTGATGGCATTGCCGGTGACCGCCAATCACGGCACCGTGCTCGTCGTCACGGAGTTCAGCACCTACGTCGTGGGTGGCGCGACCCACGTGGTCGGCACGATCACCAACAACGACGATTCGCGCCGCACCAGCATCAACGTGACGGCAACCTTCAAGGCCGGGACCACCGTGCTCGAGACCCAGAGCGGCCCGGCGTACCTGACCAACCTCGCGCCGCACGCCACCACGCCCTTCCACATCATCGAGCCAACCCCGTTGGTCGGGCACGACTCCACCGAGGTCACCGTCACCAGTACGACCACATTCTCAGGTCCGGCCGGTGGCCTCGAGCTGAACACCGTCGTCCTGGACGGCACCACCGACACGCTGACCGGTAACGTCAAGAACGAGCACGCCACCTCCGCCGGGAGCCAGGTGAAGGTCTTCGCCGCGCGCCTGGATGGCGCCAACGTGACCGACACCGCGGCCTCTACCGCCGTCGCGTCGCTCGCGGCCGGGGCCAGCAGCCCGTTCTCGATCACCTTCGACGCCGCCTCGACGGGCTCCACCGTCCTGGTCGTCGCCCAGACGACCAGCGGCACCGTGCTCCTCACCAGCTGGCTCAACTACTTCTCCGACATCGGCGCCAGCGCGTTCCCCAACGAGATCGCGTTCATGGCCGATGAGGCGATCACCCTCGGCTGCGGCCCCGCGATCTACTGCCCGACGCAGTACGTCACCCGCGAGCAGATGGCCGCCTTCCTCGTGCGCGCCCTGGGCCTGACCCGGACCACCACGACGGACTGGTTCACCGATGACGACGGCAGGCAGCTCGAGAACGAGATCAACACCCTGCGTGATCACGGAATCACCACCGGCTGCACGTCGGCAGTCCTTTTCTGCCCCACGCAGACCGTGACGCGCGAGCAGATGGCGGCGTTCATCGACCGCGGCTACGCGCTCCCGACCACGACCACCGACTTCTTCACCGATGACGAGACGAGCTTCGCCGAGGCGAATATCAACCGCATGGCGGCGGCGGGCATCACGACCGGCTGCACGTCCCCCACGCTCT
>DASSPJ010000055.1:0-4577 GCA_035699665.1 Candidatus Limnocylindria bacterium
AGCTCCAGGAGCAGATCGACCTGTGGCGTCCGATCATCGAGGAAGCGGGGGTGACCGCCGGCTGATTCGGACCCGTTGAGCCCGGGGCGGCCGCGCTGCCGGCCGCCCCGGGACGGCCCCACGTCGCGAGGTGACGCCAGCTCGATGGAGATCGGCAAAGCGCGAAGGGACCTCCTGGCCGGTGCGATCTTCGTCGCCTTCGGGGTGGCGTTCGTCAGCATCTCGCTGACATACGAGATCGGCACTCCCGTGCGGATGGGGTCGGGCTACTTCCCGCTCGTCATGGGCGGAATCCTGGTCCTGCTGGGCGTGCTCATCGTCGGCAAGGGCCTTCTCGCTGGCAGCGGCGAGCCGATCGGCATCTGGCCATGGCGCGCCATCGTGCTGATCACGGTCGCCGTCCTCCTCTTCGGCCTGACCGTGCGCGGCCTTGGCCTCGTCCCCGCCCTGGCCGTCACGGCGCTCGTCTCCGCCTTCGCCAGCCCGCGCGTCGGGGTCGTGCAGGCGGTCGTGATTGCCGTGGGCCTGACCGCGCTGTGCATCGTCATCTTCGTGTTCGCGCTCCAGCTGCGACTGGATCCCTTCGGCGCCTGGCTGCGGTTCTGACGAGCTGATGGACCTGCTCGGCAACCTCGGGCTCGGCATCGAGACCGCGCTGCGGCTCGAGAACGTCCTGTACTGCTTCATCGGGGTGGTGCTCGGCACGGCGGTCGGCGTGCTCCCCGGGATCGGCCCGACCGCGACCATCGCGATGCTGCTGCCGATCACCTTCAACTTCGAGCCGGCCTCGTCGCTCATCATGCTGGCGGGCATCTACTACGGCGCCCAGTACGGCGGCTCCACGACCGCGATCCTGATCAACCTGCCGGGGGAGTCGTCGGCCGCGGTGACGGCCATCGACGGGCACGAGATGGCGAAACGCGGCCGGGCCGGGCCGGCGCTTGCCGCCGCCGCCATCGGCTCGTTCATCGCCGGCACCGTGGCGACCGTGGTGCTGGTCCTCTTCGCGCCCCCTCTCGCCCGGGCGGCCCTCTCCTTCGGTCCGCCCGAGTACTTCTCGCTCGTCGTGCTCGGCCTGATCGCGTCGATCGCGCTGGCGCGCGGCTCGACCCTCAAGGCACTGGCCATGATCGTCCTGGGCATCCTCCTCGGGACGGTGGGCCAGGATCTCTACACCGGCACCCCGCGTTTCACGTTCGGCGTCCGCGAGCTCTACGGCGGCATCAACTTCGTGTCGGTGGCGGTCGGCATGTTCGGCGTCGCCGAGATCCTGCGCAACCTCGAGGACGAGAAGACCCGCACGGTGATGGTCAAGACGATCACCGGCCTGTGGCCCACCCGCGACGACCTGCGCCGCATCGTCGGTCCCATCACGCGCGGCACGCTCTTCGGCTCCGCCCTCGGGATCCTGCCCGGCGGCGGCCACATCCTGGCCGCGTTCGCGTCCTACTCGGTGGAGAAGCGCATCTCGCGACACCCCGAGCGCTTCGGCCACGGTGCCATCGAGGGCGTCGCGGCGCCCGAATCGGCCAACAATGCGGCGGCGCAGACGTCGTTCATCCCGCTCCTCACGCTCGGCCTGCCGGCGCACCCGGTCATGGCGCTGATGGTCGGCGCGTTCATCATCCAGGGGATCACGCCGGGCCCCAACGTGATCAACGACGAACCGGCGCTCTTCTGGGGGCTCATCGTCTCGATGTGGCTCGGCAACCTGCTGCTGGTGCTGCTCAACCTGCCACTCATCGGGATCTGGGTGAAGATGCTGCGCATCCCGTTCCGCATCCTCTTCCCGGCGATCATCGTGTTCGCAGCCATCGGCTGCTACTCGCTCGGCAACAACGCCTACAACGTCTATGCCATCGCCTTCTTCGGCATCCTCGGCTACGCGCTGATCAAGCTGGGCTGCGAACCCGCCCCGCTGCTGCTCGGCTTCGTCCTCGGTCCGCTCCTCGAGGAGCACCTGCGGCGAGCCATGATCATCTCGCGCGGCGACGCCACCATCTTCCTGACGAGGCCGATCTCGGCGGCGCTGCTCGTGCTCGCCGTCGGGGCGTTGGTGCTCGCCGTGCTGCCGGCCATCCGCAAGCGCCGCGAGGTGGTCTTTGCGGAGGAGGACGAACCCTAGTCCACCACCGGGGAGATCCAGGTCAGCGTCTGTGACTCGATGAGGCGGGCCGGGTCCGGCTCGAGCGCCCCACGGTCGGGCGAGGCGTGGTATGCGGCGTCGGCGGTCGAGAAGTCAACCGCATCGCCCGGATACGAGAGGATCCACAGGATGCGGCTCTCCTCGGGCACCGTCCAGGCACCCTCGATCGAGAATCCGATGCGCCGGCGCACCGGCACGATGCCGGCCCGCCACTCGGCGACGAACTGGTCCAGACTGCCAGCGCGGATGCGGTAGTCGCGCAGCTGCATGCGGCCATTGTGGGCCCGAGGCGATCCGTGTGTCTCGCCCTTGCCATCGTGTGCGGGGCGCGCAAGACTCGGCGTGGCGTACCCTGCACGCTCCGCGAGAGTACGCCCCTGCGGAGCGCTGGCATGGAGGCATGAACGTGGGACTCGTGAACATCACCGCCCTCGATGGCGGGGCGCGCGAGATCGAGCGCGCGCAGCTGGAAGCCCTGGCGGCGAGGCTCGACGGATCGATGCTCTTCCCCGATACCGACGGCTTCGAGGCTGCCACCCAGCTGTGGAACGGGATGATCACCAAGCGACCGGCGGTCGTCGTCCGCCCCGCCTCGACGCCGGACGTGGTACGGGTCGTGGACTTCGTGCGGGAGCACGGGCTCGAGGTATCGATCAAGGGCGGTGGCCACAATATCGCCGGTCTCGCGCTGTCCGACGGGGGAGTGACGCTCGACATGTCGCCGCTGAACGGCGTGGAGGTCGACGCGGAGGCGCGACGGGCGACGGTCGGCCCCGGCTGTCTCCTGGGAGATGTCGACCGTGCCACGCAGGAGCACGGTCTCGCCGCGACGCTCGGCTTCGTCTCCGCCACCGGGGTCGCCGGGTTGACGCTGGGCGGCGGTTTCGGCTACCTGAGCCGCCGCTTCGGATGGACCGTCGACGACCTCGAGGAGGTGGAGATCGTCACCGCCGACGGCGAGATACGGCGGGCCTCGCGCACCGAGCACGCCGACCTGTTCTGGGCGCTGCGTGGCGGCGGCGGCAATTTCGGCGTCGTCACCCAGTTCGTGTACCGCCTCCACGACGTGGGGCCGGACGTGACCGCCGGCCTCATCGCCTGGCCCGCCTCCGAGGCCACGGCGGTCCTCGACCTGTATCGCCGCGTCACCGAATCGGCTCCCCGCGAGCTCACGTCAGTCGTGCTGCGACGCAACGCGCCGCCTGCCCCGTGGCTGCCGGAGAGCGCCCACGGGACTCCGATCGTGGTCGTCGTGGTGTGCCACTCAGGCACCCCCGAGCAGGCGGACGCCGACGTGGCGCCCTTCAAGGCCTACGGTCAGCCGCTCGCCGACCTGATCCAGCGCAGGACCTACCTCGCACAGCAGACCCTGCTCGACGCGACGCAGCCCAGGGGGATGCACTACTACTGGAAGTCGGAGTTCGTGCCGCGCCTCACCGACGAGCTGCTGGCGGCCTATCACGCGCAATTCGAGGGCCTCAGCGCACCGGCGAACCAGGTCGTGCTGTTCCAGGTCGCCGGGGCGCCCAACGAGCACGCCGAGGACGACGGCGCCATGGGCAACCGCGACGCCGCCTATGCGTGCGTCATCCAGTCCATGTGGGCCCCCGACTCGCCGGCTGGCGACGCGAACCGTGACTGGGTCCGTGCCGCCTGGCACGCGATCAAGCCGTTCTCGACCGGCGGCAACTACGTGAACTTCCAGACCGATGACGAGACCGACCAGCGAACGCTCGAGTCGTACCGAGAGAACTATCGGCGTCTCGAGGCGGTCAAGTCGGAGTACGACCCGGACAACCTGTTCAGGGTAAACCGCAACATCCGCCCCTGATCGCCGCACAGCCGCGACGAGAAGCGCTCCACCTCAACCCACACCAGGGAGACAGTGTGAACTTCAACAGCATCCTCATCGGCTCCGAGGACCCGCAGCGCCTGGTCGAGTACTACGCGAACCTGTTCGGCGAGCCGGGCTTCAGCGACGGCGGGTACACCGGCTGGCAGATCGGCTCCGGGTTCGTCACCGTCGGCCCGCACTCCGAGGTGCATGGCAGCAACCGGGAGCCCGGCCGCCTGCTGTGGAACATCGAGAGCGCCGACGTGCAGGCCGATTTCGCCCGCATGCGCGACGCCGGCGCCATCGTCGTCGCCGAGCCATACACCATGGACGGCGCTCCGCCCGACGCGTACATCGCGACCCTCGCCGACCCGGACGGCAATTACTTCCAGCTCATGAGCCCGATGGGTCCCGAGCCGGCCGGCTGATCACGGGTCGCGCGGGTATGCTGCGCGGCATGGACCCGATCGACCCCGCCGCACCGCCGAGCGGCACGGGCTGCGTCGAATGCCTGGCGACCGAGGACGGCTGGTGGTACCACCTGCGCCGATGCGCGCACTGCGGCCACATCGGCTGTTGTGACTCATCCCCGTCGCA
>DASSPJ010000056.1:0-3425 GCA_035699665.1 Candidatus Limnocylindria bacterium
CTGCCGCACTTCCCGGTGCCGGACGGCGAGACCGCGGAGAGCTGGCTCCGCAAGGAGTGCGAGCGCGGACTCATTGACCGATACGGAGACCGCCTGACCGACGAGGTGCGCCACCGGCTCGACTACGAGCTGGGGATCATCGGGCGGATGGGGTATTCGGGCTACTTCCTGATCGTGGCCGACTTCACGCGCTTCGCGCGGGAGCAGGGGATCATGATCACCTGCCGTGGATCGGCGCCGGGGTCGATCGTCACCTACAGCCTCGGCATCACGCCGGTCGACCCGCTGGAGTACGGGCTGCCGTTCGAGCGCTTCCTCAACCCGGACCGGGTGACGATGCCGGACATCGACATCGACTTCCAGGACAGCCGGCGCGACGAGGTGATCGAGTACGTCACCCGCAAGTACGGCGACGACCGCGTGGCGCAGATCATCACCTTCGGGACACTGGGCGCCAAGGCCGCCATCCGCGACGTGGGACGCGCCATGGGGCTCACCTACGCCGAGGCGGACCGGGTCGCCAAGGCGGTGCCCAACGAGCTCAACATCAGCCTCGACCGCGCGGTGGAGACCTCCCCGCCGCTGCGCGAGCTGATGCAGGCCGACGAGCGCGTGGACAAGCTGATCGGGATCGCCAAGCAGCTCGAGGGGGTCAGCCGCCATGCCTCGACGCATGCGGCGGGCATCGTCATCAGCCGCGAGCCGCTCACCGAGATCATGCCGCTCCAGCGCGCGACCGACGGTCGCACCACCATGACCCAGTTCGAGATGCACGCCTGCGAGGCGCTGGGCCTGCTCAAGTTCGACTTCCTGGGGCTCATCAACCTGACGATCCTGGCCGACGCGGTCGAGCTGGTGAAGCTCCATCGGTCCGTCGAGATCGACGTCGACACGCTGCCCCTGGACGACGCCCGGACGTTCCAGCTGCTCTCCACCGGCGAGACGACCGGCATCTTCCAGCTCGAGGGCTCGGGGATGCGCCGCTACGTCAAGGAGCTCAAGCCGACCGAGGTTCGCGACCTGGCGGCGATGGTCGCCCTCTTCCGTCCCGGACCGATGGCCAACATCCCCGCCTACATCCGCCGCAAGCACGGCCTCGAGCCGGTGACCTACCTGCACGACTCCCTCGAGCCGGCCCTCCGCGACACGTACGGGATCTTCGTGTACCAGGAGGACATCATGACCGCGGCCATCGCGATGGCCGACTACACCGGCCCCGAGGCGGACAACCTGTGCTACGCGATCCGCAAGAAGAAGGAGGACGTCCTCCGCCAGCACGAGGCCAAGTTCAAGGCCGGCGCCAAGAAGAAGGGGATTCCACCGGGGATCGTCGACCAGGTGTTCGCCGCCTTCGAGCCGTTCGCGCGCTACGGGTTCAACAAGGCCCACGCCACCTGTTACGGGCTGATCGCCTACCAGACCGCCTACCTCAAGGCGAATTACCCGATCGAGTTCATGACCGCCGTCCTCAACGGCTTCTCGGGGCGCGCGGAGAAGGTCGCCGCGGTGATCGCCGAGTGCCGCCGGCTGGGGATCGAGGTGCGCCCGCCGGACGTGCAGCGCTCGCATGCGCCGTTCACCGTCGAGACCGATGGAGCGGGCGCTCCGGAGGCCATCCGCTTCGGCCTCGCCGCGATCAAGAACGTCGGGGAGGGCGCGATCGAGGCGATCACCTCGGTCCGTGACGGGGGTGAGGAGCCGGGGCCGTTCGTCTCGCTCGACGACCTGTGCCGTCGCGTCGACCTGCGGACCGTCAACAAGCGGGTGCTGGAGTCGCTCATCAAGGCCAACGCGCTGGCCTCGCTGGGCACCGCGTCCGCCCTGCTCGGAGCGCTCGACGCGGCGCTCGAGACGGGGCAGCGTCACCAGCGCGACGTGGCGGCCGGCCAATCGACCCTGTTCGACCTGTTCGCCCCCGCCGCCGACGCATCGGTCGCCTTCCTCGACGGGGGAGAGGAGATCCCGCGCCGCGAGCGGCTGCGCTGGGAGAAGGAGCTCATCGGCCTGTACCTGTCGGAGCACCCGCTCGGCGACATCGCCGACGTCCTGCCGGACTACGTGACCGCGTACACCGGGGAGCTGGCCGAGGAGTCGGACCAGGCGCGCGTGACCATCGGCGGGATCATCCAGTCCTCGCGGCGCGTGGTGACCCGCTCCGGGTCGACCATGCTGGTGGCCACCGTCGAGGACCTCCAGGGCTCGGTGGAGGTGGTCGTCTTCCCCAAGGTCTTCGAGCAGACGGCCCCCGCCTGGTCGGACGACGCGGTGGTCCTCATCTCGGGCCGCGTCGATCACCGCGACGAGTCCGCGCAGCTGCTGTGCGAGGCCGTCTGGTCGTGGGATGACGCGGCGCGCATGGGCGCGGCCGCGTTCGCGGTGGAGCGCGACCGGATGTCACGGGCGCGGATGCCGCGCGGTGGCCCGCCGCCCGCCCAGGGCATGTGGAGCGGCGGATCGGCATCCGTGCCGGTGCGTCCCGAGGCACCGGTGGCACTGCCGGTCGAGAGCTCCGTGGCGGTCGCGGCCGGCGGGATCGCCATGCCCCCCGCGGAGCCTGAGCCGGTGTCGGTCGCGGCCCTGGCGCCGGAGACCGACGAGCCGCCAGCGCCCGCCGATGCGGTCCCGCTCCAGTCCGCGCCCGCCGGCGTGGAGGGCACCGTGGCCGTCCTGTTCGACGCCGGGACCGGTCCGGACCGGGTCTACGCCGCGCTCGAGGCGCTCCAGGGCGCGATCCGCGGGCGGCCGGGGCCACTCCCCGTGGTGATCGGCATGACCGGGGCGCCCTGGCAGGTGAAGCTTCCCGAGCGCGTCGCCTGGGACGACCGCCTGGCCGACTCCCTCCGCCGCGTCGCCGGCGTGCCGCTCACCGTCGAGCTGCGCTCGACCCCCTCCGCTGCGTGACCGCCGCTCCCTGGGTGACGTGCGCCCCTGCCTACTGCCGGTGAATCGTCGAAATGCTCACCCGGTGACCGCGGCGCTCATCCGGTGAGCATTCGGACGGTTCGCGACACACGGGTCGCCGGGGGTTCTCGTATCCTGTCGCCCGTGACAGCCCCGACTCCCAAGGCCCCCAGGGCCCGCCGTCGCTCTCGCGCCGCCGTACCGGGCGCGCCGGAGCAGTCGATCACTCCCTCGCGCCGTGAGACCGCCGCCGCCGCCACGCTCCCCGCCGCCAGCGAGGCGCCGATCTCGCCGCAGCAGCTCGACGCGGTCATCCTCCGCCATCTGCGCCGCTACCCGAACCGATTCGTCGATCTCGACCCGCTGGCCGAGGAGCTGGCGCTCGAGCCGGAGCGGCTCCAGCTGGCGCTCGAGCGCCTCGCGCGCCGCCGCATGGTGACGCTGCCGTTCATCGAGCCGGGCCGGGCCGGGGGCGCGGAGCTCACCGAGGTCGGGCTGCGCTGGCTGATCGCCCAGGAGGGCGG
>DASSPJ010000057.1:0-8036 GCA_035699665.1 Candidatus Limnocylindria bacterium
CCGCCAGGTGAGCGTTCCCGGGATCGTCATCCTGGGCATCTTCCTGGCGATCCTGATGTTCGGCGAGCTCTACGCCTGGCGGAAGGGAGACCTGCGATGGCAGTGACCGATCCCGGGCGCGACGACGCGCGCCTGGCGACCGCTCCGGCGGCCGATCCGATCGTCATCCCCGACGCGTCGCGCGATGAGACGCTGTTGGCGCCGTTCCGCATGGAGGAGCATCCGCAGGGCGGCTTCCACGGCCTGCTGGAGGTGATCCCCACCAAAGCGGACTACGTCCTCGACCTGATTCGCGCCAACTCGCTGTGGCCGCTCCTGTCGGGCCTCTCGTGCTGCGCCATCGAGATGATGAGCACCGCCACCAGCAAGAACGACATCGACCGCTTCGGGATGTTCCCCTTCCGCGCGTCGCCGCGCCAGGCGGACGTGCTCATCGTGGCCGGCACGCTGACGACCAAGATGGCCGGGCCGCTGGTGCGTCTGTGGGAGCAGATGCCGGAGCCGAAGTGGTGCGTGGCGATGGGCACCTGCACCACGTCGGGCGGCCGTTTCAAGCGCAGCTACAGCGTGGTGCAGGGGGTCGACCGCGTCATGCCGGTCGACGTGTACGTCCCCGGCTGCCCGCCCCGTCCCGAGGGCCTGATCTACGGGATGATGAAGCTCCAGGAGCTGGTCAAGCAGCGGCGCGGCCACTGGCGGACGTACGTCGACCGCGGCCCGCAGCGCGTCAACTGGGAAGGAGACGTGCGCTGAGCGCCCCGGTCGCCGCCGGCGCCCTGGTGCGCCTCATCGGCGAGCGCTTCCCCGACGTCGTGAGCTCGCTGTGGACCGACGAGGACACGGTCGAGATCACGATCCCCGGCGCGCGCAACCTCGAGGTGCTCCGCACGCTGCGCGACGATCCCGAGCTGGCGTTCTGGATGCTCGCCGACGAGGCGGGCGTCGACTACGGCCCCGGCGTGCGCTTCGAGGTGGTCTACCACCTCTACTCCGACCTTCACCCGGCGTGGCTGCGCGTGCGCGCCACGGTGGATCGCGACGACCCCAGCATCCCGTCGATCACCGGGCTGTGGGAGGGCGCCATGTTCCACGAGCGCGAGATGTACGACATGCTGGGGATCATCTTCGAGGGCAACCGCGACCTGCGGCGCCTCTACATGTCGCCGGACTACAAGTCGTTCCCGCAGCGCCGTGACTTCCTCCTGCCCGATGACGCCGCCGACTCGCCGGCGGCGGGGGTCAACCCGCTCGAGCGTCCCGAGACATGGGACCTGGTGCGCTTCGCCAACCTCGGCCCGCTCAACCCGCTGGCCGACGCGGGGGCGCTCCCCGATGCGAGCGCGGTGGTGGCGGACCCGGCCGGCGACCAGCCGGAGGGATCGCCCGTCGAGGCCGGCGAGACCGACGCCGACGCGAGCCGCCCGCGATGACCGCCACCGAGCCGCGCGAGACGCGGATCCCCGACCCGATCGACCTCGACGCGGCCGAGGAGGCACGGCTGCGCGCGGCCGCCGGGATCGCGCCCGCGCCGATCGCCCACCCGGGCGCGGAATACGCCGGCTTCGAGATGGTCGGCATCCCGGACCGCCCCCCGCAGACCGATCGCGAGCGCGAGCTGTACACCCTCGAAGAGGGCGAGATGCTCGTCAACATGGGGCCGCAGCACCCCTCGACCCACGGCGTCATGCGGCTGGTGCTGAAGGTCCGCTCCGAGGTGGTCACCGATCTCGACGTGGTGCTCGGCTACCTGCACCGCGGGATCGAGAAGCTCTGCGAGAACGCGACCTACACCACCGTCCTGACCTATGTCGACCCGATGGACTACATGTCGGGGATGCACAACGAGCACGCGCCGGCGCTCGCGTTCGAGAAGCTCTACGGGATCGAGGCGCCGCCACGGGCGCAGTACATCCGGGCGCTGGTGGTCGAGCTGAACCGCGTCTTCAGCCACGGGCTGATGATGGGCTTCCTGGCGCTCGACATGGGCGGCCTGACCCCGATCCTGTACAGCTTCATCAACCGCGACGAGATCGTCGACATGCTGTCGGCCATCTCCGGGCAGCGCATGCTGTTCAACTTCTTCCGCGTCGGCGGCGTGAACTTCGATACCAACGACGAGTTCCTGTCGCGCCTCGGGACGTGGCACAGCAAGCAGCTCAAGAACCTCAAGGACAACGAGCTGCTGATCACCGACAACGAGATCTTCAAGGCGCGCACCAAGAAGATGGGGATCATCAGCCGCGAGGACGCCATCAGCCTCGGCGTCACCGGCCCCAACCTGCGGGCCAGCGGCGTGCCGTTCGACGTCCGCAAGGCGCACCCCTACCCGCCGTACCGCGACCTCGAGTTCGACGTCATCACCCAGGCCAACGGTGACGTCTACGACCGCTACATCCAGCGCATCGCCGAGATCAAGCAGTCGATGTCGCTGATCGAGCAGATCATGGACAAGATGCCGCACGGCCCGGTGCAGGCCCAGGTGCCGGGCATCATCCGCCCGCGGCCCGGGCGCGCCTACGCGGCGATCGAGAGCCCGCGCGGCCTGTACAGCGTCTACGCCATCAGCGACGGCGGGCCGAACCCGTATCGGTTCCGCATGCGCGACCCGAGCCTCATCACGCTCCAGGTCATGCCGAAGCTGATGCCCGGGCACCTCATCGCCGACACGATGGCGGTCATGGCGTCGCTGGACCCGATCATGGGCGGGGTCGACAAGTAGATGGACTGGGAGCTGCTGCTCGGCATCGGGCGCTTCGTGCTGGCCACCACGCTGCTGCTGCTGCTGACCGTGCCCACCGCCTTCATCGTCATCCAGATGGAGATGAAGATCATCGCCCAGATGAACCTGCGCTTCGGCCCCAACCGCATCGGCCCGCGCGGGATCTTCCAGAGCACGATCCACGGCTTCAAGGTGCTCGCCAAGGAGGACCACATCCCCGACAAGGCGGACCGCGCGACCTTCACCATGGCGCCCTGGATGGTGTTCATGGCGGCCGCCATGAGCATGCTGGTGATCCCGTTCGCGCCCGGTGCCGTCGCCGCCAACTTCAACATCGGGATCGTCTACTTCTTCGCCATCATCGGCCTCTCGGTGGTCGGCCTGCTCGTCGCCGGCTGGGCGAGCTACAACAAGTACTCGCTGCTCGGCGGGCTGCGCAGCGCGGCGCAGATGGTGAGCTACGAGATCCCGCTGACCCTCTCGGTGGTCGGCGCCGTGGTCCTGGCGGGGACGCTCAACTTCACCGAGCTGGTGCACTGGCAGCGCGACCACGGATGGCTGGTGCTGTGGCAGATCGTCGGCTGGGGCATCTTCTACATCGCCTCGCTGGCGGAGATCAACCGCACCCCGTTCGACATGGTCGAGGCGGACAGCGAGATCGTGGCCGGGCCGTTCACCGAGTACTCGGGGATGCGCTTCGGCTTTTTCTTCTTCGCCGAGTACGTGGCGCTGTTCATCATGAGCGCGATCATGGTGAGCCTCTTCTTCGGCGCCTGGCTCGCCCCCTGGCCCTTCCCGGCGGAGCTCGGCGGGTTCCTGGGCACCCTGTACGGCGCCTTCTGGTTCTTCCTCAAGACCTACTTCTTCGTCTTCGTGGCGGTCTGGATGCGCGCCACCCTGCCGCGCGTCCGCGTCGACCAGCTGATGGGCATGGCCTGGAAGGTGCTGCTGCCGCTGGCGCTGGTGAACCTGTTCGTGACCGCCATCGCGGTCGTGGCCTTCAACCTGTGAGCGAGGGACGCTGATGGCCATTCCGGGGACCGGCATCGCGAAGGGCATGGCGACCACCCTGCGCAACTTCTTCGCGCCCAAGGTGACCCGCCAGTACCCCGAGGAGCGCCCCCACATCCCGGACCGATGGAGGGGCCGCCTCGACCTGATCTACGACCCCCTGGGCGAGCACAAGTGCGAGGTCTGCTTCCAGTGCGCCCAGGTCTGCCCGGTCGAGGCGATCGACATGTCCGGCTTCGATTCGCAGGGCAATCGCATCCGCTACGGCATGCCGGAGATCTACGACGAGCGCAAGGACCCCAACGCCTTCCGCCGTGCCGGCCTGTCGGCGCGACCGATGCGCAACGCGGTCCGCTGGGACGAGCCGATCGACGAGCCGTGGGTGACCTCGGTGGTCGAGGGCTTCGGCGGCCGCCCCGAGGCGCTGGTCGGCATCTTCGGCGCCGTCCAGGAGCGGTACGGCTACCTCCCCGAACGGGCGCTGCGCATCGTGAGCGACCGCATGACGATCCACTGGGCGCAGGTCTTCGGCGCCGCCGGCATGGGTGGCTTCCGCCTGCTCCCCGCCGAGGGCCACCTGGTCACCGTCTGCACCTGCGCGGCGTGCCACTTCGCCGGCGGTGACGAGCTCCTCGCCGCCTTCGAGCGCGAGCTCGGCATCCGTCCCGGCGAGACGACCGCCGACGGCGCCTTCTCTCTGGCCACCGCGACCGACGTCGGGGCCGGCGCCATCGCCCCTGCCGTGCGCATCGACACGCTCGTCTACGGGCCGATCTCGGCCGACCACGCGTCACACCTGGTCGAGGAGCGCCGCCGCGCCGCCGCCGAGGTGACCGCGTGACGGCGGCCCGCAACGGCGGCCACGGCATCTCGCCGCAGATCCGCATCCTGGCCGGCGGCGAGAAGCGGCTGCTCACCGAGGTGGGTCGCGTCGACCCGACCAGCATCGCCAGCTACACCGAGCATGGCGGCTACGCGGGCCTGACCCGCGCCGTCGAGCAGCTCGGCGCGGAGGGCACCATCGACGAGATCGCGCGGGCGCGCCTGCGCGGGCGCGGCGGCGCCGGCTACCCGACCGCCGACAAGTGGCGCGCCGCGCGCGCGGCGCCCGGCGACCGGCGCATCGTGGTCGCCAACCTGATGAGCAGCGACCCGACCGCGCTCGGCGAGCGGGCGCTGGCCGAGGGGAACCCGCACCTCGTCGTGGAGGGGCTCATCGTCGCCGCCTTCGCGACCGGCGCGTCGGAGGCCGTCATCGCGGTGCGCCGCGACTGGCCGCTGGCGGTCGAGCGGCTGCGCGCCGCCGTCGCGGCGGCGACCGAGGCGCGCCTGGCGGGCTACCTGGTGCTCGGCACCGACTTCAGCGTCCAGCTCTCCGTCTGGGAGGGCTCCACCTCGCTCGTCCACGGCGAGGAGACCGCGCTCCTGGCGGCGCTCGAGGGAGACCGCGGCATGCCGGTCATCCGGCCCCCCTACCCGACCGAGCGCGGGCTGCGCGGCCAGCCGACGGTGGTGCAGAACGGCGAGACGCTGGCCCACGCGGCCTGGATCCTCAACCATTCCGCCGAGGCGTTCAGCGGCGTCGGCAGCGAGGCCAGCCCCGGCACCAAGCTGGTCACCGTGCTCGGCAAGCTCGGTGAGCCGGGCCTGCTCGAGATCCCGCTCGGGACGCCGCTCCTCGACCTGCTCACCGCGGCCGGCGCGACCCGCGGCCTCACCAAGGCCCTCTTCGTCGGCGGCGCCGGTGGTGGAGCGGTCGAGGCGGGGTCGCTCGACCGCGTGGCCTACGACTTCGACGCCCTGGCCGAGGCGGGCGCGACGATCGGCTCCGGATCGGTGCTGGTCACCGACGCCGACACCTGCATGGTCGCCACCGCGCGCTTCTTCCTCGACATCAGCGCCAGGGAAGCCTGCGGCAAGGCGGTGCCGTGCCGCATCGGGACATTGCGCCTGGTCGAGACGCTCGACCGCATCCTGGCCGCCACACCCCGCCCGAACGACCTCGACCTGCTCCGCGACCTGTCGCGCAAGATGCGCGACACCGCGCTCTGCCACCTCGAGGCGCGGGCACCCGGACCGATGCTCACCACCCTCGACCGCTTCCCCGACGAGTACCGCGCCCACGCCGAGCGCGGCGTCTGCCTGGCGGGCGCCTGCGCCCCGCTCGACGTGCCGCCCCTGGTGGCCCCGCTCGGCGGCGGCGCGGACGCGGCCGCCGACGCATCGGTACGATAGCGGCGATGGCATTCGGAACGACCAACGGTCACGCCAACGGGAACGGGCAGGGGTCCGGCGGTGTCGAGGACTACACGCCGCTGTGGCCGATGGTGCCCGGCACCCGCAAGATCAGCGTCACCGTCAACGGTCAGCAGGTCGAGGCCGAGGAAGGCCAGACCATCCTCCAGGCCTGTCGCGTGCTGGGGATCGACATCCCGACCCTGTGCTACGAGCCCAAGCTGGCCGCCTACGGGGCGTGCCGCATCTGCGTCGTCGAGGTCGAGGGGCAGGAGACGACCCCCATCAGCTGCGGCACCCAGATCGCCGAGGGGATGGTCATCACCACCCACTCGGATCGGCTCATCGAGAACCGCCGCATGGTCCTCGAGCTCATCTTCAGCGACCACGACGCGTACTGCCTGCCGCCCTGCCAGTTCAAGTGCCCCACCCGGGTCGACATCCCCGGCTACCTGAAGCAGAACAGCCTCGGCAACTGGGAGGAGGCGACGCGCATCCTGAAGCGCTCGCTGCCCTTCCCGGCCATCCTCGGCCGCGTCTGCCCGGCACCCTGCGAGACGCACTGCCGTCGCGAGGAGGTCGACACCGCGATCGCCATCCGCGACTCGCACCGCTACTGCGCCGACCGCGTGCTGGAGGTCGATGCCCCGGCGCCCATCCCGTGGCCCAAGGAGCCGCCGACCGGGCGCCGGGTGGCGATCATCGGCGCCGGGCCGGCCGGGCTGAGCGCGGCGTACTACCTCCAGCTGCGCGGACACCAGTGCGACGTCTACGAGGCGGAGCCGGAGCAGGGCGGCATGCTGCGCTACGGGATCCCGGAGTACCGCCTCCCCAAGGCGTGGATGGACCGCGAGCTGAATCACGTATGGGAGCTCGGCGCGACCCTCAAGCCGAACATGCGCCTCGGCCGCGACTTCCACGTCGCCGACCTCCTGGAGCAGGGCTACGACGCGGTGTACGTCGGGATCGGCTGCTACAAGTCGAACGAGCTGGGCATCCCCGGCGAGGACGCCGACGGGATGGTCAACGCGCTGGAGAACCTCTACAACTCGACCCGCGGCGTCGCGGTGCCCGCCCTTTCCGGCGCGCGGGTGGTGGTCATCGGCGGCGGCTTCACCGCCATCGACTGCACGCGCACCAGCGTCCGCCAGGGCGCGGCCGAGGTGACGCTCGTCTACCGGCGCGACCTCAAGGACATGCCCGCCCAGGACGAGGTCCACGAGGCGATCGAGGAGGGTGCGCGGGTCATCTTCCAGGCCGCCCCCACGCGCATCGTGACCGATGCGCAGAACAGGGTGACCGGCGTCGAGTTCCAGCGCATGAAGCTCGGCGAGCCGGACGACAAGGGCCGCCGCCGCCCCGAGCCGATGCCCGGCACCGAGTTCATCGTCGAGTGCGACACCGTGCTGGGCGCCATCGGCCAGGGACCGGAGCTCTCCTGGATCGACTCGGAGCCCGAGGAGATCCGCTCGAAGCTGGTGGTGAGCCGCCGGGGCACGCTGGAGAGCGAGGAGCACATCTTCCGCACCGATGTCCCGAAGGTGTTCGCCTCCGGCGACGTGCGCACCGGCGCCGCGACCGTGGTGGAGGCGATCGGCGAGGGACGCCGCGCGTCCTACGCCATCGACTACTGGCTGCGCGGCCAGGACCTCGACGATCCGCAGGTGCGCCGCATCGTCACCGAGCCGCAGCCCAGCTTCCTGACCATCGTGCCGTTCACCGACGACGTGAAGGAGCCGCGGGCGGTGATGGGCAAGCAGGACGCCGAGCAGCGCCGCGGCAGCTTCGGCGAGTACGAATACGGCTACACCCACGACCAGGCGATGGGCGAGGCGTCGCGCTGCCTCCAGTGCACCTGCGAGGCGATCGGCCACTGCGACCTGCGCGAGGCGGCGATCGAGTACGAGACGACGCTCAACATGGCGATCGACGAGCGCTCGATCCAGGACAACCCGTACGTCGGCGTCAACCACGGCTACGGCCGCGACGAGACGCACTCCTTCATCCTGCGCGACTACTCCCGCTGCATCGACTGCGGGCGCTGCGCCCAGGTGTGCAAGGAGGTGGTGGG
>DASSPJ010000058.1:0-3569 GCA_035699665.1 Candidatus Limnocylindria bacterium
TGACGCCCGCCGACCGCCACCACCACGTCGGCGGCGGTCACCACCACCAGGTTGCGCACCACGCCCAGCCCGGTGGCAATCGGGGTGGTGACGAACTCGTTCGCCTCGTCGGGATCGGTGCCGGGAAGGATCCCCAGCGTCGCGCCGCCGGCCGCGGTGGCGCCCCGTGACGCCGCCCGCATGACGCCCCCCAGCCCACCGGTGATGACCACCGCGCCGCCGCGCGCGAGAAGCTGACCGACCTCCTCGGCCCACTCGAGGATGCGGTGAGCCTCCGGACCGCGCGGATCCCCGTCGCCGATCACGGCCACGTGGGGCGGCCGGACGGTGGGGCGCGGAACGGTCATACCCGCACCCCCGGCCAGGCGACGCGGGCGATCGGTGTGTAGGTCGAGCCATGCTCGCCCGGCTGCGACCGATACAGGACGACCTCCGCCACCGGCGACGCGGGAAGCTCGAGCCTATCGAGCGACGCAGGACGCGGGAGCGCCAGCATCCGACCGCCGCGCGCCCGCGCCAGCGTGACGTGGGGGCGGAAGCGCCGACGGTCGCGCACGCCGAGCCCGCCCGCCACGCGGGTGTGCAGCTCGCCGAGCGCCGGGTCCCCGCGGAAGCGGCACCAGGCCATCCGGGCCTCGTGCTCGCGCGGCCAGGCGACCAGCTCGTCCGGCTCGAGGGTCATCGGCTCGGGCTCGCCCACCAGCTCGGGGAGCCGGTCCGCGACCGCCTGCACCCGCGGCACCTCGAGGTCGCCGAGGAACGCCAGGGTGATGTGCCAACCGGCAGGATCGGTCCAGCGCAGGTCGGCCTCGCGGGCCGCCTCAGCCCAGACCGATGTCGCCGCGGCCAGCGCGTCACGCAGGCGCTCCCCGATCGGCACGCCCACGAAGCAGCGCCAGTGGTCGCTCATGACCGCGCCAACCGCCCGTCGATGATGGGGAGCAGGTCGAGCAGGCTGCCGATGCGCATCACGCCATCGGGCAGCTCGGTCCCGGGGTGGCGCTCGTGGCGGTCGATCAGCACGGCCTCGATCCCGAGCGCGGTCGCGCCCAGCACGTCCGCATCGACGTGATCGCCGACGTGGATCGCCTCCTCGGGGGCGACGCCGGCCTGCGCCAGGGCGTACTCGAAGATCCCGCGATGCGGCTTCTCGTAGCCGACGCGCGCGCTGGCGGCGATGAAGTCGAACTGGCGCACCAGGTCCAGCGCATGGAGCAGCTCGGGCAGGTCCCACACCCAGTTGCTCACCGCGCCGAGCACGACGCCGCGCTGGCGGATGGCGGGCAGAGCCTCCCAGGCATCGGGGAAGACGTGCCAGTGGCTGGTCAGCATGAAGAGCTCATGCAGGCGGCGGAAGAACTCGTCGGGCATCGGTCCGATCCCGAGCTCGGCCATCGCCGCCTGGTCGATCTGGGCGGAGCGCTGAAAGCTCGCCTCCGCGGTCGGCTCGAAGGGCTCATGGAGTCCCCAGCCGCCGTGGTGATAGGCGGCCCGCAGCGCCCGGTCGAGATCCTCGACGCTCACCTGCACGCCGTACTCCTGGAGGGCGAGCGCGTAGACGTGCTCCCACGACGGATTCGGTCGCATGACCGTGTCGCCGATGTCCAGGAAGACCGCGCGCAGCGGTCGGGGCGCCTCGCTCGTCATCGGTCCACAGCCTAGCGCAGGAGGCTCCCTTCGATGAATCGCGGGTTCGACGCCCGCGCCGGCCGGGCGGGCCACAGATCGACGATTCATGCGCGTGGATGGCGCCCGGACGCCACCCGCACAGCGCTCGGAGCGTCAGGTGCACCGATGAATCGGCGAGGCGTCGCCTGAGTGCCCGGCTGAGGCGTCAGACCCGCGATGGATCGGTGGTCGCTGCCGCTCGGGACACGAGATCAGGCGGCGGTGGCTCCCATGCGGCCCAGGATCCCGTAGATCTCGGTGCGATAGCGCAGCCCCGACGCGTGCCGCGACAGCCAGCGCAGGTAGTCGGGGTCGTGGCGGGCCAGGTCGCGGAGCGTCCAGCCGGAGTAGCGGCCGAACTCGAGCCTCGTCCCGACCGCCCCTGAGCGCGGCGGCGGGGCGGCAACGCCGGCGCTCAGCGGGGCGAACGCCGCGTTGCGGATGGCGCGGTCGTGCCGCTCGCGCGCGCCCGGCTCCCGAACGAGCGCATAGGCCTCGTTCAGCTCGACCATCCGCGCCTGGGCGTGGCGGCTTCCGTCGCGGTCCGGGTGGTACTTGCGCGCCAGCGCGCGAAAGGCGGCATGCAGCACCTCCTGATCACAGGTGGGGACGACCTGCAGGACGCGATACGGGTCCGGCGGCGACGGCATCGGGCGCCTCGAGGGAGCTATCGGTCAGTCGTTGTAGAGCCGCTCCTCGATCAGCTTCTCGGCCGTGATGCGGCCGGTCGGATCGAAGCAGCTGTACTCGAAGAGCTTCTCGTACTCGAGGTCGACGTTGTCCTGGCCACCGCGGTTCTTCTCGACCGTGGCCACCACCCAGTCGCGGTAACGCTGGGCCTGGTACGGGTTGAACTCGATATTGACCTTGGCGACGATGTTGTACTTGTCGTTCAGGATCAGGATGATGTCGGACTCGTAGTTGATGGCCGATGACCCGCGCAGGTGATGGTTGCGCAGGCGCTTGGCCTTGAGCCCCTCGCGGTCGGCAGCCACGATCGCCACCACCGGCACCGACTCGGCGAGCGCCACGTCCTTGAGGCCGCTGACGATCCGCGTCACCTTCTCCGCCTCGTCGTTCGGCTCGGGGATCACCGGCACCTTCTGGAGGTAGTCGACGAAGAGGACCAGGCGCCGGCCGTCGTCTCCCCGATGCTCCTTCACCAGGGCGCGCAGGTTCTCGATGGTGCTCGACGTGGCGGTGCCGCGCATGAGGTACAGGTTGCTGCCGTAGCGGGCGATCCGCTCCAGGCTCGGACGGAGGCGCGGGTTGGCGCCCAGCTTGGCGCGCTGGCCGGTCTCGGCGGAGGAGGTGTAGCTGCTGACCACCTCCTTCTTGACGTCCTGGATCTTCACCGCGCCGGACTTCTGCGGCAGGTGCGACAGGGCGGACTCCATCGCCACCAGGCGCTGGATGAGGTACTCCTCGTCGTGCTCGAAGCAGACGTAGAGGACGGTGGCCTGGCCGGAGGCGGCCATGTTGCGCGCCATCTGGAGCGCCATCGTGGTCTTGCCCTGCCCCTGCGCGCCGCCGATGAGCATGAGCTCTCCCGGCCGCAGGCCGCCGCCGATCGTCTTGTCGAGCGGCACGAAGCCGGTCGCGATCGGCATCAGGTCCTCGATGTTGCCGGCCGCCACCCGCTCGTTGAGGGTCGTCAGCACGTCCAGGGCGGATCGCGGCGCGAGGGTCCCCTCCCCCACCTCCAGCGTCCAGTCGGCGGCGGCCTGCGTGTCCTGCTTGCTGGCGGTCTTGCGCTTCGGCTCTTCGATCATGGGTCCGCGTCGGCTCCTTGGCAGCTCGGTGTCGTTGCGCCGTCCCTCGCCTCCGGAGGTGCGCCCACGCAACGCCGGGCGGAGTATACGCCGGTACCTCCCATGGCCGGTATAGACCGATAGGGCTAC
>DASSPJ010000059.1:0-8502 GCA_035699665.1 Candidatus Limnocylindria bacterium
CACGCCGTTCCTGACCGCCGACGCGCAACTCGACGGATCGGGGACAAGGCCGGACTCGTACCTCAACCTGGCGGGCGAGGCCGCGGTTGGGTCGTACGCGTCGCACAGCGCCATCGGGCCCTATCGAGCGAGCTTCATCGACGCCTACCGGGATCGCTTCGGCGAGGAGCCCGACGAGTACGCGGCGGCGGCGCATGCCTGCGCAGAGGTGATCATCCAGTCACTGCGCGCGATCGCCGCGTCGGGGGCATCGGCGGAGGATCTCCGCGAGGCCGTGCGCGCCCACGCGGTCGATCCGGCGCATCGGTTCGAGACCGTCCTTGGGACCGTTGGCTTCGACGCCAACGGTGACTCGATCCAGCAGTTCGTCACCCTGTACCGGGTCGACCCCCAGGCGGCCGATGGCGCCGGCGACTGGGTGGTCGTCACACAGCAGGACTACGGCGTCACGTCCGAGTGAGGCGTCGTCGCGTCCTGTAGGGAGTGTCGGCCCGCATCCCTTGCTGGCGTCTCCCGCAGGAAGTACTAGTGCGGCGTATCCGCACCGACCGGCATCATCGGCCGATGGACAGCACCCCGATCCTCGGCGTGCGCACAGTCGCTCGCGGTTCCGTCGGACGGGCAGGCAGGATGGGGATCTGGCCGGCACTGGGGACGGTGCCCAGCGCGCGGACGCTCGTGCTGCTGCTTCTCTCCGTGGCCACGTACGCGGCGGCGGCGCGCGTGAGCCTGCTCTTCGCGCCCGATCCGCAGCATGTCGCCGCCATCTGGCCGCCGGCCGGCATTGCCCTCGGCATGCTGCTCGTCACGCGCACGCGCGAATGGGCGGCCGTCGCGGCCGGAATCGCGCTGGCGGTGGCCGCCGCCAACCTCGTGGCCGGGGTCTCCGTCGGCATGACCGGAGGCTTCGTGGCCGCCAACACCCTCGAGCCGCTGCTCGCGGCCTGGGCGCTCCGTCGATCCGGCTTCACGACGCTCCGCAGCCTGCGCAGCGTCGGCCTGCTGCTCGCGTACGGCGCGATCGGCGCGCCCGCCGTGGCAGCCGTCATCGGTGCCGCCACTGTGGCGCTGGGTGCCGGTGCCCCCTTCATGCCGACCTACGTCACCTGGCTGCTGAGCGATGCGGGTGGCGTGCTCGCGGTCGCGCCGCTGATTCTCCTCATCGGTCGCCGAACGATCGTCCGCCCGCAGTGGCGGACGTCGCTGGAGGCCGTCGGCATCGGGGTCGTGGTCGTCGGCCTGACCTCGCTGGCATTCCTTCCCCTGCCGCTGGGCATCCAGCTCGCCGCCACCCCGATCTTCCTGTTCGTCGTGGTCGCCGCCGTGCGATTCGGCATGATCGGCGCGGCGCTGTCGACCTCGGCAGTCGCCTTCATCGCGACGGCTGGAACGATCGGCGGGCATGGACCCTTCGTGCTCCTGAACTCGGCGCCCACCTTCCAGATCGGCCAGGTGCAGGTGCTCGTCGTGACGACCTTCCTCATCTCCTTCGTGACGGCGGCCACCATCGCCGAGCGACGGGCAGCCGCAGACGAGCTGGCCGCTCGCGCGGCGACCAACGGGCGGGTCACGTCCTTTGCCCGGGCCATCGCCCGGACACTCGACCCCGAGGCGACCTTCAGCGAGATCGTCCGTGGTGCCATCGACGTCGTCGCCGCGGACGTGGCAACCCTCAGCGTGAAGCAGGGTGACGGCGAGCATCGCATCGTGGCGGCCATGGGTGCGCCATCGCTCATCGGCCGGACGATCGCCTCGGGGGACGGGCTCATCGGCGCGGTGATCCGGGACGGCACCCCGCGCGTCGCGGATCGCGTCGAGCCGGGGGACCGCCCATCCTCCACCCAGGACCTGTTCAGCGATCGCGCGCTGGCGATGGCGTGCGTGCCGGTCGTCACCGACGGTGCCGTCGGGGCGACCCTCGGGCTGGTCCGTGTCGTGGGCGACCCCTTCAGCGCGGCGGATGTCCGGGCGCTGACCCTGATGGCGGACCTGGCGGCCATCGCGATGCGAAACGCCGTTGCCTACGCGCAGGCGCAGGACCTGTCCATTCGCGATGAGCTCACCGGGCTGCCCAACCGCCGCTACTTCACGACCTCGTTCGATCAGCTGGCTGCGCATCGAGCGCGTCAGAACGAGGGCACCCGCGAGGTGGTGTCCGCCCTGCTGTTCGACCTGGACCATTTCGGGACGATCAACAAGGAACGCGGGCATGCCACGGGGGACCGCGTGCTGAGCGAGTTCGGGAAGCTGCTGGCCTCGCGCCTGCGACGCGCTGACGTGGTGGCCCGCTACGGCGGCGAGGAATTCGTTGCGGTGCTGGCCGGCACCGATCGGCACGACGCGGTCCGCGTGGCAGACCAGATCCGTGCCGCGTTCGAGAAGATGGCCTTCCCCACCGAGGACGGCGAATCGGTCCGTTGCACGGTGAGCGCCGGTGTCGCCACCATCCCGGCCGGCGATCCGTCGCTGGCGACCCTGGTGCCTACCGCCGATGTCGCCCTGTCGATGGCCAAGCGCGCCGGTCGGAACATGGTTGCGGCCGCCTAGCTTCGCCATGCGCGCGTGCCCGAGGCTGTGCAACCGTTCGGCGCCCCGCGGCGTCCCGGGCGCATGAGCACCCGACCGATCCTTGTCCTGGCGCTGCTGCTCGCCGCCTGCGCGCCGCCGGCCGCAGCCACCGTCGCCGTACCGGTCACCGTGACCGCCGGCCCGGTCTGCCCGGTCGTCACCGACCCGCCCGACCCGAGCTGCGACGATCGACCGGTCGCCGGGGCCGAGCTGATCGTCCGAGGCCCCGACGGGCGCACGGTGACGACCGTCCGGAGCGACGATGCCGGCCACGCCACGCTCCAGCTGGCGCCGGGCAGCTACGTCCTGGTCCCACAGCCGGTGGAGGGGCTGATGGGCACGGCCGAGGAGATGACGATCGTCGTGACCGATGATCCCGAGCCGATCACGGTTGGCTACGACACGGGTATCCGGTGATTGAGCGCCGAGCCGGCTAACGGCGGCGCACCTGGTCCGTTAGTACTACTGAACGCCGGTTCCCTGTGTTAGCGGCTCAGCCGCTAGGGCAGCCACAGGGATCCGGCGTTTTTCGCTGTCCCTAGCGGCCCGGGTCCTCGAAATCGGGATCGATCGGGGCGGTGTGGCCCACGTCGCCGAGGGTGGGGAGCAGGATCCATCCCATCAGCGCCATGGCGCCCGCGAAGATGAGGAGCATGACCGCCCCGGCCGCCTCCTTCGCCAGCAGCCAGTAAGCGACGGCGGCCACCGCGACGAGCAGGGGGATGAGGTAATAGGCGCGCATGGCTGGATGATAGCCGAGCAGGCGGACCCGGTGCCGGCGCGGCAGCGCGGCCGTATATCTACGTGAACCTGGTAATACCTAGGTGATCCATCCGCAGTCGGTGCGCCTGACCGATGGCGCTGCGCGCAGGCCGGGCGCCGGCGGGTTGGCCCGGACGATGGGCCGCTTGTCGAGCAGGTGGTCCGCCTCGGCGAGGCTGGAACGACGGATGGCGGCATCGGTGATCGCAGGGCCGGTCTCCCCGCCGTCGGGGACGGCCAGCGAGGGGGCGGGCACGGTCCCCACGATGCCGGCTTCGCGGGCGGTGACCACCGAGCCGTCGGGGTAGGGGAGCCACAGGCCGCGCAGGCGGGCGATGAAGTGCTCGGCCATGCCGGGGACCAGCATCTCGACGCGGCCACTGCCGCTGCGGCGGTACCCGCGCGGGCGCTCGTCGGACCGGATGCGGTCGACGAACCCGCGCTCGAGAAGCTCACGGACCGCGATCGCCACCTCGTCCGGGGCGTCGACGTCGCTGCGTCCGGCGCGGAAGGTCGCCCGCCCGACGGCGATCGCGTCGCCTCCCCGCGGGGTCCGGAGCAGCTCGTAGACGATCGTGTCGTCGGTCCGCGGATCGCCCGCGCGGTTGATCATGGCCGGAGGATAGCAGCCCGTCGGCGGCCGCCGACGGGCCCCGTCGCGCATCGCTAGAATCGGCGCGAGCAGCACTGGAGACCCCCTTGAGCGAGAGCGACGCGGCCACCTACCGCGCCATGGTGACCGAGCAGAGCGACGACCAGATCGACCGTTGGTCGGGTGACCTGTTCATCGATTTCGCCAAGCGGATGGGCGTCGGAACGGCCATCTCCGCCTTCTGCCGTGCCGCGGGCCTGGACGAGCGCGGCTTCCAGCGGGCGTTCCTGGTCGGAGGCGGCCCGGACCACGTCGTCGGGATCGACACCGCGGGCGCCCTGGCCGCGCCGATCTTCGAGCTGCCGAAGGCGGTCGCCGGGCTGCGCAGGATCGACCCGCAGGCGCGTGCCAAGCTCATCGACTTCCTCGTCGACCAGCGCGAGGTGATGGCCTACACGCCGTAGGTCGCGCGCCACCCGGCCGCCCGGCGGCGGCCGCATCGGTCTGGTGGGGGACTACGGCTCCTCGGGAGCCGGGCTGGAGCGGATGATCGCGATCGCGTTCTCGATCTTGAGCCGCGTGATGGTCAGGTACTTGGCCAGGTTGTCGCGGTTGACCGCCGGGATCTGGTCGATCACCTCGCGCTGCCGCAGCAGGTCCACCAGCTCGTCGACCGAGTCGGCGAGGCGGTTCTTGGTGTCGAGCAGCGCGTTGTCGGTGGCCTTCGCCACGGCCACCTCGCCGGCCACCGTCCTGGCGCGCCGCTTCGGCCGGCCCTCGGGGTGGTCGCTCTCCTCGCCACCGGTGATGGCACGCAGCTTGGCCAGCGTCAGCTCGCCCGCCGCGACCTTCTTGGCCAGCCGGCGCCGGGTCCGCTCGTCGCCGATCTTCATCAGCTCGTAGGCGTGCGAGAGCGTGTCCTTGCGCAAAGACACCAGTTCGCGGATCTCGGGCGGCGCCTCCGCCAGCCGGATGCGGTTCTCGACGTAGCCCTTGTCCTTGCCGATCTTCTGCGCCAGCTGCCGGACGCTGTAGCCGAGGTCCGTCATCTTGCGGAACATCGAGGCCTCCTCGAGCGGCGAGACATCCTCGCGCTGGAGGTTCTCGATGATGCTCACCTCGAGGGCCGTCTGCTCGTCGAACTCCACGACGATGGCCGGGATCGTCTCGCGCTCCGCCATGCGCGACGCCCGCCAGCGCCGCTCGCCGGCGATGAGCTCGTACTGGTTGCCGACCGTGCGGACCAGGATCGGCTGCAGCACCCCGTGCTCGCGGATGCTGTCGGCGAGCTCGGTGAGCGAGTCCTCCTCGTACGAGAGTCGCGGCTGGGCGGGGTTGGGCAGGATCTTGTCGATGCCGACCTCGCGGAGCTGCGCGCGGGTGGCCCGCGACTCGATCAGCGAGACGATGCCCGGTGCCAGGTCGGCCGACTGCGCCTCGTCGAAGAGGCGATGGATGTTCTCGCGGAACGCCGGCCGCTTGCTGCTGCTACCCAAGCTCCACCACCTCTCGTGCCAGGTCGCGATACGCGCGCGCGGCGGCCGAGTTGGTCGCGTACTCGGTCACCGGCTTCCCGGTGAGCGGCGCCTCGCCGAGCTTCACCGTGTTCTTGATCATGGTGTTGAAGACCCGATGGTCACCCAGCTCGCGCAGGTTCTCGAGCATCTCGCGGGCGAGCACCGTGCGCCCGTCGTAGAAGGTGGCCAGCAGGCCGAGGATCTCGAGGTCGTGGTTCAGCTTGAGCTTGATGGTGTTGATCACCTTGATCAGCGCGGTCAGGCCCTTGATCGCGTAGTACTGCGTCTGGACCGGGATGATCACCCGGTTGCTGGCCACCAGCGCGTTGATGGTCAGCAGGCCCAGCGTCGGTGGGCAGTCGATGATGACGACGTCGAACTGCCGCTCGACCCATCCCTCCAGCGCGTCGCGCAGGACCATCTCACGGCCGATGGCGGTGAACAGCTCGACCTCGGTGCTCGCCAGCTCCAGCGTTGCCGGGGCGACCGACAGCCCCGACATCTCGGTCTGCTTGACGATCTCCTCGAGACCGCTGCGGTCCTCGGAGAGGACGTCGGACATGGAGGCCTTGACGTCGGAGAGCGAGATCCCCAGGCCGACCGTCAGGTTCGCCTGCGGGTCCATGTCGATGCACAGGACGCGGTAGCCCAGCTCGGCGAGCGCCCCGCCCAAGTTGATGGAGGTGGTCGTCTTGCCGACGCCGCCCTTCTGGTTCGCGATGCTGATTACCTTGGTCAAGTCACGACACCTTCGCGTCTGCGGGCGGCGGGTGGAGCCTTCGCGCCGCGATGCAGATCGGTGGATCGGTCCGTCGCGGCTGCGCCGATGATAGCCGCCGGCGGTCCGGCGGGGCCAGCCGAGTTATCCACAATGTGGCTCGATGTCGATGTCTTTGTGCAAAGACGAGCCGATATACTCGGACTTGTCCACCGTCCTCTTCGCGGGCCCATAGCTCAGTGGTCAGAGCATCCGGCTCATAACCGGCTGGTCGCAGGTTCGATCCCTGCTGGGCCCACCACCGACGTATCCCGAGGAGCCCATCAGACCGATGTCGACCGCCGACAAGCTGGCGCGCCTGCGCGCCATCCGCGACGAGGCGCTGCTCGGCGGGGGAGCGAAACGGATCGAACAACAGCACGCGCGCGGCAAGCTGACGGCGCGCGAGCGCGTGGAGCTGCTCGTCGACGAGGGCTCGTTCCGGGAACTGGACGCGCTGGTCACGCATCGCGCCTCCGACTTCGGGCTCGACGACGAACGCTACCTCGGTGACGGCGTGGTGACCGGCTACGGAACCATCGAGGGGCGCACCGTCTTCGTGTACAGCCAGGACTTCACCGTCTTCGGGGGGTCGCTGTCCGAGGCGCACGCCGAGAAGATCTGCAAGGTCATGGACCTGGCGATGGAGAACGGGGCGCCGATCATCGGCCTGGCGGACTCGGGCGGCGCACGCATCCAGGAGGGCGTGGTCTCGCTCGGCGGGTACGCCGACATCTTCCTGCGCAACACCCTGGCCTCCGGGGTGGTCCCACAGCTGTCGATCATCCTCGGCCCGTGTGCCGGCGGCGCGGTCTACTCACCGGCGATCACCGACTTCACGCTGATGGTCGATGGCACCAGCTACATGTTCGTCACCGGCCCGAATGTGGTGCGGACCGTGACCCACGAGGAGATCGACTTCGAGGGGCTCGGCGGCGCGCGCGTGCACAACGAGACGAGCGGCGTGGCGCAGTTCCTCAGCCCGGGCGAGCCGCAGGCGCTCGGGCTGGCGCGGACGCTGCTCGGCTACCTGCCGCAGAACAACGTCGAGCTCACGCCGATCCGCGACGACTGGCGGCCTCCCGCCGTCGACGGCGCGGCGATGGATGTGCTGATCCCCGATTCGCCGAAGCAGTCGTACGACATGCACCAGGTCATTCGCGGCATCGTGGACGACGGCTCCTTCACCGAGGTGCACGAGCACTTCGCGCGCAACATCATCTGTGGCTTCGCGCGGGTGGAGGGGCGCAGCGTGGGGATCGTGGCGCAGCAGCCCGAGGTGCTGGCGGGCGTCCTGGACATCGACGCGTCGGACAAGGCGGCGCGCTTCGTCCGCACCTGCGATTGCTTCAACGTCCCGCTGGTGACCCTCGTCGACGTGCCCGGGTTCCTGCCCGGCGTCGACCAGGAGCACCGCGGCATCATCCGTCACGGCGCGAAGCTGCTGTTCGCCTACTCGGAGGCGACGGTGCCCAAGGTGACGGTGATCACTCGCAAGGCCTACGGCGGCGCGTACGACGTCATGAGCAGCAAGCACATCCGCGCCGACCTCAACTTCGCGTGGCCGACCGCGGAGATCGCGGTGATGGGCGTCGAGGGCGCGGTGAACATCGTGTTCCGCGACCGGATCGAGGCGGCCGAGGACGCGGACGCCGAGCGGGCGCGCCTCGTCGCCGAGTACGAGGAGCGGTTCGCGAACCCGTACGTCGCGGCGAGCCGCGGATACGTCGACGAGGTGATCCTGCCCTCGGAGACCCGCGACCGGATCGCGTCCGGCCTGCGCCTCCTGGAGGGCAAGCGGCAGTCGCTGCCGCCGAAGAAGCACTCCAACATCCCGCTCTGATCGGCGTGGCGTCTTTGCGCACAGACAGCGGCCCGGCCGCGCCACCCTTCCGTCGCGTGCTGGTGGCGAACCGCGGCGAGATCGCGGTGCGCATCATGCGCGCCTGTCGCGACCTGGGCGTGGAGACGGTGGCGGTCTACTCCGACGCAGACGCCGGGGCGCTGCACGTCGCGCTGGCGGACCGCGCCGAGCGGATCGGGGAGGCGGCGCCATCGGCGTCGTACCTGGACCACGGAGCGCTTGTCGAGGCCGCGCGACGCAGCGGCGCCGAGGCGGTCCATCCCGGCTACGGCTTCGTCTCCGAGAACGCGGCGTTCGCGCGGGCGGTGGAGGCTGCCGGGCTCGTGTTCGTCGGCCCGCCCCCGGCGACCCTCGAGGCGCTGGGCGACAAGCTGGCCGCTCGGCGCTCGGCGGTCGCGGCCGGGGTGCCGGTCGTCCCGGGCCTGACCGTGGCGCTCGACGG
>DASSPJ010000060.1:0-3823 GCA_035699665.1 Candidatus Limnocylindria bacterium
GACGAAGACCTCGTCGGGGGCGAGGCGCTGCAGCTCGACGGCGACCGCATCGGGCAGGTCGGTCGGCTTGACGAGGAGCACCGGACCCGGCACCAGGGCCGCCACCGGACCGCCGGCAAGGCCGTCCGGGAACGCGGTGCCAGTGGCCACGAAGACGGCGTCGCTGCCGCTCTTGTAGCCGGCGCGGCTGGCGACCACGGCGGTCGCGTACCGGTCGCTGCCGGCGAGGCGGAAGACCGTGCCCGTGGTCGCGTAGGCGGCCAGCTGGCTTCGCACCGCGTCGCTCACCGCTCCGGTGCCGCCCAGGATGGCGATCGACCCGGGGCGCAGGCGCGCCAGCTCGGCCCGGGTGGCGTCCGGCAGCGTCCGCGACTGCACGAGCAGCACCGGCGCGCCATCGCGGCCGGCCATGGCCCCGCCGGAGAGTGCATCGGGGAAGGCGTCGCCGGTGGCGATGTAGGCCAGCGGCATGCCGGGAGCGAAGGTCGCCTTGCTGATCAGCGCCGCGGTGGCATAGCGGTTGGCACCGGCGAGGCGATAGACGTTGCCACTGCGCGCGTACGCCGCCAGCTGGCTGCGCACCGCCTCGCTCACCGCGGCCGTGCCGCCGAGCACCACGATCGAGTTGGGTGTCAGGCGGGCCAGCTCGGCGCGCGTGGCGTCGGGCAGCTCGTTGGGACGGACGAGCAGGACCGGCGACTCACGGTGGCCCGCCGCGGCCGCGCCGGCCAGCGCATCGGGGAAGTTGGTGCCAGTGGCGATGTAGACCGTCGAGACACCGGCGGAGAAGCGCGCGCGGCTGATGGCCGCGGCGGTCGCGTAGCGGTCTGCGCCGGCCAGGCGCGTGATGTCGGTGTTGTCCGTGGTGTAGACCGGCGGCGCGGAGCAGAACTTGACCCAGACCATGACCGAGTACAGCTTGTTCGAGGCGGTCGAGGTGGCGTGGCTGCCGCCCGCGGCGTTGTAGTCGCCGACCATGATGGCGTGGTGCCCCGGCGAGTTCCACCACGACTCGATGGTCCGCGCCGGGTCGTAGGTCGGGTAGCCGCGCTCCCAGGCGATGATCTCGCCGAGCCCGGTGTAGCACGCGCCGGCGGCGTTGAGGCGACCGTACACGTAGGCCATGTCGTGCTCGAACACGTCGGTGCGGGCCATCTCGACGGCGCGCTCATGGCTGATCTGCTCGAGGAGCGCGTGGTAGGCGACCGGCCCCTTGCCCTCCAGGGCGCGCTTGCCGTTCGCGAGCTCGACATAGCGAGTGCCGTCGACCGCCGCAACGGGTGGCGCCGCCACGTGCGACGTGCCCGCGGCGAATGCCAGGGCGAAGAAGGCGGCGGCGATGCGAAGGGGACGCGGGGTCATGCGATAGGGGCTCCTGGATGACGGTGCGTGGGCGAACTGCCTCCGCACGCTACCGGCGCCCCGGGGAGCCGACCATGGCCCTATCCTCCCGGCGCGGGACCGCCGTCAGTCCCAGAGCCCCCGCAGCTGGGCGGCCACCTCGGCGCTCACCGCCGCGGTGCCTCCGAGAATCACCACCCGCGCGGGGTTGAGCCGCAGCAGCTCGGAGACGACGTCGGCGGGGAGGGCGTCCCGGCGGGTCAGGAGCAACGGCCCGCCGTCACGCACCGCGGGCGGTGAGCCGGCCAGCCCATCGGGGAAAGCGGCGCCGGTGGCGAGATAGACGATTCGCGGGCCGGGCGCGGTCGTGGCGCGGGACACGGCCACCGCGGTCGCATAGCGGTCCGCGCCGGCAAGGCGCGTCACCGATCCGCTGGTGGCGTAGGGGCGCAGCGCGGCCACGACGGCGTCGCCGATCGCCGCTCGGCCACCCAGGACGACGATCCGGCCGGGACGCAGCCGGGCGAGCTCGTCGGCAGTCGGGGCGGGAAGGTTGCCGGGCATGGCGAGCAGGATCGGCCCGGCCTGGCGACCGGCTGCCGCTCCCCCGGCCAGCGCATCGGGGAAGCCGGTCCCGGTGGCCACGTAGGCCACCGGGACTGCCGGGGCGAACGAAGCGGCCGAGACCGCTGCGGCGGTGGCGTAGCGGTCGGCGCCGGCCAGTCGCGTCACGCTCCCGCTGGTGGCCAGCCCGGCCAGCGCGGCGGCGACCGCGTCGCTGACGGCGGCTGGGCCACCGAGCACCACGATCCTTCCGGGGCGCAGGCGCTGGAGCTCGGCGATCGTGGCGCCGGGCAGCTCATCGCGCCAGGTGAGCAGCACCGGGCCTCCCGCACGCCCGGCCGCCGGCCCGGCGGCCAGCGCATCGGGGAAGGCGGTGCCGGTGGCGACGTACGCCACCGGCACACCCGGGCCGTAGGCCTGGGCGCTGACGGCAGCCGCGGTGGCATACCGGTCCGACCCGGAGGCGCGTCCGACACGCTGGAGCAGCTTGCCCTCGATGACGTCCCACAGGTCGCTGGTGCCCGTATCCATCCCGAGGGCCCAGATGGCCACGCCGGAGACCGCAGTGCGGAGGACCATGTCGTACTTGAGACCGATCGAGACCGGGTCGTCGTAGTACAGCTGCCGCCAGCCGCCGTCGCCGGCACGGTAGACCGTGTACGGCACCTGCCCGACACTGTCCCAGCGGCGCCCGTGGGTGGCGGCCAGGGTGCGCGCGTTGGCGCTCGTGGAATCGGATCGGTAGTAGGCGAACGAGGCCGAGCTCGCCGGGCTGCGCACGGTGGAGTTGACCTCGTCGCTCGTCGTGTTCCACGCGCGACCGTAGTACGGGATGCCCCAGATCATCCGCCCCGGGTCCACGATCTCGAGGTGGTCGCGCAGCGCGTCGACCGCCGCATAGATGTACGGACTGTCATAGGGGGCGACGCCCCCCGCGCGCGCCGAGCCGGCGTACGAGAAGTCGTAGGCCATCACCGCGATCGCGTCGGCCGCGGTCGACAGCGCGGCCACGTCGTAGCCCGTCGACCACGCCGCGGCGCCGGCCATGGTGTCGACGGTGACGTACGACCCGACGCCCGCGCGCACCAGGCCGGCCTTGATCTCGCCGGTCAGGGCGGTGAACTGCGAGCGCAGCGAGCTCGGGACGGGCTCGAAGTCGATGTTCACGCCGTCGGCCCGCCGCTCGCGGACCATCCCGACCACCTGCCCGACCAGGCGAGCCCGGTTGGTGGGGCTGGTGAGGAGCGTGGTCATGGCCGTGAAGTCGTAGTTCCAGGCGTGCATGGTGATCGTCGGCACGACCCGCACACCGCGCTGGTGGGCCGCGTTCATGACGTTGGTCAGCGACGCGGAGGTCCAGCCGGCCCATCCCGCCGTGGCTGTGCCGGTGCTGGTGGTCCGCTGCAGGGCACCGTTGGAGGCGACCCCGATGCTGAAGTAGGCGATCGTCGAGAGCAGGTCCAGCCGCAGGCGCGACGTGACCGCTGAGTCGAGGTCCCAGTACGGCAGCCAGCCGAGCACCTCCTTGGCCAGGCCGTTGGGCAGCGCCCCGGCGGGACCGGCAACCTGCCCATCGGCGGCCACCATCGGCATGGACGCCTCGGCGGTCAGTGGCGCCTTCGCCAGTTCGGCGTCGACCGTGTCGGCCGCGATCGACGGACCACCCTCCGCGGCGAGCATCTCGGCCTGCGCTGACGGGGCGAGCAGCTCCGCGGGCATGGGCGGCAGGACGGTGCCGTCGGGCAGGGTGACCGCTCCCCCGAGGGTCGGCTCGGACGCCGTGCCCGCGGCGGGCAGGGCCAGCGAGACGGCCACGACGAGGGTCAGCAGGCGGGGTGCGAGTAGCTTCACGAGATGGGGTCGCTCCGGTGCATGCGGGTGCGCAACTGCACCGGACGGTACCGATCCATGCCGCTCC
>DASSPJ010000061.1:0-33854 GCA_035699665.1 Candidatus Limnocylindria bacterium
AGCAGGTGAACCGCGTGCTCGTTCATGCAGTAGAGATGCTAGCCGAGCCGATGGCGTGCCGTGGGCCCAACCACGAGCGCGGCGCGTCGGCCGCCGGCAACGCTCGAGGGAGGGATGACGATGATCCGCACCCGGCTGGCCGCCTTCGCGGCCCTGGCCCTGGTGCTCGCGGCGTGCTCAGGCGGCGGGAGCTTCCAGAACGTCGGCGGCGATCTCGGCGCGGGGGCGACCGATCCCCCGGCGCCGTCCGGAGCCGCCGGCGAGGGGCCTGGCGACGCCGATGGGTTCGCGGTTCCGGCCGAGCAGCGCATCATCAAGACCGGCGAGCTGACCCTGGAGGTGGACGACGTCGGCACGGCGCTGGCCGCGGTCCGCTCCCTGGCCCAGCAGGTGGGCGGCTACGTCGGCGGCTCGCAGGCGGGCACCGTCGAGCAGTCGGCGACCCTGACCCTCCGGATCCCCGCCGATCGGTTCGAGGAGACCCTCGCCCGGCTGCGCGAGCTGGGCGGGACGGTGGTCGGTGAGTCGACGCGCGAGGAGGACGTCACCGCGCAGGTGGTCGACCTCGAGGCGCGCATCGACAACCTGACCGCGTCCGAGGCGTCCTATCGCGCGCTGGCCGAGCGGGCCACCGCGGTCGACGACGTCCTCGCCGTCCAGAGCCGCCTCGACCAGGTGCGCGGGCAGATCGAGCAGCTCCAGGCGCAGCTCGACAACGTCAGCGGCCAGGCGGCCCTGTCGACGCTCACCGTGCGGCTGGTGCCGACCGCCGCGCCGGTCGAGGCACAGGCCGCCGGCTGGGATCCGGGTGCCCAGCTCGACCAGGCGACGGCGGCGCTGGTCGGGATCGGCCAGGCGATCGTCAACGTCGCGATCTGGCTGGGCGTGGTGATCCTGCCGGTCGCGCTGGTGCTCGCGCTCCTCGCCTGGCTCGGCCTGCGGCTGGCGCCGCTGGTGCGGCGCCGATCGGTCCCCGACGCGGAGCGCGCCGAGCCCTAGGCCGTCAGCGCGGCCGCCGGCCGACGGCGAGCCAGGCGAGCGGCAGCAGGCCGGCCGCCAGGAGGATCTTGGCCGCGTCCCAGGCGAAGAACGCCACGGCGCCGTGCTGGATCGCGACCGCGAGCGGCAGCTCGCGGACGATTGCCAGGACCGGCACGCCGATGGCGTAGATGACGAGGTTGCCCAGGACCATGAGCAGTGCGGCGCGCCCTGCCGTGCGATCCCAGCCGCGCTCCGCGAGGCGGCCCACGATCGCGGTGGCGACCACGAAGCCGACGAGGTAGCCGCCGGTGTGGCCGATCAGCTGGCCGATCCCGTGGGCGCCGCCGCTGTAGACCGGCAGCCCGACCGCGCCCAGCGCGATGTAGAGCAGCATGCTGGCCGGCCCGAGGCGGCCGCCGAGGGCGGCTCCCGTGAGGAGCACCGCGGCGGTCTGACCCGTGAAGGGCACTTCGATGCCGGGAACCTTGAAGCTGACCTGCGCCGCCAGCGCGGTCAGCGCGGCCCCCGCCGTTACCAGGAGGGCGGCGCGGGCCGCCGGCGAGAGGCGCGGCAGGATCGCCTCGCCGAGGGTGGCCGGGCGAGCGGGGATCGACGTCACTGACACGCGGTTGGAACCTCGCTGAGCAGGTGTGGAGCCCGATTCTAGCCCGCGTCGGCCCGGCGACCGCGCGCCACCGGTCCCGGCTGCGCTATCCTGCGGCGAGCCTTTAAGCCGGTACCGTGATGCCGGGAAGGAGCGAGCCGACCCATGCACCTGGCCCCACCGCGCGACACCGCTCCGCGGCCGTCCCCCCTGACCCTCCTCACCGACGCCGCGGCGACCCAGCCGCCGGGGATCCTCGCCACCGAGGACGGCACGGTCCACGCCGGCAGCCTGGCCGGCGCCCCGGTCCCCGTGACCGGCGATCTCGTCTTCACCACCGCCGCGACCGGCTGGGGCGAGATCCTGACCGATCCGTCCTATGCCGGCCAGATCGTGGTGCTCACGCATCCCATGGCGGGCAACTACCGCATCGCGGCCGACGAGCTCGAATCGTCGCGCGTCCACGCTCGCGGCCTGGTCGTGACCCGCCTCGTCGACCCGCCGGCCGGGCCGGGCGCGTCGCTGCGCGAGCTCCTCACCGAGGCCGGCATCCCGGCCATCACCGGCATCGACACGCGCGCCCTGACCCTCGCTCTGCGCCGCGGCACGAGCCGCCGCGCGGCGATCGCCGCGGGGAGCGGCGTCATCGACGCCGAGCGGGCCCAGCGGCGTGCCGAGGCAGCTCCCGCCTGGGAGGCGGTCGACTACGTTGCCCAGGTCGCCACCGCCGAGGCCTTCCACCTGGCGCCGGACGCGGAGCGGCTCGGGCGCGCGGTGCTCGTCGACTTCGGCGTGAAACGCTCCCTGCTGCGCGCGCTCACCGCGCGCGGCCTCGAGATCGTGGGCCTGCCGCCGTCGGCCACCGTCGACGAGGTGCGTGCCGCGCAGCCCGACCTGGTGGTCCTCTCGCCCGGTCCTGGCGACCCGGCGCGCATGGCCCACCAGATCGCCACCGTGCGCCGCCTCGCCGCCGACGCGGTGGCCGGCGGCCCGCCGATCCTGGGGATCTGCCTCGGCCACCAGCTGCTGGCGCTGGCCGCCGGCGCGACGACCCGCCGCCTGGCGGTGGGGCACCACGGCGGCAACCATGCGGTGCGGGAGCTCGACAGCGGGCGCGTCGACATCGGGGCGCACAACCACGAGGTCGAGGTGCTCGACGGGGCGGCCCTGGCCGCGGCGGGGTACCGGGTCAGCCACCGCGACCTCAACGACGGCACGGTCGAAGGGCTGGTGCACGCGAGCGGGCGCATCGCATCGGTCCAGTTCCACCCCGAGGGGGCGCCCGGGCCGATCGACGCGGCTCGCATCTTCGATCTCGCGGTGGAGCGCGCGACGGCATGACGGCACCTCGCAAGGTCCTGGTCATCGGGTCCGGGCCGATTCTCATCGGCCAGGCCGCCGAATTCGACTACGCCGGCGTGCAGGCCTGTCTCGCCCTGCGCGGAGCGGGGGTCGACACCATCCTCGTCAACTCGAACCCGGCGACGGTGATGACCGACCCCGATGTTGGCGGGACGGTGCTTATCGGTCCGTTATCACTCGGTTATCTGACGCGCGTGATCGAGGAGCACCGGCCCGACGCGCTGCTCCCCACCCTCGGCGGGCAGACGGGGCTCAACCTGGCGGTGGCGCTCGACGACGCCGGCGTCCTGGAGCGCCATGGCGTCCGCGTGCTCGGCACGCCGCTCGGCGCGGTGCGCGCCGCCGAGGACCGTGGCGGGTTTCGCGACCTGGTGACCCGCATCGGCGAGCCGGTCCCCGAGAGCGCGGTGGTGGAGACGCTCGAGGACGGCCTGCGCTTCGTCGAACGGCTCGGCGCGCCGGTGGTCATTCGCCCCGCCTTCACGCTCGGCGGTGGTGGCGGCGGCTTCGCGCACACGCTCGCCGAGGCGCGCCAGCGGATCGCCCACGGCCTCGCCGCGAGTCCCATCGGCCAGGTGCTGGTCGAGCGCTCGCTGCTCGGCTGGTACGAGATCGAGTTCGAGGTGCTGCGCGACGCGAACGACACCACGATCGCCATCTGCGGCATGGAGAACCTCGACCCGATGGGCGTGCATACCGGCGACAGCATCGTCGTGGCACCCATCCAGACCCTGCCCGACCCGGTCGTCCAGCGCCTGCGCCGCTGCGCCCTCAGGATCGTGCGGGCCCTGGCGCTGGAGGGCGGCTGCAACGTGCAGCTGGCCGTCGCACCGGACGGCAGCGACTACCGGGTGATCGAGGTCAACCCGCGCGTGTCACGCTCCAGCGCGCTGGCGTCGAAGGCGACCGGCTACCCGATCGCCCGCATCGCGGCGCTCATCGCCCTCGGCAAGCAGCTCCACGAGCTGCCCAACCCGGCCACCGGCGGCAACAGCGCGGCCTTCGAGCCGGCGGTCGACTACGTGGTCGTCAAGCTGCCGCGCTGGCCGTTCGACAAGTTCCCCGGCGCCGACCGCAGCCTCGGGGTCCAGATGAAGGCCACCGGCGAGGCGATGGCCATCGACCGCGAGTTCGGCCCGGCGCTCCTCAAGGCGCTCCGTTCGCTCGAGCCGCGCGGTCGCGGCTGGCTCTGGGAGGACCCGGCGTGGGGACTCGACCAGGGCGCGCCGGACGACCTGGCCGCGTTCCTGTCTCCCACCGACACGCGCCTGTGGCGCATGGTCGCGCTGCTGCGCCACGGCCTGACCGATGCGGCGGGGATCGCCGCGGCCACCGGCATCGCGCCGTGGTTCACCGAGCGCCTCGCCGAGCTCGTCGGCGCGGAACGGCGGCTGGAAGGGGCCTCGCTGCTCGACGCGAAGCGGGCCGGCTTCGGGGACGCGGAGATCGCGGCGCTGACCGGCGTGCCGCCGGTGGCCGTGCGTCGGGCACGGGTGCGTGCCGGCATCACGCCCGGCTACCGCCGGGTGGACACCTGCGCCGGCGAGTTCCCGGCCCAGACGCCGTACTTCTACAGCTCCTACACCCTCCCCGAGGTGCCGCCGCCGTCCGACCGGCGCAGCGTGATCGTCGTCGGCTCCGGCCCGATCCGCATCGGTCAGGGGATCGAGTTCGACTACTGCTCGGTGCGTGCCGCGTGGGCGATCCGCGACCTCGGCTACGACGCCGTGGTCATCAACAACAACCCGGAGACCGTGTCGACCGACTACGACGCCTGCAGCCGCCTGTACTTCGAGCCGCTCGACACCGAGAGCGTGCTCGACGTCATCGATCACGAGCGCGCGCTCACCGGCGAGCCGCCGATCGTGCTGCTCACCTTCGGCGGCCAGACGGCGATCGACCTCGCCAGGGATCTCGCCTACGCGGACGTGCCGATCGCCGGGCTGACCGCCGAGGCGATCGAGATCACCGAGGACCGCGAGCGCTTCGCGGCGCTCCTCGACCAGCTCGGGGTGGAGGGCCCGCGCGGGATGCTGGCCGCCGATCCGGCGGAGCTGCGCGACGCCTGCCGGCGGCTCGGCCTGCCGGTGATCGTCCGGCCCTCGTGGGTGATCGGCGGCCGCGGGATCGCCGTGCTGCGCGACGCGGACGACGTGGCCGCCTACCTGGCCACCGACATCGGCTGGCCGCTGCGCGTCGACGAGCTGGTCGACGGGGTGGAGCTCGACGTCGACGTCATCAGCGACGGGCGGGAGTGGAGCGTGCCGGGCATCCTCGAGCAGCTCGACCCGCCGGGGATCCACTCCGGCGACAGCCTCGCCGTGCTGCCGCCGCAGTCCCTCGCGCGCGACGCGCAGGAGCGTGCTGCCGCCGCGGCCGGTCGGATCGCGACCGCGCTGGGGCTGCGCGGGGTGCTCAACGTCCAGATGATCGTGGCGGGAGAGCGCACGGTGGTGATCGAGGCGAACCCGCGGGCCAGCCGGACGGTGCCGATCGTCGCCAAGGCGACGGGGCGGGACGTGGTGGCCGCCGCGGTGCGCTGCGCGCTGGGTGGGACGCTGGCCGAGGCCGGCCTGGCGCCCGGCCTGGCGGCGGACGGACCGATGGTGGCGGTGAAGGCGCCGGTCGGCTCCCTGTGGCGGCTGCCCGGGGTGGACGCGACGCTCGGGCCGGAGATGCGCTCCACCGGCGAGGTGCTCGGCCTGGCGGAGACGTTCGCGGTCGCGCGCGCCGCGGCGGACGAGGCGGTGGCGGCCCATCGGTGAGCCGGCGGCGGGCGAAGGAAGGCCGCCGCCGCTCCAGTACGGAGGGTCCTGAAGCGGACGACGGCCTTCAACAGACGACGAGCGGATCCGATCGGCAGTGCGAGCGCGAAATGCCACCGCTGGCCCGAGCTTCCGTTGGTGGCGGCTCACACCGAAGGCCTTGCGGCTCCGACGTGTCGTCTACGCCCGCCCGATGTTGCAAGCGGCGTGCCAGATTCCGCGGTGCGGCGGTCAGCGCCGGCGCGTGCTCGCGCTGGTGCGGGGCTGCGCCAGGCGGCGGCGCAGGTAGCCGCCGTAGAAGCCGGCCAGGGCCCCGATCGGTGCCATGAAGATGCCGCTGGTGATGAGCGAGACCGCCGCCTGTTCGACCGGGATCGTCACGTTCGGGCCGTCCACGTCGACCCCGTTGAGGGCCAGCACGCCGAGCAGCCCGCCGAACCCGAGCTGGCCCAGGATCGAGGCCGCGGCCCCAAAGGCCCACGGGCGCTGCCAGCCGATCCAGCCGGCGCCGACGAGGGCGGCGAACGTGCCGAGCGAGGCGACGAGCGAGACGAACGAGCCGCGTCCCGCGTTGGTCGCGAAGTACGAGATGGCCCACACGATCCCCGGCAGGACCCAGCTCACCGGGTGCCGTCCCAGCAGCCACAGGGTGCTCATCAGCCCGGGCAGCGGTCCGCGATAGCTGAACCCGGCGAGCGGGTCGGGCTTTCCCGGCAGCGGCGGCGCCGGCGGGAAGAGGCGGGCGAGGATGCCGCCGCCGGTCGTGGTGCGCGTGGTGGCGGGCGCCGGGGCCTCGTCCATCTCCTCCTCGAGGAGCTGGCCCTGGGCAGCGAGTCGGGCGCGGCGGCGCGCCTCGGCGCGGGTGGACGCAGTGCGTCGGGTCTGGGTGGACATCGGCCGCCGATTGTACGCGACGCGCCCGCCGGTCGCGGACCGGCGTTCGGTAAGCGGTCGCTAACCGACCGATAAGCCACCACGCGACATCCTCCTCATCCCTGTCGCCTCCGCCCGGAGGTCCCCGCGTGCATCCCGATCTCGACCGTGGCGTCCGCGCCACCGCCCCGTTCGCCGCCATCCTCTGCCTGCTGCTGGCCGCCTGGCCCGCGGTGGCGGCATTCGACCCGGACGTGGCGACCGAGGCCAACGCCGGCCACCTCCTGATCTCGGAGGTCCAGACCGGGGGTGCGAGCGCCTCCGACGAGTTCGTCGAGCTCTACAACCCGACCGACGCCGACCTGCCGCTCGAGGGGCTCGAGCTGGTCTACGTCACGGCCAGCGGCTCGACGGTCACGCGCAAGGCGAGCTGGGCGCTCGGTGCGGCGCCCATCGGGCCGCACCGCCACCTGCTCATCACCAACGAGGCGGGAATCTACGCGGCCATCGGCGACCTGACGTATGCGAGCGGAGTCGCCGCCACCGGCGGCGCCTGGGCGCTGCGCATCCAGGGCGCGTCGACGGCCGTCGACGCCGTCGGGTGGGGCGCCGCCACGGCCTGGCTCGAGGGGCGTGCGGTCAGCGCCCCCGCCGCCGGGTCGAGCGCCGAGCGCCTCCCCGGCGGCCCGGACGGCTCTACCCAGGACGGCGACGACAACCTCGTCGACTTCGTGATCCGCGCCCTGCCCGACCCGCAGAACGCGGCGTCCGCGCCGGTGCCACCGCCGGGAGGCTCGCCGACGCCGATCCCGACGGCAACCCCGGGACCCTCGTCGTCGGCGGAGGTGTCGCCGAGCGCCACGCCCACGCCGAGCGCCACGCCCACGCCCGCCCCGACCGCGACGCCGCCCCCGACGATCACCAGCGTCGCCGAGGCGCGGCTGCTGCCCGAGGGCACCACGGTCACCGTGCGCGGCGTGGCGCTCACGGCCAGCGATTTCGGTGACGGCGGCGGCTACCTCGCCGATGCCAGCGGCGGCATCGCGGTGCTGCTCACCGATGGCGCGTTCGCGCGCGCCACCGAGCTGCTCGTGACCGGCGAGCTCGACGATCGGTATGCGCAGCGCACCATCCGCGCGGCTGCGGCCCGCGTGACCGCGCTCGGTCCCGCCGACGAGCCCGGTGCGCAGAGCATCGCCACCGGCGACGTCGGCGAGGCGGTGGAGGGCCGGCTGGTCGCGATCAGTGGGGCGGTGGCGAGCGGCATCACGACGCTCTCCGGAGGCCGTGCCGTGGACCTCGACGATGGGTCGGGCGCGATCCGCGTCTTCGTCGGCGATGCGACCGGCATCGACCCGACCACGTGGGCGACCGGCCAGGTGGTGACGCTCGACGGCGTGGTCGGCCAGCGCGACTCGTCCGGGACCGGCCTGGCCGGTTATCGCGTCCAGCCCCGCGATGCGGCGGATGTCGCGTCCGTCGTCCCGACCGCGACGCCCACGCCCACACCATCGGCCTCAGCGACGCCGGAGCCGACCGCCGACCCGACGGCCAGCCCGACCCCGTCGGCGAGCGCGTCGATCGCGCCGCTGCCGCTGGTGACGATCGCGGAGGCGCGCGACGCGGCGACGAACGCGCGGCTGCGCATCCGCGGCGTGGTCACAGTGGCCTCCGGGTTCGTGGAGCCGGGGAGTGCCGTCGTCCAGGATGGCTCGGCGGCGATCCTCCTGCGACTCGGCGACGAGGCGGGCTCGGTGGCGCGCGGCGAGCTGATCGAAGTGGCAGGCACGCGGTCGACCAAGGCGGGGATGCTGACGCTGCGCGTCGCGGAGCCCCCGAGCCGGCTCGGCCAGCAGGCAGAGCCGCCCGCAGTCCGCCTCGCGACCGGGGCCGCCGGCGAGGCCCACGAGGCGCGCCTGGTGACGGTTCGGGGGGCGGTGACCGGACGGGCCAGCCGCCTTGCCGGTGGCGGCGTGTCCTTCGAGATCGACGACGGCTCAGGACCGCTGCGCGTCGCGTTCGTGGCCGCGTCCGGCCTAAGTGCGGCGCCGACGACCGGCAGCTGGATCGAGGTGCGCGGCGCTCTCGGCCAGGACACGACGCGCTCCCAGCCGCAGCGCGGGTATCGCGTCTGGCCACGCGAGCGGGCCGACGTGACGGTCGTGGCCGCGGTGATGACTTCCACCGCGGGCGGGGAAGCATCGGCCGACGACGGCGACTCGGGAGGCGCATCGGGGACGACGCCGCGCGCCGCGACCGTCCGCCCGGGGAGGACGCCCGGAGCGGAGGCGGCGGGCGGCCCCGCCCCACACCTCAGCGGCCCGCGTGCGCAGGGCATCGCGAAGGCATCGTCGCCGTCGACCGCCGCGACGCCGCCCTCCGATGGACCGCGACCGACCGGAACGGCGCTCGGCCTCATGCTCGTCGGCCTGGCCGGCAGCCTGGCCGCCGGCGTTGCCGGCTGGCACGGCGGGCTGCTCGATCGACTCCGGCCCCGCCCCGGGGGCGGTGGCGCGGCCGCGACGGAGGCCGGGACGGCGGAGGCGGAGCTGCCCATCACCCGGCTGGCGGTGGTCGGGGCGGCCGACCCGGAGCGGCCGTGACCGCCCCCGGTGGAGGTCCCGGCGCACGCCGATTCCACGCTCAGGCTGAGCGTGGCGCGTATACTCCCGCCGATTCGGCCGCCGGCCGACCAAGCCGCACCGGAGGCCCGCGTGACGGACCGATCCAACGCAGACGCGCCGCTGAGCGGTGGCCGCCAGTACCACATCGCCCTCGAACGGGGAGAGCTCGCCGAGCAGATCCTGCTCGTCGGTGACCCGGGGCGCGTGGCCAGGGTGGCCGTCCACTGGGACGAGGTGCGCCTCGAGCGGAGCAATCGGGAGATCACGACCGCCACCGGCACCTACCGCGGCATGCCGATCAGCTGCATGTCGACCGGGATGGGCACCGACAATGTGGAGATCGTGCTCGCCGAGGTCATGGAGATCACCGATGCACCGACCCTCATCCGGATCGGATCGTCGGGCGCACTCCAGCCCGAGATCGCCCTCGGCGACCTCGTCGTCTCGATCGGTGCGGTGCGCCTGGAGAACACCACCGACTTCTACGTCCACCCCGGGTACCCCGCGATCGCGCACCGCGACGTGGTGTGGGCGCTCGAGGCCGCCTGTCGCGGCCTCGGGTATCGGTACCACCTTGGCATCACGGCCACCGCGAGCGGCTTCTACGCTCCGCAGGGACGTGCCATGCGCACGCTCCCCGTTCGGTATCCTGAGCTCGCAGAGGAGCTGCGGCGCCAGGGCGTCGCGAACCTCGAGATGGAGTCGTCGGCACTCTTCGTGCTGGCGGGTCTGGCAGGGCTCCGGTCCGGGACCGTCTGCGCCGCCTACGCACAACGCGTGGACGGCACGTTCCTGGAGGGAGCGGAGAAGGAGGCCGCGGAGGCTCGTTGTATCGAAGCCGGACTATCCGGCATCCACCTGCTCTGGGAGATCGACGCCCGCGAGGACGGCGATCACCACGCCCGTTGGTCCGAGATGATCGGCCGGCAGGGCAGGAGCCACTCACCGCACCCCGCCGGCAGCAACTGACCGCGTGGGACTCAAGGAGGCAGACTGACCGATGGCGACCAATGCCTACTGCGTCAAGTGCAAGGCAAAGCGCGACATGTCCGACGAGCAGAAGATCACGATGAAGAACGGCAAGCCGGCGACCCAGGGCAAGTGCCCGGTCTGCGGGACCAAGATGTTCAAGATCGGCGGCTGACGCCCGCTTCGGCATCAGCATCGACGGCCGTCCGGCCGGCGCCCCTCGGGGCCCCCGGGCGGCCGTCTGGCGTCCGGCCGGCGGGCGCTCGTCGCCACCGCCGGGTAGAATCGGGGACGTGGAGGCAGCCGAGTCGTCGGTCCTGGCGATCGACCTTGGCGGGACCCAGATCCGTGCCGCGCACATCAGCCCCGACCTGACCGTTTCGCACCGCGTCGCCCTGCCGACCGACGACGAGGCGGGCGTCGAGGCGGTGGTCTCCCGGATCTGCGAGATCGCCGTCGAGGTGCGTGACGCTTCGCTCGCCGGCGGATTGCCCGCTCCGGTGGGCATCGGCATCAGCTCACCCGGCCCGCTGGATCCGTGGCGTGGCGTCGTCGTGGCCCCGCCGAACCTCGTCGGCTGGCGCGACGTCCCGCTCGCCGACCGGGTGGCGGCGAGGACCGGGCTCCCCACCTTCCTCGAGCGCGATACGAACGTCGCGGTCCAGTGCGAGTGGCGCTATGGCGCGGCGCGCGGGACCCGCACCGCCATCTACGTGACCATCTCCACCGGCATCGGCGGCGGCATCATCGTCGACGGCCGCCCGCTGGACGGGCGAGACGGCACGGCGGGCGAGGTGGGCCACATGACCGTGGAGCTGGACGGGCCGATCTGCGGCGACGGGCAGGCCGGCCACGTCGAGGCGATCGCCTCCGGCACGGGGATCGCGCGCGCTGCGCGCGACGCGCTGGACGCGGGCTTCGCCCCGGGGCTGGCCATGCTCGTCGAGGGTGGCATCGAGCCTGACGCGGAGGCGGTGGCCGAGGCGGCCGACGCCGGCGACCAGGCATGCCAGGTCATCCTCGACCGCGCCTGGGAGGCGCTCGGCGCCATGGCCGCCGGCCTCACCAACCTGTTCAATCCCGACGTGATCGTGCTCGGCGGAGGGATCGCCGTCCACCGCCCGGAGGTGCTGGCGCGCGTCCGGGACGGAATCGACGCGCGCGCCTTCCCGGCCCCGGCACGCCGCGTGCGCGTGGTGCTTGCGGAGCACGGGCACGACGTCTCGCTCATCGGCGCGCTGCCGATCGTCAACCATCGCATCCATGACCCTGCCTACCGGCGGGGCGAGCCGGTCGCCGCCGACGTGGCCACGCGACCCACCTGAAGGAGAACGACGCCGTGACGACCCGGATCGGGATCAATGGCTTTGGCCGCATCGGCCGCCAGACGCTCAAGGCCATGCTGGAGCGCCATCCCGACGAGCTCGAGGTGGTGGCCGTGAACGACCTGGCCGACACCGCCACGAACGCCCACCTCTTCCGCTACGACTCCACGTACGGCCGTTTCGACGGTGAGGTCAGCGCGGGCGAGGGGACGATCACCATCGATGGCCGCGAGGTTCGCGCCTTCAGCGAGAAGGACCCCGCCGCGCTGCCGTGGGGCGACCTGGAGGTCGATATCGTGGTCGAGTCGACCGGCATCTTCACCGATGCCACCAAGGCCCAGGCCCACCGCGACGCCGGTGCGAAGAAGGTGATCATCAGCGCGCCCGCCAAGAACGAGGACGTGACCCTGGTCCTGGGCGTCAACGAGGGCTCGTACGACCCGGGCGCCCACCACATCGTCAGCAACGCCTCCTGCACCACCAACGGGCTGGCGCTGCCGGCCAAGGTCATCTTCGACAGCTTCGGCATCGAGCGCGGCCTGATGACGACCATTCACAGCTACACCAACGACCAGAACGTGCTCGACGTGTTCCACAAGGACCTGCGTCGCGCGCGGAGCGCCGGCCAGAACATCATCCCCACCACCACCGGGGCGGCCAAGGCCCTGGCGCTGGTGATCCCCGAGCTGAAGGGCAAGTTCGACGGCTTCTCGCTGCGCGTCCCCACGCCGACCGTCAGCGTCATCGACTTCGTGGCGATCACCGAGCGGCCGGTCACCGCCGAGAGCGCCAATGCGGCCCTGAAGGCGGCCGCCGACGGACCGATGGCCGGGCTGCTCGGCTACACCGAGGAGCCGCTGGTGAGCATGGACTTCAAGGGCGACGACCGCAGCTCGATCATCGACGCGGGCTCGACGATGGTCACCGGCGACCGGCTGGTGAAGGTGATCGCCTGGTACGACAACGAATGGGGCTACTCGTGCCGGGTCGCCGACCTGGCGGCCTTCATGGCCAAGGCGGGCCTGTGACGAGGCCGGCGGACTTCGACAAGAAGACGGTCCGCGACGTCGATGTCGCGGGCAAGCGGGTGTTCCTGCGCGCGGATCTCAACGTCCCGATCGATGACGGTCGCATCACCGACGACACGCGGATCCGCGCCAGCCTGCCGACGATCGTCAACCTGCTCGAACGGGGCGCATCGGTCATCCTGGCGAGCCACCTCGGGCGGCCCAAGGGCAAGGTCAGCGACGCGCTGCGCCTCAAGCCGGTCGCCGACCGGCTGAGCCAGCTGCTGGGGCGCCCGGTGCGCATGACCGGCGACGCGCTCGGGCCGGGGGTCCAGGTGGCGGTCGACAAGCTGCGCCCGGGCGACCTGCTGATGCTCGAGAACCTCCGCTTCCACGCCGCGGAGGAGGAGAACGATCCCGCCTTCGCCGCGTCGCTCGCCGGCTTTGCCGACCTGTACGTCAACGACGCGTTCGGCAGCGCGCATCGCGCACACGCCAGCACCGAGGGGATCACCCACCACCTCCCGGCCGTCGCGGGACTGCTGCTCGAGCGCGAGGTGTCGTCGCTGGCCAAGCTGCTGCACCGGCCGCCCAAGCCGTTCCACACGGTGATCGGCGGGGCGAAGGTGTCCGGCAAGCTCGAGGTGCTCGAGGCGCTGCTCGCCCGCTGCCAGGCGATCCTGGTGGGCGGCGGCATGGCGAACACGTTCCTCGCCGCGAAGGGAATCGAGCTGGGCAAGAGCCTGGTCGAGGAGGAGCAGCTCAAGAGCGCGGAGCGGATCATGGCCGAGGCGCGGCGCAAGCGCGTGCGCTTCATGCTCCCCACCGATGCCGTGGTGGCGCCGCAGATCCATCACCGGGCCCAGAAGCGCACGGTCGCCATCGGCGAGGTGCCCAAGGACCAGATGGTGGTCGACATCGGTCCGGCGACCGTCAAGGCGTACACCGAGCACCTCGCCAAGGCCCGCACCATCTTCTGGAACGGACCGATGGGCGTCTTCGAGATCTCCGCCTTCGCCGAGGGCACGAACGCCCTCGCCCGCTGCATCGCGGCGCGCACCGCGGACGGGGTGATCACCATCGTCGGCGGCGGCGACTCGGTGGCAGCGGTCGAGAAGCTGCACCTGGCGCGCAAGATGACGCACGTGTCGACCGGTGGCGGCGCGTCGCTCGAGTTCGTGGAGGGCAAGACCCTGCCCGGTGTCGAGGCGCTCCTGGACGCCGGCGCTCCGCTCCCCGAGGAGGAGGCCCCGTGACCAGCCGCATCGAGGACCTCATCGCGCGCGAGGTGCTCGACTCGCGCGGCAACCCGACCGTCGAGGTGGACGTGTTCCTCGAGGGCGGGGCGCTCGGCACGGCGCTCGTCCCGTCGGGCGCGTCGACGGGCGCCCACGAGGCGGTCGAGCTCCGCGACGGCGACGCGGGCCGCTATGGCGGCAAGGGCGTGCTCGGCGCGGTGCGCAACGTCAACGAGGCGATCCGGCCGCAGCTGATCGGCGCCGACGCGCTCGACCAGGTCGGCGTGGACCGGCTGCTGGTCGAGCTCGACGGTACGCCCAACAAGTCGAAGCTCGGCGCCAACGCGACCCTGGGCGTCAGCCTGGCGGTCGCCAATGCCGCCGCCGAGACGGTCGACCTGCCGCTGTATCGGTATCTGGGAGGCGCCGGTGCGCGAACGCTGCCCGTGCCGCTGGTCAACATCCTCAACGGCGGCAAGCACGCCATCGACTCGACCGATTTCCAGGAGTTCATGATCGCGCCGCTGGGCGCCCCCACCTTCCGCGAGGCGATCCGCTGGGCGGCCGAGACGTTCCACGCGCTCGGGGCGCTCCTCCACGAGCGTGGCTTCGCCACCACGGTCGGCGACGAGGGCGGTTACGCGCCGAGCCTCGACAGCAACGAGGCCGCGCTGGCCGCGGTGCTGGAGGCGATCGAGCGCGCGGGCTACAGCCCCGGAGAGCAGGTCGCGATCGCCCTCGACCCGGCCACCACCGAGCTGTACGGCGACGGCACCTACACCCTGGCGCGTGAGCAGCGATCCCTGGGCTCGGCCGAGATGATCGACTTCTGGGCCGACTGGGCCGATCGGTTCCCGATCGTGAGCCTCGAGGACGGCCTGGCCGAGGACGACTGGGAGGGCTGGGCCGCGCTCACCGAGCGCCTCGGTGGGCAGCTCCAGCTCGTCGGAGACGACCTGCTGGTCACCAACACCGAGCGCCTGGCGCGGGCCATCACCGAGCGCAGCGCCAACAGCATCCTGGTCAAGCTCAACCAGATCGGCACGCTGACCGAGACGCTCGAGGCGGTCGAGATGGCGCATCGCGCCGGCTGGACGGCGGTGATCAGCCATCGCTCCGGCGAGACAGAGGACACGACCATCGCGGACCTGGTGGTGGCCCTCAACACGGGGCAGATCAAGACCGGCTCCATGAGCCGGTCGGAGCGGATCGCCAAGTACAACCGCCTGCTGCGGATCGAGGAGGAGCTCGACACGGCAGCCGTCTATGCCGGGCCGCGTGCCTTCGCCGCCAACCGCGGCTGACGGAAGACCGATGGGCGACGCGGACCCCCAGACGCGCGTCGTCCGGTCGCCGGCGCGGCACGCCGGCGCGCCACGATGAAGCTCACCCCGCACGCCCGTCGCAACCGCGCCTTCTGGAACGAGCTCGCCGACAGCTACCAGGCGGACCACGGACCGCACCTCGACGTTCACGGCGCGGCGTGGGGGGTGTGGCAGATCCCCGAGGACGAGCTGCGCGTGCTCGGGGACGTTGCCGGGCGCGACCTGCTCGAGCTCGGCTGTGGAGCGGCGCAATGGTCGATCGCCCTGGCGCGGCGTGGGGCGCGGCCGGTCGGGCTGGACCTGTCGGAGCGGCAGCTCGGGCATGCGCGGATGCGGATGGCCGAGGCAGGCCTGTCGTTCCCGCTGGTGCATGCCAGCGCGGAGGACGTGCCACTCCCCGACGCGAGCTTCGATGTCATCTTCTGCGATCACGGGGCGATGGTCTTCGGCGACCCGGCGCGCACGGTGCCCGAGGCCTCACGCCTGCTCCGCGACGGTGGCATCCTCGCCTTCAGCATGCACACGCCGTTCGCCGACGTGGCGTGGCCGCCTGACGAGGACGAGCCGACGGAGCGGCTGGCGAACGACTACTTCGGGATGCGGGTGGTGGACGTGGGAGCGTCCGAGCACGTCGAGTTCCAGCTCACCTACGGCGACTGGATCCGCCTCTTCGTGGCCCACGACCTCGAGGTGGTGGACCTCGTCGAGCTGCGGCCGGCGGCCGACGCGGTGAGCTCGTACCGATCAGCGGCGGCGCGCGACTGGGCCCGCCGCTGGCCGCTGGAGCACATCTGGAAGGTGCGCCGCCGGCCGCGGGCCGGCTGACTCAGTCGACGCTGCGGACCGCGTCGCCGGGTCGAACCGGCCCCTCGGTCAGGACGCGCGCGTACCAGCGCGCATCCTCGGGGTGCGTCCTGGCGCTGATGCGCGCGATGCGGCGACGGACGAACCAGTGGGCGATCGTCTGGCACGGCTGGGCGTGCTCCACGAGCTCGATGACCAGCCCGCCATCCCCGACCGCCAGCCGAGTCCCCGGCGCCAGGGCACCCATCTCGATGCCCGCCAGGGTGAGGTTCTCGCCGAACGCGCCGGGGAACGCCGTGTGACCGTCGGCCGCGACCCGACGGATCGACTCCATCGAGTAGAGGCTGACCGCCTTGTCGGGACCCCCGTGCGAGGGCTCAGGCTCGTGGTGGCCGTCGCCAGCGAGCCCGCGGACGCCGACCCACGCCGTGTCGACGGGGAGCTTCGGGACGCCGCCCCGCGACACGTTGACCGAGGCGACGCTGCCGGACAGGCGGGAGGGGGAACGAACGACCCCGGCCGTGGGGCCGGGGTCGGTGCTGCTGGAGGTGGACACCGTCAGGTCAGCCCTCGCCGGACCCGTCGTCGGCCTGCTTGCGACGGCGCGCCGCGGCGGACTCGCGCTGGGCGCGGGTGACGGCCACCTTGGCCTTGCCGGCCGCGGTGCGCGGTCGATCGGTCGCCTTGGCGGCAGCCGCCTTGGATGCCTTGGCGGCCTGGACCTTCTTGCGCTGGGCCGTCTTGCTGGCGGTCGTCTTGCGCTTGGCGGTGGCCGGAGCGTCGCTGGCGACGCCGTCGAGCAGGTGCGCGGCGTTGACCTTGGCCATCAGCCGGCTCTTCCGGCGCGCGGCGTTGTTGGGGTGGATGACCCCCTTCTCGGCGGCCTTGTCGAGCGCGCTGATGGCGGCGGTCACGGCCTCGGGCGCGTCGCCCTCGGCACGACCGAGGGCGATGTTGGTGGCGCGCTGCACGAGCGTCTTCGCCTCACTGCGACCGCGTCGGTTCACGACGCGACGGCGCAGCTCCTGTCGGACGCGCTTGAGGGCCTGCGGCGTGCGCGCGCCCTTCCAGGTACGGGATGTTCTGGCCACGGAGCTCCTCGGTGGATGGTCAAGATGCGGCTCGCGATGACGAGCGCGCCAAGAGGCCACGCGAAACGTGGCGGGACGGTCGGCGAGTATAGCAAAGGTGGTCCCATCGGCCAACCGATGGTCGCTGGACGGACGGGCACGAATGACCGATACTCCGCGCACGCGATGGCGGCGCGTGCCCACCTCCGCCGATGCAACACCGCGCCGGGTCACGGCGTCCGATACCAGGGGAGGAGCTCCGCGCTCGCGCCCAGCTCACGTTCACCGCAGCGCCCACGGAGCACGCCACACCGCCGATGACCACCACCGCCCTTCGCTCGCCGCGCGCCATCTTCCGCCGGGTTGCTGGCCCGCGCGGCGCCCTGCTCGGTTTCGTCGCCACGCTCTCGATGGGGCTGGTGCTCCTCGTCGGCGCCGCGACCGCGATCGGGGTCGCCAGCAGCGGCCGCGTCCTGCCCGGCGTGACCGTCGGCGGCGTCGAGCTCGGTGGGCTGGACCACGCGGCGGCCGCCGGGGCGCTCACCGCCGGCCTCCCGGCCCTCGATGCCGGCACCGCCACGATCGTGGTCGACGGAACGCCGGCGTCCGTCTCCTTCGCCGAGCTGGGCCGCGGCTACGAGGTTGACCAGATGGTGGCCGCGGCATACGCGATCGGCCGCGACGGTGACCCGCTGACGACCAGCGGGGCACGCCTGCACGCGGTCATCGCCCCCACCAGCCTGCCGGCCATCGTGCACGCCTACGATCCTGACGCCCTCAGCGCGGCGGCAGTTCGCCTGGCACTCCAGTTCAGCAACGCGCCTTCGGATGCCAGCGTCGCGCTGGAGGACGGCGCGTTCGTCGTCACGCCGGCGGTGGACGGGCGACGCCTGGACCCGCGCGAGATCAGCGCTTCCCTCGGGGCCGCGCTCGCCACGACGGACCCGGGCGACATCACCATCGAGCTGTCGACGGTGACGCGTCCGCCGCGCGTCGCCACCGCGGCCGCGTCGAGCGCGGCGGACGCCGCCACTGCCATGGCGGGCAGCGACCTGGCCCTCGAGCTCGGCGCAGACGAGGAGCCGCTCGCCCTCACCACGCAGCAGCTCGCCAGCGTGGTGCGCTTCGGGGTCGCCGCGGGCACGTACCGCGCGTCGCTCGACGAGTCGGCCGCCGAGACGCTCATCGCGTCGCTGGCCGAGCAGGTCGACCGCGAGCCGCGGGACGCGGCCTTCTCGTTCGGCACCGGCGGACCGACCGGGGTCATCGCCGGGGTGACCGGTCGCGAGCTGGACGTGGACGCGTCCCTCGCCGCCCTCGGCGAGGCGCTGCGCGAGCGCGCCACCGGCGCGACCGTCCCCTCGATGGTCCTTGCCACATCGGTCACCGAGCCGTCGCTGACCACCGCCACGGCCGAGGCCGCCCTGCCGCGCATGGCGCGGATCAGCACGTGGACCACCTACTACGCCCCCGGCATCGCCAATTACTGGGGCGCCAACATCAGCATCCCGGCCTGGGACATCGACGGGCGCCTCCTGGCTCCCGGCGAGTGGTTCAGCTTCTGGGGCAGCATCGGTGAAGTGTCCACCGCGCGGGGCTATGGCTACGGGGGCGTCATCATCAACGGCCGCAGCAATCCCACCGGCGCCCTCGCCGGCGGGATCTGCTCCACCTCGACCACCATCTTCAACGCCGCCCTGCGGGCGGGCCTCCGGATCGGCGATCGCACCAACCATTCCTACTACATCTCGCGTTACCCGCTGGGCCTGGATGCGACCGTCCTGCGGACCGATACGTACGTCACCGACATGACGTTCCAGAACGACACGCCCGATCCGATCCTCATTCGCGCCTACGCGGCGGATGGATTCGTGCGCTTCGACCTGTGGGGCGTCCCGAACGGACGCACCGTCAATCTCAGCGCCCCGTACGTCACCAACACCCGTGCCGCTCGCGACACGACCATCGTCGACCCCAGCCTGGCGCCGGGCACCTCGGTGCGTGATGAGTCGCCGCACGACGGCATGAACGTCAGCGTCACCCGCCGGGTCTACGACGCGAACGGCACCCTGCTCCACGAGAACACCTTCTTCAGCCCGTATCGGACCGTCGACGGCGTCGTTCGCGTCGGCCCTCGGCCCGCAGCGCCAGCCGACACCCCGGATCCCGCCTAGCTCCGGACGCGCGGCGGACCGCCACCGAGCGCGGTCGCGTCACGCCATCGCCAGCTACCGACGCGATCGTCCTCGAACGGCAACCACGACCGCCGCCAGCAGGGCGAGGCCGCCCAGTGCGAGCGCGGCCGCGACAGGCATCCCGAGCCCCAGCCAGGCGTTGGGAGCAGACGGATCGGGGGAAGGATCGGCCGGCGGGGGGCTCGGCGTGGGAGATGCGGTGGCCGTGGGGGTTGGCGTCGACCTCGGGGTTGGGCTGGGCGTCGGCGTCGCGGTCGGTAGCGGCAGGCCGGTCTCGGGATCGACCATCGTGTGGTGCTGCCACAGATACTCTCGGATCGTCAGCCCGGACTCATGCACCGCGGCGGCGGTCTCGCGACCCAGATAGCGGTAGTGCCACGGCTCGTAGGTGAAGCAGATCCGGTCGGACCAGAGGTCGTCACCGACCTGCCAGTCCGGGTCCAGGGGGTAGCTCATGACCCACCCGAACTTCCAGGCATTCTCGGCCATCCAACTGCCCGCCGGGGTCGTCCGCCAGTCGCCGATGAGCGGATTCCCGCCGCCGGCCGACATGAAGTCGACCCCCAGGCCGAGCTGGTGCTCCGAGTGGCCAGGTGGCATCGAGTACGTGCTCGCACCCTCCACGCCGTCCAGGGCCACGTAGGCGTTGTAGATGCGGACCTGCTCCTCGTAGCTGCGGTACGGGCTCCAGACCCCGATCGGGTTGCCGGCCGCGGCAGCCGCCTCCGCCATGGCGCGCAGGTCCTCGACGGCCACCGCCCGAATGAATCCGCCGCCGGCGATGCCCGCCTCGCTGACGTGCACCAGGTCGGGCGGGACGTAGTCGTCCTCGACCCTCAGCAGCCAGTCGACGAGCGTCACGTTCCAGCTGTCGTAGTCGCGGGGGACGGTCAGGATGTCGTCCAGCCGACACTCCGGCAGGGGACCGACCGCAGCGGTCCTCGACGGCACGGCCACCGCGACGACGAGCATGGCGGCGGCGACGAGGCGTGACAGGCATCGCGCCATCCGCCGCGCGCGGCGCTGCGGTTCCAGGCTGAGCGGGCTGACGCCAGGGGGTAAATGCATGGGTGATCGCCGCCTACCATATCGTCATGCAGATCCGAATGGGGCTCCGACGCGGCGCGCTGCTTGCCGTCGCGGCCGTCGTGGCCGGGTGTGGCAGCGTCAACCCGACGCCGGTGGCCTCCGGACCAGGTTCGACGGAGCTCGCCTCGCCCCCGTCCACGGCCAGTCCTTCGCCGACCCCGGTGGTGCCGGTGGCCTTCCCCCTCGCCGTCGTCACCGGCATCACCAACCTCAAGCCGGCCATCACGGTCGACGAGCTGGTGGCGCTGGCGGGGGCCGACGAGCTGACGCTGCCCTGCGGCGTGACCGTGGAGGAACCAGAGCTGGCCACGACCGCGGCATGCACCGCGGCGGACGAGATCGCCGCCATGCTCCAGGCCGACCAGACCCGGGTGGCCCTGCTGCCTCCGGCGCTGGTCGAGCCGGTCACCAAGGTCCTGCGCATCGCGGGCGACGGGCCCTTCGGCCTGTTCGGACCGGATCTCTTCGGCGACCCCGCGGCGCGCGCGCTGCCCTATCCCATCATCGGCGCGGCCATGCCCGACGACCCGGCATTCGATATCGACTGGGCTGCGCACGACGCGTCCGATGTCTGGACGCTGACCAACCTGGGCAGCCTGTGCGCAGACCGTGGGGCTGCGCACCAGACCGTGACACTGGGCAAGGGATGGCACTGGGCCTTCAATGGGGGAACGGCCGAGTACACCGGACCCGCGGAGGTCGACCAGCCGGATCCACCCCCGTTCCCACCCCAAGGCCCGCAGTATCCGGTCAATCCGGTCGAGACCGGCAACGAGGGTGTCACGTCGGCCATCGTGAAACGCTCCGACGTGGCGATCGCCGACCACGAGTGCCCCATCCTGCCCGACGATCAGTGGCAGCCGGCCACCGGAACCTCGGTCTCCCTGTCAGTGCCGGAAGCGATCATCCACGAGTGGCAGGAGACCCTCGGCCTCGACGCGCTCTATCTTGCCGCCAATCACCTGAGCGATCGCGGCGTGACCGGGATCCGGTCCACGCTCGACCTGCTGGACCGGTACGGCCTCCCGCAGACTGGCCTCGGCATGGATCTCGACGAGGCGCTCGAGCCCGTCTTCGTCGACGTGGCGGGCCTGACCGTCGGCCTCGTCGCCTTCAACGACGTTCCCGGGGCGACCGTCGCCGCTCCCGGCACGCCCGGCGTCGCCTGGATCACGGAGGAGAACATCGATGCCGGCGTCCAACGAGCCAGGGACGGCGGCGCCGACATCGTGATCTGTGCCCCGCAGTGGTGGGGAGGCGCGGAGTATCACGACGACCTGTGGCCAGCGCAGGTCGAACAGCTCGGCTGGTTCGACGCGGCCGGCTGCGACCACGTCATCGGCTCCGGCACCCACGTGGCCGGCCCGCTGCTGGTCCGCCAGGACCCGGACGGCTGGAACGTGGTCCTGGTCAGCCCCGGCAACTACATGTTCGGGCAGGGATGGTGGCAGGAGACGCAGGAGGGCATCATCATCGACCTGGCCTTCCGTGGCACCGAGCTCGTGAACGTGCGGCTGCATCCAACCGTTCAGATCCTCCAGGCGCGACCGGCATTGCTCGACCCCGAAGGCGACGGGTCCTACGTGCTCGAGCGCGTCTGGAAGTACGCGACCGTCGACGCAGCAGGCTGACGGCGCCTGACGCCCGACCCAGGTCGGTCACCGGCATCCCGCGCGGATTCGCCCGCAGCTAGGCCGATGGGCCGGCAGCGCCGGCCCGCAGTGCCTCCAGCAGGTCGCGCAGCCAGATCGACGGCGCGTCGCGCCACTCGGCCACCTCGCCGGGTGGCATGAGCGTCAGCATCGACACCCAGCCGAGCGCCTTGGATGCGCCTCCCAGCCGCATCGCCTCGCGCGCGAGGCGCTCGAGGTCGGCCATCGGCGCCAGTGCCGTCCACGGCTCCAGGTACGCCCGGTGCAGGCGCCGCACCTCCGGCGCATCGCCCGCCAGCCCGAAGCGGTTCTCCAGGGCCACGTCCACGATGAGCAGCGAGGCGAACGGGTGGGCCACCGTGGCGTCGCCCCAGTCGAACACGCGTCCACCGTGGTCGACGTACACGTTCGCGTCGTGAAGGTCGCCGTGCTCGATCGAGGGCGGGATCGGTCCGGCGGCCAGCTCGGCGAGCGCATCGCTGAGGCGCGGCAGCAGGCTGATCAGCTCTCCACGCTCGGCGGCGGTGAGCGCCTCATCGTCGCCGGCGAGGGAGGCCGGGTCATCGAGGAGCGCGGCGAGCGCCGGCAGGACGGCGGCGGGGCGCCGGTCGGGCACGTCCATCGTCAGCATCCGCGCCACGGCGGTGGAGGCCGCACGTTGGAGCGCGGCGAAGCGCGGCAGCGCCGCCTCCAGGATCGCCAGCACCGCGTCACGATCCTCGAGATCCCGTGCGCGGCGCCCGCCGTCGACGGTGATCGACCAGCCGCGATCGTCGTCGCGCGCCACCAGCTCGGGCACCACCGACGCGTCGAGCGTCGCCAGGTGGGCGAGCAGCGCCGGCTCGTGCGCCTGGCAGGTCGCGCCCGCCTTGGCGAAACGGATCCCCGCATCGGTCCGCAGGCGCCAGACCACCGACCACGGGCGCAGGTGCACCTCGTCGGGGTCGGAGACGCGCCGTTCTCCGGCCTCGCGCAGGGCGTCGTCGATCCAGCCCGCGAAGCTCGCGCGCCAGCGCGCATCGGTCCAGACGGTCAGGCCCTGCACTCGGGTGGATGGTAGCGACGTCGCGTAGACTTCCGCCTCGTGATCCCCCCGGCGCGCATCCGCAACTTCAGCATCGTCGCGCACATCGACCACGGAAAGTCGACCCTCGCCGACCGGCTGCTGGAGGCGACGCATACCATCGACCCGCGTCAGATGACCTCCCAGGTGCTCGACTCGATGGACCTCGAGCGCGAGAAGGGGATCACCATCAAGGCGCGCGCGGTGCGCCTCCACTACGACGCCGCCGACGGCCAGGCGTATGCGCTCAACCTCATCGACACCCCGGGCCACGTCGACTTCACCTACGAGGTGAGCCGCTCGCTCCAGGCCTGCGAGGGAGCGATCCTGGTCGTCGACGCGAGCCAGGGGATCGAGGCCCAGACGCTGGCCAACGTCCACCTCGCCATGCAGCAGCATCTGGTCATCATCCCGGTCATCAACAAGATCGACCTCCCCGGCGCCGACCCGGCGATGGTGATGGACGAGCTCGAGGACGCCCTCGCCATCCCGCGCGAGGAGGTGATCCTCGCGTCGGCCAAGGAGGGGACCGGCGTGCCGGAGATCCTCGAGGCGATCGTGGCGCGCGTGCCGCCCCCGCCGGGCGACCCCGCCGCTGAGCTGGGGGCGCTCGTCTTCGACAGCCACTACGACCCGTACAAGGGGGTGGTGGCCTACGTCCGCGTCGCGAGCGGCACGCTCCACGACCACGAGCGGATCCGGTTCATGGCGACCGGGGTCGAGAGCGACATCCTGGAGCTCGGCTACTTCCGGCCCGGCCCGGTGGCGACGCGGACCCTCACCGCCGGAGAGGTCGGCTACGTGGCGACCGGGCTGAAGAGCATCCGCGACGCGCGGATGGGCGACACGCTGACCTCGGCCGCCCGTCCCGCCGCCGCGCCGCTGCCCGGCTACAAGGAGCCGCTGCCGCTCGTCTTCGCAGGCATCTACCCCGTCCGCGGCGACGACTACCCGCTGCTGCGCGACGCGCTCGACCGGCTGCACCTCAACGACGCCGGCTTCGTGTACGAGCCGGAGTCGAGCGTCGCGCTGGGCTTCGGATTCCGCTGCGGGTTCCTGGGACTGCTGCACATGGAGATCGTCCAGGAGCGCCTGGAGCGCGAGTTCGACATGGATCTCATCGCCAGCGCCCCGAGCGTCGAGTACCGCGTGCGCCTCGAGCACGGGACCGATGAGCTGATCGTCGACAATCCCGCCGCGATGCCGAACGCCGGCGAGATCGACACCATCAGCGAGCCGTGGGTCAGCGCCCAGATCATCTCGCCGACCGACTACATCGGCGCGATCATGGAGCTGGCCACCACCCGCCGCGGCACGTTCGTCCACATGGAGTACCTCGACGAGCGGCGGGTGAACCTGCACTTCGAGATCCCGCTCGGCGAGCTGATCATCGATTTCTACGACCTGCTCAAGAGCCGCACCTCCGGCTACGCCAGCCTCGACTACGCGTACCTCGGCTACCGGCCGGGCGACCTCGTCAAGCTCGACGTGCTGGTGGCCGGGGAGCCGGTCGACGCCCTCTCGCTGATCGTCCATCGGTCCAACGCCTACCGGTCGGGGAAGGGGCTGGTGGAGAAGCTCAAGGAGCTCATCCCGCGCCAGATGTTCGAAGTCCCGGTCCAGGCGGCGGTCGGCTCGCATATCATCGCCCGCGAGACGATTCGGGCGATGCGCAAGAACGTGCTCGCCAAGTGCTACGGCGGCGACATCACGCGCAAGCGCAAGCTGCTCGAGAAGCAGAAGGAGGGCAAGGCCCGCATGAAGCGCATCGGATCGGTCGAGATCCCGCAGGAGGCCTTCCTCGCCGTGCTGCGCATGAACGAGAGCGTGTAGTGAGCTTCTTCGAGTCGCTGCGCCTGGCGATCGCCCTGGGGCTGACCCTGTTCCTGGTGCTGCTGCGCTTCGACTCGGACCGCATCGTGCGCTCCGACTACTTCCGCTACCGATCGAACTGGCTGGGGCCGGCGAGCTACTACGCGCTGGTGCTGGTCTTCGCGGTCGGCATCGCGTTCATCCTGCCCGATGGGCGACGCCAGCTCTTCCTCACCGGCGGCGATCCCGACGTCGCGCTGCCGGTGATGCTGCTCTTCGTGGCGGTGGCGCTCATCAACGCTGCCGGGCTCGCCTACCTCCGCTATGGCGGCATCCTGCCGCTCCCGTCGCAGCTGCTGCCCGACCGCATCGTCGGGGCGCTGATGAACGCGATCGCGGAGGAGATCCAGTTCCGCTCGATCGTCTTCGGGATGCTCATGTTCGCCCGCGTGGACACCGGTCTGGCGCTCATCGTCCAGGCGCTGGTCTACGGGCTGGCGCACCGCCGGCTGTGGCAGGAGCGCGACTGGTACTTCCTCGGCGGCTCGGTGCTGCTCGGCTACGCCGCCGCACTGGCGACGCTGTACGCCGGTTCGGTGATCCCGGCCATCGTCGGCCACTTCGCGGTGAGCATGGCCTTCTTCGCCTTCGCCGGAGGCCGGCTGCGCCAGCGTCCCATCTGAGCAGTTCGGCAGCTCCGATGCATCGGAGGAATCGCGCCCGAGCGGGCGGTGGCGCGCCAGGTTGCCGATATATCGTCGGCGGCCGCGCACGGGGCGCGCCCCAGGGCGCGGCTCACGCGTGAGGGCCCGCGACATTCCGGGGATTCCGCTCCGGAGCGCGCGGTCACGCGCCACCTCGACGAGATATCGGAACGTGTCCCGCCAACCTGATCACCTGTACGTCCACGTCCCCTTCTGTCGCCTCGTCTGCGCGTATTGCGACTTCGTGACCGTGGGCGGGCGACGCGGGACGATCCCGCGCTACGTCGATGCGCTGGTGGGCGAGCTGGCCCTGCGCCCGGCGCCCGGCGAGCTGCGCACGATCTACTTCGGCGGCGGCACACCGTCCCTGCTTCCCGCTGACGCGGTGGCACGTCTGGTCCGCGCCGCCATGGACCGATGGAGCGGCCGCACGGCGGTCGAGGAGGTCACGCTGGAGGCGAACCCCAGCGCGCGCGAGCGGCCGGACTGGGCCGCGCTGCGGGCAGCGGGGATCACGCGCATCAGCCTGGGCGTGCAGTCGCTGCGCGACGCCGACCTGGTGGCCCTCGCACGCGGGCACACGGCGGACGAGGCGCGGGATGCGTACCGCGGCGCGCGCGCCGGTGGGTTCGACAACGTGAGCGTGGACCTCATCTACGGTATCCCCGGCCAGTCGCTCGACGAGTGGCGCGACGGCCTCGAGCGGGCCCTGGCGCTGGACCCGATGCCCGACCACCTCAGCTGCTACGCCCTCCAGCTGTCATTGGCGCCCGACGCGTGGGCGGCCGCACCTCGTCCGGGCGCCCTGCGCTGGCGCCGGCGCCTGGAGGCGCGCCAGGACGATGGCCTGGCGGCCGCGCAGTACCAGCTCGCCGAGGAGCTGCTCGCCGCCGCCGGATACGACCACTATGAGCTCAGCTCGTGGGCGCGCCCAGGGCGGGAGTCGCGCCACAACGCCGCGTACTGGGCGCGGCGCGCGTACATCGGGCTCGGCGCCGGCGCGCACTCGTACGACGGCGCCTCGCACCGCTCGTGGAACCGGCGCGACCTCGACGGCTACCTCGAGCGCGTGGCGGCGGGGGAGCGGCCGCTCGGAGGCGAGGAGGAGCTGGACGACGGCGCACGCGCCTTCGAGGCCGTCGCGCTGGGGCTGCGACGGGTCGCCGGCGTGCCACGCGCGGCGTTGGAGGCCGAGTTGGGTGAGGGAGCGGCGCGGCAGTTCGACCGGGGAGTCGCAGAGGGCCTCGAGCGCGGCCTGCTGGAGGTGGAGGGGGACCTCGTGCGCCTCTCCGCGGCGGGCCGGCTGCTCGCCAACGAGGCGCTGCTGGGCTTCCTCCCGGACGCTCGCCGCGTCCCGTTGACATCGGTCTGACGGGAGCGGTACCATCCTCCAACATCGTCGTTAGCACTCTCGACCTTAGAGTGCTAACCGGGAGGAATCCATGGTCGAGCGCAGCGAGCGCCCCAACGAGCAGATCGAGCTGACCGAGCGTCAGCGCAGCGTCCTTCGCGCCGTCGTCGAGGACTATCTCCTGACGGCCGTGCCGGTCGGGTCGAAGGCCCTGGTGGCGCGCTACGCGCTGCCCGTCAGCTCCGCGACGGTGCGCAGCGCGATGGCCGATCTCGAGGCGATGGGCCTGCTCTGGCACCCGCACACCAGCGCCGGGCGCGTTCCGTCGGACCTGGGGTACCGGGTCTACGTGGAGTCGCTCATGCGCGAGTCGTCGCTCGATCAGGCCGATCAGCTCATGATTCGCCACCAGTTCGCGCAGGTGCAGCTGACGACCGACGAGTGGCTGCGCCTGGCCGCCTCGATCCTCGCCGCGACGACCCGCTCCGCCTCCGTCGTCACCCCGGCCCGCGCTCGCCGCGCCAAGTACGGCCACCTCCAGCTCGTGCAGCTCGGCGACGGGCAGCGCCTGGCGGTGCTCGTGCTGGCCGACGGCAAGGTGGTCCAGCGCCGGCTCGACCGCACCGCCGTGGACCGGGCCGGCGGGCCCGAGGGCGCTCCCGGGCAGGCCGACCTTGACGCGGTGGCCCTGACCCTCAATGCGGACCTGGCCGGGCTGACCGCGCCGCAGGCGCGACGCCGCCTCGGGCGCGTGTCGCCGCTGGCCGCGTACGTCGGCGGCGTCGTCAGCACGCTGCTCGAGGAGTCGGACGGCGTGTCGCTGGGCGAGGTCTTCACCGACGGGATCATGAACGTGCTGGAGCAGCCCGAGTTCACGTCGGGCGGCAAGCTGCGCTCGATCCTCGAGACGATCCAGCGCTCCGACTTTCTGGAGCAGCTCTTCCCGGTCATCGCACGCCGCGGCGGGGTCCACGTGATCATCGGTCGCGAGAACACCAACGACGCGATGCACGAGGTGAGCCTCGTCTTCGCCCCGTACGGCGCGCCGGACCGGGCACTCGGCCTGCTCGGCGTGCTGGGGCCGACGCGGATGCCCTACCCGCGCGCCATCCCCACGGTGCGCTACCTCTCGACGCTCATGAACGAGCTGGTCACCAACCAGCCCACGGAGACCCATGACTGACCAACCGACCAACGGCGAGCCCCGCCGCCATCGTTCCCGCACGCGGGCCGAGGAGCGCATCGACGCCATCCCGACCCCGTCGCGGATCGAGCTCCTCGAGCAGCTCGAGCGCGTGACGCGCGAGCTGGAGGAGACGAAGGCCCGTGCCGACGAGGCGACCTACAACTGGCAGCGCTCGGCCGCCGACTTCGCCAACTACAAGCGACGCACCGATGAGGAGCGCGCCGCCGTGGCGCAGCTCGGCGCCACCGCGCTGATCGGCAGGCTGCTCAGCGTGCTCGATGACTTCGACCGCGCCCTGGCCAGCGTCCCGCCCGATGCCCACGAGGGCTGGGTCGAGGGCGTCCGCCTGGTGGAGCGCAAGCTGCGCGGCGTGCTCGAGGCCGAGGGCGTCTCGCCCATCGAGGCGCTGGGCGAGCCATTCGATCCCAACCTGCACGAGGCGGTCGTCCACGAGCCGACCGCCGACCATCCCGACAACACCGTCATCGAGGAGCTGCAGCGCGGCTATCGGCTCGGTGACCGGGTCCTGCGCCCGTCCATGGTGAAGGTCGCCAACAACCCGCAATCGCACCACTGACGAGGCCAGCATCGGCCCCGCGAGGAGAGTAATCAGCACATGAGCAAGATCATCGGCATCGATCTGGGGACCACCAACTCGGTGGTCGCCGCCATGGAGGGCGGCGAGCCCCAGGTGATCACCAACGCCGAGGGTGGCCGGATCACCCCATCGGTCGTGGCCATCGCCAAGAGCGGCGAGCGGCTGGTCGGCCAGGTCGCCAAGCGGCAGGCGATCACCAACCCGGAGAACACGGTCTTCTCCATCAAGCGCTTCATGGGCCGTCGCTGGGACGACCCGGAGGTGCAGCGCAGCAAGGACCTCGTCCCGTACGAGGTGATCAAGGATCCCAAGTCGGACGGCGTCATCGTCAAGCTGGCCAACGGCAAGGAGTACAGCCCGCCGGAGATCAGCGCGATGATCCTCCAGAAGCTGAAGGCCGACGCCGAGGCGTTCCTCGGCGAGAAGGTGACCGAGGCGGTGATCACCGTCCCGGCCTACTTCGACGACACCCAGCGTCAGGCGACCAAGGATGCCGGCCGCATCGCCGGCCTCGACGTGAAGCGGATCGTCAACGAGCCGACCGCCTCCGCCCTGGCCTACGGCCTCGACAAGACCAAGGACGAGAAGATCGCGGTCTACGACCTGGGCGGCGGCACGTTCGACATCAGCATCCTCGAGCTGTCCGAGGGCGTCTTCGAGGTGCGCTCGACCAACGGCGACACGCACCTCGGTGGCGACGACTTCGACCAGCGGATCATCGAGTGGCTGATGTCCGAGTTCAAGGCCGACCAGGGCATCGACCTCTCCAAGGATCGGATCGTCCTGCAGCGCCTCAAGGAGGCGGCCGAGAAGGCGAAGATCGAGCTGTCGAGCACCACCTCGACCGAGATCAACCTGCCCTTCATCAGCGCCGACGCGTCGGGCACGCCGAAGCACCTGGTGATGAGCCTGACGCGGGCCAAGCTCGAGGACCTCGTCGCCGACCTGATCAAGCGCACCGAGGAGCCGGTCCGCAAGGCGCTCGCCGACGCGAACCTCAAGCCTGGTGACATCGACGAGGTGATCCTCGTCGGCGGCATGACCCGCATGCCGGCGGTGATCGAGGCGGTCAAGAAGATGTTCGGCGGCAAGGAGCCGCACAAGGGTGTCAACCCCGACGAGGTGGTGGCGGTGGGTGCCGCCATCCAGGCCGGCGTGCTGGGCGGCGAGGTGAAGGACGTCCTGCTCCTCGACGTCACCCCGCTGACGCTGGGCATCGAGACGCTCGGTGGGGTGGCGACCAAGATGATCGCGCGCAACACGACCATCCCCACCTCCCATACCCAGATCTTCTCGACCGCGTCCGACAACCAGCCGAGCGTGGACATCGTCGTGCTCCAGGGCGAGCGCGAGATGGCCGGCGACAACAAGAAGCTGGCGACGTTCCGCCTGGACGGCATTCCCCCGGCTCCCCGCGGCGTGCCGCAGATCGAGGTCACGTTCGACATCGACGCGAACGGGATCCTCAACGTGGCGGCCAAGGACAAGGCGACCGGCAAGGAGCAGAAGGTGACCATCACGGCCTCCTCGATGCTCTCCAAGGACGACGTCGACCGCATGGTCCGCGAGGCCGCCGAGCACGCCACCGAGGATGCCGAGAAGCGGCGCCAGGCCGAGTCGCGCAACGAGGCCGACGCCCTCGTCTTCCAGGCCGAGCGGCTCGTCGCCGACCTGGGCGACAAGCTCTCCGACGAGGACAAGACCGAGCTCACGGGAAAGATGGAGGCGGCCAGGGAGGCCCTCAAGGGCACCGACGCCGGCGCCATCGACTCGACCAAGTCGCAGCTCACCGAGGTGCTGCAGCGGGTCGGTACCAAGGCCTACGAGGCCAGCGGCACCCCCGGTGACGGCAACGGGACCGATGGCGCCGCCGGTGGCGACGCTGCGGCCGAGGCCCCGGCCGAGGAGGAGGGCGAGACGATCGAGGGTGAGTACAAGGAAGTCTGACCTCCTCCCCGCGGCACCGATGACGAGCCGGCGGCCATCACGCCGCCGGCTCGTGGGCCATGCGATGGTCGAACCGTCCACATGCGCATGGGGTGAGCGCCACGCTCACCCGGTGAGAAATCCGACGGTTCGCGCCCGAGCCGGTGCAGCTCAGCCCTGGGGCTGGGTGCAGAACGGGCAGCGACGCGCGGCGGCCGGGATCTCCGAGGCGCACTCGGTGCACGTCTTGGTGGTCGGCGTCTGCTCGCTGCCGCGCTGACGGCGCGCCTCGAGCGCATTCATCGGCTTGACGATGAACAGGAAGATCGCCAGCGCCACGAGCACGAAGCTGATCAGTGCGTTGAGGAAGAGCCCGTAGCGCACCTCGGCATCGCCGACGGTGAACGACGCGCTGGCGAAGTCGGGGACTCCCACCAGGCCGAGCAGTGGCGTGAGCACGTCGCCCACGAACGAGGTGACGACGGCGCCGAAGGCGGCACCGATGACGACGGCGATCGCCAGGTCGACGACGTTGCCGCGCACCATGAACTCGCGGAACTCTCTGATCATGAGCCCAAGGATAGTCGCGCATCGGTGCCCGGCGGGTCGCACCGTCTCCGTCGGCCCTGCTTCCCTCGAGCGCAGCGCGCCAGCCCGCAGCGTAACCCTCACGAGGCGAGCGCTATCCGGCTCCGCGCCGGCCGGACCAGGCGTAATGCTCACCGCATGCGAGGTATCCGGGCGGGAAGGCGACCGGCACGTGCCAATTCCCGCCACGTGAGCGTTAGCGGGGATGACGGCACGCGGCGTCTGGATACGGTGCACCTCATGAGCGTTAGGCGCGCGACGGTCGCGAGACGGTCCGTATCGGTATGGTTAGACCGATGCGTCTCGCGACCTGGAACGTCAACTCGCTAAAGGCCCGCCTGGAGCGGGTGCTGGCGTGGACCGAGCGGCATCGGCCCGACATCCTGTGCCTCCAGGAGACGAAGCTCGCCGACGACGCCGTGCCGCTGCTCGACTTCAAGGCGCTCGGCTACGACGTCGCGCATCACGGGCAGGGGCAGTGGAACGGGGTGGCCATCGCGTCGCGCATCGGTCTCGAGGAGGTGACCGCCGGCCTGCCGGCCGCGGACGGCTGGACCGATGACGGCGGGCGCTTCCTGGCCGCCACCTGCGGCGGCGTCCGCGTGGCGAGCATCTACGTCCCCAACGGACGCGTGGTCGACTCGGAGTTCTACCTCGCCAAGCTCGATTGGCTGGCACGGCTGTCGGCGTGGCTCGACGACAACGACCCGGCCACCGAGCTGGCGATCTGCGGCGACTACAACGTGGCACCGGAGGACATCGACGTGTGGGACGTCAACGCGGTGCACGGCGCGACCCACGTGTCGCCTCGCGAGCGCGAGGCGGTGGCGCGGCTGCGGGAGTGGGGGATGGTCGACGTCGTGCGCCAGTTCCACCCCGAGCCGGGCTTCTTCTCCTGGTGGGACTACCGGGCCGGCCATTTCCACAAGAACTTCGGGATGCGGATCGATCACGTGTACGTGACCCGGGCGCTGGCCGCGCGGGCGCTGTCCGCGGAGCGGGACCGCGATGCGCGCAAGCCGTCGACGTATCCGGGCGTCCCCTCCGACCACGCCCCGCTGATCGTCGACTTCGCGGACCCGGGTTAGCCGAGCCGTCGCAGCGCGCCGGCGATCTCGCGGCCGGCCCGGCTGCGCGGCCACGTCACCCGGCGCCCGCCGACGAAGCGCCGATACGCCTCGATCGCGGTCCCCAGGGCGGGGACGAAGTGCGGCTCCTCCATCGGTCTGAAGCCCGCCTCGAACCAGATCCCGAGCACCTGGAGGTCCGGGCTCGCCTTCTCGCGGCGCGGCTCGATGCGCCCCACCAGCCGGTCACCGAACAGGATCGGCAGCGCGTAGTAGCCGAAGCGGCGCCGGGCGGCCGGGGTGTAGATCTCCCAGATGTAGTCGAACGCGAAGAGGGTGCGCATGAGGCGGCGATCCCAGATCAGCGGGTCGAGCGGCGCGACGAACGTGACGCCGGGTGGGGTCGGCTCGTGCTCCGCCTCCTCGAGGATCGGCAGCTCCTCGGCCAGCGCGTAGCGCACGCCCCGCAGCCCCTCGATCTCGACCGGTACCAGGACACCCTGGTCGACCATCTCGGCGACGCGGCGGTGCCGGTCGGCCGTCGCGCCGGTGGCGGCGAACAGCTCCGCCTGCCCGGTGGCCGCCATCAGCCCGATCGCGCGGAACCGGGAGAGCAGGCGATGGCGATTGGCCTCCTCCTCCGGCTCGCGCTCGTCCAGCAGGTCGGCGGGCACCAGCCGCTCGATTAGGTCGTAGTAGCGGCGGCTCCCCTCGCGGCGCGAGATGCCGACCCGCCCGGTGACGAAGAGCGCCTCCAGCACCGCGCGGGCGGCGCGGGTCGGTGCCCACCACCAGTCGATGCTGTGGCCGTGCTCCCTGAAGGCCGCGGTCGAGAGCGGCCCGTCGCTTCGGATGCGCTCGAGGATCGCGTCGGCGACGGCGCGCTGCTCCGCGAGGATGCGGTCGTTGTACCAGCTCGACGATGTCGCCCAGGCCAGCGCGTAGTGCGGCAGCTCGGCCATCGGCACGATCGAGAGCATCTTGTTGTACATCTCGATCAGGCGCCGGTCCGTCCCGTAGAGCCACTGGTCGCACCACTCGCGGCGGTACCCGGCGATCCGGGCGTGCAGGACGAGGTCGTGGTTGCGCGCGCCGGGCACCTCGATGGGGTCGAACTGCAGGCTGCCGATCCGGTCCATCACGGTCAGTACCGACGCCGGCTCGGCCGGCAGCCCGCGCGGCGGGGCGAGCAGGTGGCGGCGTACCAGGAACCGTCGGGCGTGAGCGGGGGAGAGGACGAGCGGCGCGGTCATCGGTGAGGCGATCATGCCGCACATGCCTGACACGCAGGGTCAGGTACGGGCGCATGCGTGCCGTCTCCTTGGGGAGCGAGGAGGACGGGATCACGCGTCACGTGATCGGCCAGCGCGAGGGTCTGCGACGAGCAGCCCCACGCCGGTCTACCAGAGCGCTGCCTGCGCCCGGCCTGCCGATCGTCCGTCAGCGCTGAGGGCGTGGTGCCGGCAACTGTGCAAGTGACCAGCACTGTTGTGGATGGGCTGGCGGGATATCCACCAGGCTGGCACTCGTGATAGACGAGTGCCAATCGGTATAATCGCCGACCGATGGCCGTGAAGCGCGACTACTACGAGATCCTGGGCGTCTCCCGGGAGGCGAGCGACGACGAGATCAAGCGCGCCTTCCGGAAGCTGGCGCAGCAGCACCACCCCGACGTG
>DASSPJ010000062.1:0-11106 GCA_035699665.1 Candidatus Limnocylindria bacterium
GTCCCGCAGGTCGCCGCTCACCGACCACGGCGTGACCAGCGTCTCCGCCGTCGAGCGACGATGGGGCGCCACGCTGACCACGTCGACGGGCGCGTTCCGGAAGATGCGCCAGCGGAGGAAGATGTCCGCCGCCCGGTCGGCAGTGGAGGTGCCGTCGGTGGCCAGCAGGAGCCGTTCGACGCGCGGGCGCCGGGCCACGAGGACCGGGCACGGGGCGTGGTCGACCAGGCTGGCCGAGACGGATCCGAGGAACGCGCTGCGCGCCGGCCCGCGGCCGCGGTTGCCGACCAGCAGCAGATCGGCGCGACGCTCGCGCGCCACGTCCTCCAGGACGTGTGCCGCGCTCCCCTCGCGGACGACCAGCTCGGGGACGATGCCGGCCGCGCGCAGCGGCTCGGCGAGTCCGTCGAGCATGTCGGTGAGGTCACGGCGCATGGCCTCCTCGTCGTCGACGCTCATCACGACCGGGATCGTGCCGCTCCAATCGATGGGTCGCTCGTAGGTGGCGACCAGCGCGACCTCCAGCGGGCGCGGCCAGCTCGCCTCGAGCAGCAGTTGATGCGCTATCAGCGACGGCGCCGAGCCGTCGATACCAAGGACGACGCGCATGATGTTCACTCCTTTCCACGCTGACCTTCGCCCGCGCGCGAGGCGTGCCGCTAGGTCCGGAGCGCCCCTCCGCGCCAGCCATTCGGCCCTTCGAGCCGGTCCGTGGGTAGGGCAGGATGGTCACGTGCGCATCACCGCTCCGCATGCCACCACGCCGGCTGCCATTGCCGGCGCCCTTGAGGTGGATCCCGCCGTCGGCCTGTCGCGGTCCGCGGCGACGGCCCGCCTCGCCGAGGTGGGGCCGAACCAGATCGAGCCGGCGCGCCGACCCTCGCTCCTCCACACCGTGTGGGATTCGATCACCGAGCCGTTCCTGCTGCTGCTCACCGCGGCGGGCATCGGGGCCGTGCTGCTGGGCGAGACGCGCGACGGGCTGCTCGTGCTCGGCGGGCTGGTGCCGATCATTGCGGCCGACGTCGTGGTCGCCTATCGCTCGGAGCGCGCGCTGGAGGAGCTGCGCTCCGCCGCGGCGCCGCGGGCCGTCGTCGTTCGCGACGGCGAGCCGCTCGAGATCCCGGCCGCCGAGCTCGTGCCCGGCGACGTCCTGGTGCTCGCCACCGGCGACGTGGTCCCGGCCGACGGGCGGCTGATCGCCGAGCGCGGCCTCCTGGTCGACCGCAGCACGCTCACCGGTGAGGCGGTCCCGGAGGCCGGCTCGACGCTTCCCGACGATCCGGGCGCGGCGATCGTCGACCGCCATTCGATGGTGTACGCCGGCACCAGCATCGTCGGCGGCCGGGGGCGGGCGATCGTCACCGCGACCGGCGCCGCGACCGAGGTCGCGGCCATCGCGACCGCGCTGGGATCGCGCGACCCGCGGCGCTCGCCCCTCGAGCGCGAGCTCGATCGGCTCGTGCGCATCCTCCTGGTGGCCGCGCTGTCGCTGGTGCTGATCACCGTCGGCCTCGGCCTCGCCCGCGGGGAGACGCTCGGCGTGAGCCTGCTGGCCGGCATCTCCGCCGCGATCGCGGCGATCCCCGAGGAGCCACCGATCCTGCTGGCGGTCGTGCTTGGCCTTGGTGCGTTCCGCCTCCTGCGGCGCGGGGTCCTGGTCCGGCGCCTGGCGGCGCAGGAGACCCTCGGCGCGGTCGACCTGATCATCACCGACAAGACCGGCACCCTGACCCGCAACCGGCTCACGGTGAGCGACGTGCTGCGGCCCGACGGCCCGCTCACCGGCGACGCGCGGCGTGCCGCCCTGTATGACGCGCTGCGCGCGGAGGAGGACGCCTGGACCGCCGTCGGACGCCGCGGGTCGTTCAGCTCGGCCATCGGCCGTGCCCTCGCGGAGCTTGGCGCCGACCCCGCGCTCGACCAGGAGGAGCTGGTCGAGGCGGTCGCCCCCGGCGACGACCATCCCTGGTCGGAGGTCACGATCCGCGATGGGGCCGCCCCTCGGCGCCTGGCGATCGGCGCCAGCGAAGCGGTGCTCCGGCTGTGCCACGTTCCCGCTGCCGAGCGCGACGACTGGCTCGGGCTGGCGCACGAGCGGGCCGGCGGTGGTGGGCGCCTCCTCCTGCTGGCGGCCGCCGATGGCGACGGACCGATGCGACCGGTGGCGCTCGTCGGCTTCGCCGACATCCTGCGCGATGACGTGCGGGACGCGATCGGCACCGCGCGCGCGGCCGGGATCGCGACGCTGGTGGTCACCGGCGACCACCTCGCCACGGCAGGGGCGATCGCCGATGCGGCCGGCCTCGCGCCCGGCGAGGCGATCACCGGCGAGGAGCTGCGCGCCCGCGACGACGCGTGGCTGGACGCCGCTCTCCCACGCCTGCGGATCGTGGCCCGGGCGGTGCCCGCCGACAAGCTGCGGCTGGTGCGGCGAGCGCGTGCCGGAGGGCACACCGTGGCCGTCACCGGTGACGGCGTCAACGACGCTCCGGCGCTGCAGCACGCGGACGTGGGCGTCGCCATGGGCAGCGGCACGGCAGTCGCGCGCGAGGCGTCCGACCTGGTCCTCGGCGACGACTCGTTCGCGACGCTCATGGACGCCCTGCGTGGAGGTCGCCGGATCGTCGCGAACGTCCAGAAGGGCCTGGTCTTCCTCGTCTCGACCCACGTGGCGCTGCTCGGCTTCATCCTGGTGGCCACGCTGGCCGGATTCTCGCAGCCGCTCCTCCCGCTCCAGATCCTGTGGCTCGAGCTGTTCATCGACGTCTCCGCGTCGATCGCCTTCGAGCGCGAGCCGGAGGAGCCCGACGCGATGCGTCGACCGCCGCGCGCGCGTGATCGGTCGCTGCTCGACACGCCGATCCTGCTGCGGATCGCGGGAGCCGGCGGCTTCAGCGCGATCGCCGCGCTCGCGATCATGCTGACCCTCTCCGGCTCATTCGAGCACGTCCGCTGGGTGGCTTACACCGCCCTCGTCGTGGCGCAGGCGGTGCGCGCCTACGCCAACCGCAGCCTCGCGACGCCCCTGCATCGGCTGCCGCGCAACACGTTCCTGGCCGTTGCATGCCTCGTCGCGGTGGCCGGACAGGTGGCGATCCCGCTGGTCCCACCGCTCGCCGAGGCGTTCCACGCGTCGCCGCTGAGCGCGATCGAGTGGGGCATCGTGGCGGTCATTGCGCTGCTGCCGGCGGTCCTCGCCGAGCTGGTGCGCATGCGACGCCCGTCGTCGACCTGGGTCGCCTGATCACCAGGCGTCAGCCAATCGGGAGTGCCACCTCCAGGATCGCGCCGTCGTTGCCGGTTCGGGTGACCGGCACGCCGGTGCCGACCAGCAGGCGGCGCATCGCCGTGTTCTCGTGGAACAGCGAGGCGCGGAGGCCGTGCAGCCCGCGCCGCCGGGCGGAGGCGACCGCCTCGCGCATCAGCCGCCGCCCGATCCCCTGGCCGTGGAACCGGTCGGCGACCGCAACGGCGACCTCGTTCAGCCCCTCGCCGCACGGCTCGAGGCACAGGTGCCCGATGATCTCGCCGTCGGATGCCCCGGCCTCGGCGAGCACCGCCACATAGCCGTCGGCGGTGCGGTGGTCGACGCCGGCCATGCGGCTTGCCACCGCGTCGGACAGGCCGACCCCAGACCCGAGGAAGCGGCGGCGGCGCGACTCGGGGCTGAGCGCCGCGTAGAAGACGGAGAGGGCAGCCGCGTCGCTCGCCTCGATCGGTCGAATCGACGCCGTGGGGCGTCGGACGACGCGGGACGGACCTCCGCGGGGCGATCGTTCTCGGGTGGCGATGGCGTGCATGGCTGTCCTCTCCGTCGGCGCCATCGTCCGCGGCGAACGGATCGGTCCCTAGGGCCGTTCGTCACCGGGGCGCGCGACGAACGGCACGACCCGCTTGCGCGGGCCGCGGCCTAGACTCCGCCCATGAGACTCGTGAGCCCCCTGGAGGCCGTGGCCGGGATCAGGTCCCTCCAGCAGGTCTTCGTGCACGGCGGGGCCGCCACTCCCACCGCTCTCCTCGAGGCGCTCGTGGGCCGGGCCGATGAGCTGCACGACGTGGGGCTGATCCACTTCCATACGCAGGGGCCCGCGCCCCACCTGGCGCCCGAGATGGCCGGCCACTTTCGCCACCGGGCGCTCTTCATCGGTGCGAACGCGCGCGAGGCGGTCAACGCCGGCCGCGCCGACTACGTGCCCGTCTTCCTGTCGGACGTGCCGGAGCTGTTCACCTGCGGCGTGTTGCCACTCGACGCGGCGCTCATCAACGTCTCGCCGCCCGATGCCCACGGCTACTGCTCACTGGGCACCTCGGTGGACGCGGCGCTGGCCGCCACCCGCGCGGCGAAGACGGTGATCGCCCAGGTGAACGCCGCGATGCCGCGGACGCTGGGCGACAGCTTCGTCCACGTCGACGAGATCGACCTGGCGGTGGAGGTCGACCAGATGCCGTACGAGCACCTCGAGTCGCCGATCGGCGAGGTCGAGCGACGCATCGGCCAGTACGTGGCCGAGATGGTTCCCGACGGCGCGACCCTCCAGATGGGGATCGGCTCGATCCCGGCGGCAGTGGGGGCCGCCCTGCGCGACAAGCGCGACCTCGGCGTGCACACCGAGCTGTTCACCGACGTCGTCCTCGACCTCGTCGAGTGCGGCGCGCTGACCGGCGCCCGCAAGGAGATCAACCGCGGCAAGATCGTCACCGCGTTCATGATGGGCTCGCAGCGGCTGTACCGGTTCGTCGACGACAATCCGATGGTCGAGATGCGGCCGGTCGACTACACCAATGACACCTCGGTGATCCGGCGCTTTCGTCGCATGGTGGCCATCAACTCGGCGATCGCCGTCGACCTGACCGGCCAGGTGAGCGCCGACTCGATCGGCACGCGCTTCTACTCCGGGGTCGGCGGCCAGATGGACTTCATGCGCGGCGCGGCGCTCTCCGCCGAGGGGCGCGCGATCATCGCGCTGCCGTCGACCGCCGCGGGCGGCACCGTCTCGCGCATCAGCGCCGTCCTCGCCGAGGGGGCGGGCGTCGTGACCAGCCGGGCGCATGTCCGCACCGTGGTCACCGAGTACGGGGTGGCCGAGCTCTTCGGGCGGAGCATCCGGGAGCGCGCTGCGGCGCTCATCGCCATCGCGCATCCCGACGTCCGCGACCAGCTGGCCGCCGAGGCGCGACGCCGCTTCCACGTCTGAGGGCCATCTCGCCCCCAGCGCCGTGCCGATCGGCCCTTGGCCCGACCCGGTGGCACCCGGCTTCATGGAGGTGAACGAAGGCCGACGGGCTCACCACCGGACCATGGGGATCATCGGTCCGCTCGGCGCGCGCTGAACGACGCCGCGGGGCCGGCTTCAACCGGTCGGTCCCGCGGCAGCTCACCGAGCGGTGGCCCTCCGGAACGGCGGCGTCAGGCGACGTCGGCCTCGTCGAGGAGCGCCCGCAGCAGATCCAGCGGGGTCACCACGCCGATCGCCCCGCCCGCATCGTCGACCACCACCAGGCGATGGATATGGTGGTCGATCATCTGGCGGGCGGCGCCGGTCACCGTGGCGGTCGCGTCGACCGTCATCGCCGGGTGCGTCATCAGGTGCCGGACGCGGAGCCGCGCCCAGTTGCCGCTGATCAGCTCACTCGAGCGGGCGGTCAGGAGATCGGTCTGGCTCAGCACACCGATCACCACGCCGCCGTCGACCACCGGCAGGCCGCTCACTCGATAGGTCTTGAGGATCCGCTCGGCCTCATGGGCCGGCTCATCGGGCGAGATCGTGATCGGGTCGAGCGTCATGAGGTTGCCGACCCGGAGCTCGACGGCGGTGGTCATCGGTCTGTCTCCTCGTGTCCGGGCTCATGACGAGAACCCTGGCGCGATGCTCGCCGCAGGCGCGACGGGTGCCAACGGCCGGAGGTCACTCGATGAGGTGACGCACGGCACTGCTCGGCATCCCACCCGCGCGCCACCGTGGTGCCATGTCGCGGGCGGACGGTGCTGACATGACGAACGCGGACACGACCGGGTGGGTCCTGTGTCTCGGCGCTGAGCGCGCCGTGCGCGGCGTGCTGGTCGACTGCCCCCTCGGAGGGGCGGCGACCCGCTTGGGTGACTGCGTCACCTGCCGGCACCTCGTCTCGACCTGGGATGCGCGACACCGCGCCTTCAGCTGCGCCACTCCCGAGCCGCCGCTGGCTGCGGTCATGAGGACCCGCCGATGAACCGGGGCGCCGCCGCGGCGCGTCCGCCGTTTCCCGGCGCCCCGGTCGTCATGGACGGCTCGGAGGCGATCGCCGACGTGGAGGTGCGCATCGCCGAGGGTGCGTGCGCCTACCCGATCACGCCGTCGACCAACATGGCCGCCGCGTTTCAGGCGGCCGTGGCCGACGGACGCACGAACCTGTGGGGCACGCCGCTCTCGTTCCTCGAGCTCGAGTCGGAGCACTCGTCGGCCACCGCGGCCGAGGGGTTCGCCCTGGCCGGCGGACGCGTCGTGAACTTCACCGCCGGCCAGGGGCTGGTCCTGATGAAGGAGGTGCTCCACGTCATCAGCGGCAAGCGGCTGCCGGCCGTCTTCCACGTCGGTGCCCGCGCACTGACGAGCCAGGCGCTCAACATCCACGCCGGGCATGACGACCTGATGGCAGTCGCCGACGCCGGCTGGGGCATGCTCATTGCCCGCAATGCGCAGGAGGCGGCCGACCTCACGGCGATCGCGCGTCGCGTCGCGGAGACGTGCGAGACGCCGTTCTTCGTGGCACAGGACGGCTTCCTCACCACGCACACCCTCGAGAACGTCCGGCGCCCCGAGGACGAGCTGCTGCGCCGCTTCGTCGGTGACCCGCGGGGACGGATCCGCGACTACTTCGCCCCGGACGAGGCGCTCATGACCGGCGTGGTGCAGAACCAGGACGCCTACATGAAGGGCAAGATCGGGCAGCGCGCGTTCTACGACCGCCTGCCCGGCGTCCTCGACGAGGCGATGCGCGACTGGAGCGCGCTGACCGGCCGGCGCTACGGCGCCGTGGCGACCCACCGCACCCAGGACGCCGAGCAGATCGTGGTCGCCATGGGCACCACCGCCGACACGGCGATCGCCGTCGTGGATCGGCTGCGCGCCGCGGGCCGTCGCGTCGGCAGCCTGGCCGTGACTGCATTCCGGCCCTTCCCCGCGAAGGAGCTGGGGGAGGCGGTGCGAAACGCCTCCACGGTCGCCGTCATCGAGCGCACCGACGAGCCCGCGGCGCACGACAATCCGCTGACCCGCGAGCTCAAGGCGTCCCTGGCCGACCTGGCGGCCGACGGGGTCCGCGTACCGCGCGTCGTTTCGGCCTCGGCGGGTCTCGGGTCGCGTGACGTTGCCGCTGGCGACATTGCGGCCGTCTTCGACTGGATCGCCGATCCGGATACGGTGCGCCGCCGCCGCTTCGCCGTGCTGGGGATCCGCCATCCACTGGCGCTCGAGAAGTCGGCCATCGACATCCGGCCGCCGGGCGCGTACAGCCTCCGCGGCCACTCGATCGGCGGCTTCGGCTCGGTGACCACCAACAAGCTGCTCGCCACCCTCGTCGGCGACCTGTTCGGCCTCCACGTACAGGCATATCCGCGGTACGGCTCGGAGAAGAAGGGCCTCCCGACGACGTACTACCTCACCATCGCCGATGGGCCGATCCGCCAGCATGGCGAGCTGGACCGCGTCGATTTCGTCCCTCTCTACGACGTCGCCGCGTTCCGGCACGGCAACGCGCTCTCGGGCCTCGTCGACGGGGGCGACATCTTCGTCCAGACCTCGCTGGTCGACGCCGAGGCGATCTGGGCATCGGTGCCGCTTGCGGCCCGGGAGGAGATCCTGCGGCGCGGCCTGCGCCTGTGGGCGCTCGACACCGCGGCGCTCGCCCTGCGCCACGCGCCGCGGCCCGACCTCGCGGTGCGCATGCAGGGCGTGGCCCTCGCGGGGGTGTTCCTGCGGATTGCGCCATTCGCCTCCCGCGCCGGGTTCGATCGTGCCGCGCTCCTGCGCGCCGTCCGCCCGCAGCTCGAGCGCTTCTTCGGCAAGCGCGGGCAATCGGTGGTGGACGCCAACCTGGCCGTGGTGGCGGCCGCCTACGACGCCGTCACCGACGTCACCGCCGTCGTCGCCGGAGCCGACCTGCACCTGCCGGTTCGCACCCTGGAGGCCGTCTGATGCCCCGCTCCACCACCGTTCACGCGCTCATGAGCAGCGATCCGATCGTCGTGTCCGCCGACGCGCCACTCGCCGATGCGGCCCGCCTGCTCCAGGAGCACCACGTCCACGGGCTGCCCGTCGTCGACGCGCTCGGTGGCCTGGTCGGCGTCGTGAGCCAGACCGACATGCTCCGCGCGCGCAGCACCGAGGAGCTGTGGGACCGGTGGCCGGGCCTCCGCGTCCGGCACCTCATGACCAGCCCGGCGCTGACGATCGGCGAGGACGCCGACGTCGCGGCCGCGGCGGCGCTCATGGAGCGCGAGCGCGTCCATCGCCTGGTGGTGGTCGCTCCGGACGGCCGGACCCCGATCGGGATCATCTCGACCACCGACCTGGTGGGCGCCATGGCCGCGGAGGTGCGCGCGTGACGATCGACGAGCTGCCGCTGGTCAAGGCCGCCCACGAGGAGAAGGAGCTCCACGAGGCGCGGCTCCAGCAGACCGCCGGGGTCGTCTTCGACACCGATGCGTACGTCGATGACTTCAACTCGGTGGTCGTCGGCGCGTACCGTGGCGGTACCGCCGACGCCGGGCTGCCCGCCGACGCCGGGGTGGCGCGCAGCGTCATCCCGCCAGGCACCGCGGCGACGCGCGACTTCTCAGGCCTCGCGCCGCGGATCCCGGCCTTCATCAGCGAGGCGTGCGTCGGCTGCATGAGCTGCGTCAACGCCTGCCCCGACACGGCCATCCTGGGAGTCGCGCAGCCACCCTCGATCCTCGAGCCGGCGATAGCCGCCGCGGCCGACGGGTCGGCGGAGGTGGAGGCGGAACTGCGGGCACACTTCGCCACCACCACCAAGTACGCAAGCGTCCCGCAGAAGCGCGGCAACGAGCCCGCGCAGTTCGGGATCTTCGTCGACCCGGTCCACTGCAAGGGCTGCGCGGAGTGCGTCGAGGTCTGCCACGCGCTCGGGTACGACGCCCTGGAGATGGTCGACAAGGCCGGCGCCGAGGCAGACGGCGCGTCGACCGTCGAGACGTACGCCCGCGACTTCCGCTTCTTCCGCTCGCTCCCGGTCACGCCGGATGCCTACCGGAACGAGAAGGCCCTTGCCGATCTCATGCTCGGCCAGCACGCCCTGGGCTACGTGGGCGGCGCAGGTTCGTGCTCCGGCTGCGGGGAGGCGACCGCGCTGCGCATGCTCGTGGCCGCCACGCGCCAGGTTCACGGCCCGGCATCGATGGGCATCGTCGCCGCCACCGGCTGCAACACCGTCTACGGCAGCACCTACCCGTTCAACCCCTACCTGGTGCCGTGGACCAACTCCCTATTCGAGAACGGGCCGGCCGACGCCATGGGCATCCGCGCGCGCTGGGACCAGGCGGGCCACGCCGATCGGCGGCTGTGGGTGGTGGGCGGCGACGGCGCGATGTACGACATCGGCTTCCAGTCGCTCTCGCGGATGGTCGCGTCGGGAGCCGACATCAAGGTGCTCGTCCTCGACACGCAGGTGTACTCCAACACCGGTGGGCAGGCCTCGACCGCATCGTTCGGCGGCCAGGTCACCAAGCTCTCCGCCTTCGGGCGCACCCTGCACGGGCGGCCGGAGCAGCGCAAGGAGCTGGCCCGCATCCTGATGGCCCACGGAGACGTCTATGTCGCTCAGACCACGCCGGCGCACGTCAACCACTTCTACCGGGCGGTGATGGAGGCCAATGCCTATCCCGGCCCGGCGGTGGTGGTCGCCTACACCCCCTGCCAGCCCGAGCACGGGATTGGCGATGACGCGTCGAATCGGCAGTCACAGCTGGCGGTCGAGTCGCGCGCCTGGCCGCTCCTCACCTACGACCCGCGGCGTGGTCCGTCGATGGCTGAGCGGCTCAGCCTGCAGGGCAATCCCGCCCCCAAGGCCGACTGGGCGACGGCCCCGGACGGCACCCCGATCGACTTCCTGGCATTCGCGCGGAGCGAGGGCCGCTTCGCCCCCCACTTCGCCGCGGACGCGACCCCGAGCCCAGAGATCCTGGCCACCCAGGATGACCGGCTTGCGAACTGGCGCCTCCTCCAGGAGCTCGCTGGGACACGCTGAGTCCCGATCGGGCCGAAGGGGCTGACACATCGGTCCGGTTGGCACGCTCCACACGGCCCGCCTCGGCCCATGCTCACGTGGGAACGAATCGAAGGAGACCGATGATGACCAGGCAACTTGCGGGACGCGTCGCCATCGTGACCGGCGGTGCGCGGGGCATCGGTGCGGCGAGCGCGCGGCACCTGGCCGCCGAAGGCGCGGCGGTGGTGATCGCCGACGTCCTCGACGATGAGGGACAGGCGCTCGCCGCCGACCTGTGCGCCGACGGCGCGGATGCCTTCTACCGCCACCTGGACGTGACCGACGAGCAGGCGTGGGCCCATCTCGCCGGCGAGACGACCGAGCGTCTCGGACGCGTGGACATCCTCGTCAACAACGCGGGCATCGGTACGCTCGAGGACGTCGAGCAGGAGACGGTCGAGGGCTGGCAGCGCGTCATCGACGTGAACCAGAAGGGCGTCTGGCTCGGGATGCGCGCCATGGCACCCGAGATGCGCCGTAACGGAGGAGGATCCATCGTCAACGTCAGCTCGATCTTCGGCGCCGTCGGCGGCTTCGGCGCATCGATTGCGTACCACGCCAGCAAGGGTGCGGTGCGACTGATGACGAAGAACGCGGCACTCCGCTACGCGAGCGAGGGGATCCGCGTGAACTCGGTGCATCCCGGCTTCATCGACACGCCGATGGTCGAGCAGGCCAAGGGCGGCGACATGGAGGCGGCCATCCTCGCCGGCTGCCCCATGGGTCGCTGGGGACGGCCGGAAGAGATCGGGTCGGTGATCACGTTCCTGGCCGGGCCGGGCGCGACGTTCATGACCGGGTCCGAGGTCTACGTCGACGGCGGTTGGACCGCCCGCT
>DASSPJ010000063.1:0-31393 GCA_035699665.1 Candidatus Limnocylindria bacterium
CGTGCTGATGTACGAGTCCGGGCCCAACGCCGGCGAGCCGGCCACCGCCGACGCCGACGAATACCTGCGCCAGTTCTACGCGGCGAAGCACCGCCACCTCGAGGTGGCGCAGCGCTACGCGCTCTACGAGCACGGCTGGAATGTCGACGCGAAGACGCTGCTGATCGCCTACGGGATCGTGTCGCGGGTCGCCGCGCCGCTGCGCGACGAGGTGGCGCTCTTCCGACCGATCCGCATCCACCCCATGCTGACCGATGAGCTGGCCGCCATCGCCGACCGCTACGACGAGATCGTGGTCGCCGAGGCGAACGACGGCCAGTACGCCGACATGGTCGAGCTGGCGCTCCACCGGCCGGTGAAGCGCGTGCCGCTGCTCGGCGGGCGGGTCAGCGCCGAGGCGGTGCGCTCAGGGATGGAGCGCGTGCTGGGTGGCGGGCCCGCCGAGCCGCCGATCCCGCCCCAGCCCACCGAGCCGGGTCCGCGCGCGCCGCTGGGGGTCGGCTGATGGCCAGTCGCGCCCCGAGTGCATCGGTATATACGGTATATACGGCAGGCAGCCGAGGGACCCATGCCTGAGCTGGTGATGGCCGAGATGACCTACAAGGACCGGCTCAAGGTCGAGCTGTTCCCGACCATCTGGTGCCCCGGCTGCGGGATCGGCACGATCATGATGCAGCTCGCCATGGTGCTCGACGAGATGGGCCTCGACGAGACCAACACGGTGATCGTCACCGGGATCGGCTGCACCGGTCGGATGGGCGGCTACCTCAAGCACGAGGCGGTGTACACGCTCCACGGCCGCACCCTGCCGGTGGCCGAGGCGATCAAGACGGTGCGCCCGGAGCTCAACGTGATCGTGGTCGCGGGCGACGGCGACACGGCCAGCATCGGCGGCAACCATCTCATCCACGCCATCCGGCGCAACGCGCGCGTCACCGTGCTGTGCAACAACAACGAGATCTACGGGCTGACCGGCGGGCAGACCGGCCCCACCACGCCCACCGGGACGAAGACGCTCTCCTCCCCGGGCGGCAACCCGAACACGCCGATCAACCTCCAGGGACTGGTGCGCAGCTCGCCGCACTCCCTGTACGCCAAGACGACCGTTTACCACCAGCTCCACCTGCGGAACGCCATCCGCGAGGCGATCGAGTGGGACGGGTTCAGCTTCGTCGACATCACCAGCCAGTGCATCGAGAACAACGGGCGCCGCATCGGGTTCGCCAGCGCCAACGAGATGCTCACCTTCTACCGCAAGACCTACAAGCGCGCGGCGAAGGACGCGACCCAGCTCAACCCGTTCGAGATCGGGATCGTGTACCCGGCCGAGCATCCGGCGCGTAACGGCCACGACCAGACCGATGGGCAGCGCCCGGCGGCGCTGCCGGCGCAGCCGCCCGGACCGATGGCGTCGGCCACCGAGTCGCCCGGCGAGGCCGGCGCGACGGCCGAGAAGGCCGAGAAGGCGCCGGCCACCGATGACGAGAAGGCGCGTCGCCGGGCCGAGTCGGTCGAACGCGCCGCATTGATGGGCAGGCTGCCGCCCGAGGTGAAGATGCGCGTCGCGCAGCGCGAGATCACGCTCGTCGAGGCGCTCACCGGCGCGGGGCTCGAGATCCCCGAATGGCTGCGCACCGGGGCCAGCGCCCCGGCCGCCACTCCACAGCCGCCGGGTGACGTCGAGCCGTCGGCTACCGGGGCGGCCCCCGAGTCCGAGCGCAAGGGCGAGCTGGACGCCCAGAAGGCGGAGGCGGCCGTCGAGGAGCGCAACCTGATCGGCGGGGCGCCGGGGGACGACACGCAGCCGGCCGCGCCGCGGACGGCGGCCGACGCGGCGCCACCATCGGTCCGGGCGGATCCGAAGGAGGCGAAGCGCGCCGAGGCGATGCGCCGGGCCGCGCTGATGGCGAAGCTGCCGGGCGAGGTGAAGCTGCGCGTCGCCAGCCGCGAGATCACCCTCGACGACGCGCTGCGCGAGGCCGGCATCGACCCCGAGGCGCTGGCATGAACGCTCACCAGGTGAGGCCTATCGGCGCCGCGAAGGCTCAGCACTCGCCTGCTGGGAGATACCCGCGTGATCAGCGCCGCGCCGCCCGGTTGCGCTCACCAGCTGAGAGATGCGCCCGGGGCCGGCGCGCCATCACCGGATTGCCCCCAGGTGCCGAGAGTTGAGCACCAAGATCGCGCTCGACGGGGTCGGCGGGCAGGGGGTCCGGGTGATCGCCGGGGTGATGGGCGCGCTCCTGGCCCGCATGGGCAAGGAGGTCACCGTCCTGTTCGACTACGACTCGAGCGTGCGCGGCTCGATGTCCGACGCGTTCCTCATCTTCGACGACGAGCCGATCGCCAACCCGGTGGTCGAGGAGGCGGACATCATGCTCAAGCTGGCCGACAAGGGGCACCTCCGCATCCAGGGCAGGACGGTCATCACCGACCTGGGGCTCGGGCTGCCGGGCCAGGAGCAGATTCCGTTCGCGTCGCTCGGCTCGCAGCACTTCGGCAAGGAGCTGTTCGGCAACATGATCGCGCTGGGGCGGCTGCTGCGCCTGGCGGGCATCGACTTCGACGAGGCCTCGATCCGCGAGTCGCTGCCGCGCCGCTTCGTCGACGAGAACGTGGCGGCCATCAAGTTCGGCTACCAGCTCACTCCCGAGTCGATCGCGTCGTACGCCGCGGCCGCGCCGCCGTCGCGCTTCGAGATGAAGGATGCGGCGACCGGCGGCCTGGGCGGCCACCCGCATGGGGCGAGCGTCGGGATGGGCAGCATCGCCGAGGTGGGCGAGAGCGGCTGACCCTCCGGTGTTGCATCCGGTGTCGGCAAGGAGCGGAAGACCGGCCGACGCCAGTGGTCCGGCCCAGAGTGCATTGCATCCCGTGTCGGCAACGGGCGGCAGAGCGGCCGAAATCGAGCCCGGGGAACCGGATTCGACGGCGTTCGGTGCGCCGGATGCAACGAACCCGCCCGTTTCGTCGCGAACTCCTCCGGTTGCCGACACCCGATGCACACCCCCGCTCGGCGGCTCGCTACACTGCGCGGCACGATGGCCATCGCCGAGCTGAGCCAGGAGACGGCGCGACGCGCGCCGAAGGTGCTGCTCCACGACCACCTCGACGGGGGGCTGCGGCCGCGGACCGTGCTCGAGCTGGCGGCCGAGGCCGGCTATCGCGACCTCCCGACGACCGACCCGGACGAGCTCGCGGCATGGTTCACCCGCGGCGCGGACCGCAAGTCGCTCGAGCTGTACCTGGAGGGCTTCCGGCACACGGTGGCGGTGCTCCAGACGCGGGACGCCATCGAGCGCGTCGCCGCCGAGTGCGCCGAGGACCTGGCCGCTGACGGCGTCGTGTACGCCGAGGTGCGCATGGCGCCGGAGCTGCTGACCGATGGCGGCCTCACCCTCGACGAGGTGACGACGGCCATGCTCGACGGCTTCCGGCGCGGTTCGGAGGGGCGGCCGATCACCATCGGGCTGATCATCACGGCCATGCGCCAGGCGGCCCGGTCGGTCGAGATCGCCGAGCTGGCGGTGCGGCACCGCGACGCCGGCGTGGTCGGCTTCGACATCGCCGGGCCCGAGGCCGGCTACCCGCCGACCCGCCACCTGGACGCGTTCCACCTCATCGCCCGCGAGAACTTCCACTTCACCATCCACGCCGGGGAGGGGTTCGGCCTGCCGAGCATCTGGGAGGCGCTCCAGTGGTGCGGCGCCGAGCGCCTGGGGCACGGGGTGCGCATCGTGGACGACATCACGGTGCGCCCGGATGGGCGCGTGACGCTCGGGCGGCTCGCGTCCTACGTGCGCGACCGGCGCGTGCCGCTCGAGATGTGCCCCACCAGCAACGTCCACACCGGGGCCGCGCCATCGGTCCAGGAGCACCCGATCGACCTGCTGCGGCGGCTCCGCTTCCGGGTCACCGTCAACACCGACAACCGCCTGATGAGCGGCATCACGCTGAGCAGCGAGTTCGCCACGCTCGCCCGCGTCTTCGGGATCGGCCTGGACGAGATGGAGTGGCTGACGCTCAACGCCATGAAATCGGCCTTCTGGCCGTTCGACGGCCGCCTGCGGATCATCAACGAGCAGATCAAGCCCGGCTTCGCGCTGCTGCGCGCGCAGCAGGCCGCCGCGGAGCTCTCGACCGCCTAGGCCAGGCTGGCCAGGGACGCCTCCAGGGTGGCCGCCTCGTCGGGAGCGAGACGGCGCAGCGGGGCACGCATGCCCGGCCTGACCGAGACTCCCCGGCGACCGAGCATCCACTTCGCCGCGGCGATGAACTGGCCGGAAGCCTCCAACGCCGCGCGCACCTCGCGCAGCCGGATCTCGGCGGCGGGGGTGGGGTCGTCCAGTGCGGCGCGCACGACGTCGGGGAAGGCGGCAGCCATCCCGGAGACGGCCCCGATGGCTCCCGCCGCCATGCCGGCCGGGATCAGCGGCTCGCTGCCGATGAGCACCGGCAGGCCCAGGTCGAGGTACGGGGCCGCGCGCTCCCACGGCGACTCGCTGACCTTGAGGCCGGCGAGGTTGTCGACCTGGCCGCCGATGCGGCGGATCACCTCGACCGGCAGCGGATAGCCCGACCGCGCCGCGAAGGCGTAGCAGAAGAAGGGGAGCGGGGCGCAGGCCCGGGCGGCGGCCACGAAATGGTCGGTCAGGGCCTGGGCGTCGAGCGGGAAATAGGGCGGCGCGATCACCGCCACCGCATCGGCGCCCGCGGAGGCGGCGTGGGACGCCAGCGCCACGGTGTCGGCGGTGGTCTGCGCCCCGGCATGGACGACCAGGATCCCGTCGAGCGCCGCGCGCCAGGTCTCGACCGCTCGCTGCCGCTCCTCGACCGACAGGAGGACGCCCTCGCCGGTCGTGCCGCACACGAACGCACCGTCGGCGCCGTGGGAGCCGAGCCAGGCGGCATACGGCGCGACGGCATCGGTGTCGAGGTGGGCGCCGTCATCGGTCAGGGGAGTCACGGCCGCCACGATGAGCGGGCGATGGCCGAGGGCGTCAAACGGTGCGGGGCTCATGCGGACGATGGTACGTCACCGAGCAGCTCCTCGAACGTGGAGTCCAGTAGCACCACATGGAGTGGTTACTTGGCACGCATCCTGCAGCCCTGTGGGCCGATGCGCCACCCCCGGGGCGCCCGCATGAGGAGAGGCTCACCAATGGTCCGATCGTCCTTCTGGCGCCGCAGCGTGGCGCTGCTGGCCGTGCTCAGCCTGACCCTGTTCGGAGGTCCGCTGGCACCGCGCCCACAGGCTGCGCAGGCAGCGGAGAACCGGGAGTCACCGGCCGAGGCGGCGGCACGCCTCTCCGGCGTGATGGGGGGCAACGTGACCGTCCGCTTCTCCGAGGCGACCGGCGCAGCGCGCTTCGTGAGCGCCGGCGAGGATGCGACCATCCCGGTCACGGGCGGGGCGACCGCCCAGGATCGAGCCTTCGCCTTCTTCGAGCAGTGGGGCACGCTCTTCGGCGTGAGCGACGCCCGCGCCGAGCTCGTCGTCTCCCGGGTCGACGCCACGGACGGGGCGACCACCGTGCGCATGGGACAGCGCCATGCCGGCCTGCCCGTGTTCAGCGGCGAGATGCTCGTGCACCTCGACGCGGCCGGCAACGTGACCGCGGCGAACGGCACGTTCGTGCCCGGTCTCAAGGTGCCCACGACGCCGGCGGTGTCCGCCGCCGCGGCGGCGGGCGCGGCGACTGCCGCGGTGGCCGAGGCGCTGGGTCTGAACGTCGCTGCGCTGCGCGCCTCCGAGCCGGTGCTCGGCATCGCCAACACCGGCCTCGTCCAGGACGAGCCTGGCCACCAGGCGCTGGCCTGGACGATCACCGTCACCGGCTCCGCCACGCGTCAGTTCGTGAAGATCGACGCGCTCAGCGGAGCGCTCCTCGAGCGCCACGAGGGGATCCACAACGAGCTGCGGCGCGAGAACTACAACATGCTCGAGCAGTCGGACTACGGCCTGGCGGTCAAGTGCCGCTTCGAGGGCGAGGCGCCGTCCGGAGACCCGGACTGCGACAACGCCTACACGTATTCCGGCGACACCTACAACTTCTTCTACAACGGCTTCCGCCGCGACTCGTTCGACAACCGCGGCACGGCGCTCAAGTCGTACGTCCACTATTTCAGCCCGATCTGCCCGAACGCCTTCTGGAACGGATCGGTGATGACCTACTGCAGCGGCTTCCCGCACGACGACGTCGCAGGTCACGAGATCACCCACGGGGTCACCGAGTTCAGCGCCAACCTCGTGTACGCCTATCAGCCAGGCGCGCTCAACGAGAGCTTCAGCGACATCTTCGGCGAGGCGATCGACCTGCTCAACAGCAGCGAGAACGAGCCGGGTGGCGAATGGCTCATCGGCGAGGGCATCGCACCGGGAGTCGGTCTGCGCAACATGCGCGATCCGGCGGCCCTGCCGTGGCGCGACCCCGATGCCTGCACCAGCCGCAACTACACCTGCTCGCCCAGCGACAACGGTGGGGTGCACACCAACTCGGGCGTGCCGAACAAGGCGTTCTACCTGATGGTCGCCGGCGGCACCTTCAATGGCGTCACGGTCAAGGGGATCGGCCTGGCCAAGGCGGTCGCCATCCAGTACCGCGCCCTGACCCAGTACCTGAGCGTGTATTCCAACTTCACCGATGCGAATGACGCGCTGCTCGCCTCGTGCCGGGACCTGCGCAACCGGTGGGTCAACGATCCCGACCCGGAGACCGGCGGCGCGCGCCTGGTGCGCGTCGTCAAGGGCGACTGCGCGCAGGTCGCCGCGGCGCTCGACGCGGTCGACATGACAGCGCCGGTGTGCACCGATGTCGCGCCCACCGCGGCCGGGCCGCTGTGTGCCAGCGGCGAGACCGTGGCGCGGCTGTTCCACGACGACCACGAGTCGGGGAGCCCCGGCTGGACGGCGAGCAACGATGCGGCGCTGTACACCGGCCAGAGCTGGCAGGTGGTGACCGACTTCGCCGCCAGCGGCACGCATGCGTGGCGCGTGGACGACGAGCTGACCAGCTGCTCGAGCGGCGACTGGACCAGCGACGTGTACCTGGTCAGCCCGGAGGTCAACGTGTCGGGGACGACGCGCCCGGTGCTGCGCTTCCTGCACGACTTCTCGACCGAGGGCAGCTACGACGGCGGCACGGTCGAGGTGAACCTCAACGGGATGTGGACCAAGCTCCAGGCCCGCGACTGGGTGCTGAACGGCTACAACGGCGAGTTCGACGCGAGCTCGACGGCGCCGAACAACGACCCGCTCAACCCGGAGACGTTCACCGGCTATCGCAGTCCGGGGCAGTTCCCCGCCCTGTCGTACTCGGAGTCGCGGGTGAACCTGGCCAGCTATGTCGCCCAGGACACCGACGGCGTGGTGCAGTTCCGCTTCCGCTTCGGAACCGACTACTGCAACGGCACCGACATCGGGTGGTATCTCGACGACGTGGAGGTCTACGACTGCAAGCTCGGCTGAGGAAGAGCCGACCAGCGCATGCCGGCGGCCCGCGGGATGCACGTCCCGCGGGCCGCCCCATGCCACGCCAGGTTCGTGGCGCGCCGCGGCATCGGTGTAGACTCGATGGACCGACCTGCACCCCCGCTGGAGTTCGAGTCAGGCCATGACCTACGTCATCACCGAGCCGTGCATCGGCGTCAAGGACGCGAGCTGCGTGGACGTCTGCCCGGTGGATTGCATCCACGCCACCGACGACGACCCGATGTTCTTCATCGACCCCGACGAGTGCATCGACTGCGGCGCGTGCGAGCCCGAGTGCCCGGTCACCGCGATCTTCGCCGAGGACGCCGTTCCGGACGACCAGGTGAAGTACATCCAGATCAACGCCGACTACTTCAAGAGCGCCTGACCCGATCCGCATGGTCCGATTGATCGCCCTCTTCCGCCAGCCGGCCGACCGCGCCGCCTTCGACGACCACTATCGCGACGTCCACACCCCGCTGGTGCGCCAGTACCCCGGTCTGCGTGACCTGAAGGTGACGCGCCTCGGCGGCCTGGCTGGACGCGATCCGGCCTATTACCAGATGGCGGAGATGGCGTTCGATTCCCGCGCCGACCTCGACGCCGCCCTGGCCTCCGAGCCGGGCCGCGAGAGCGGCCGCGACCTGCGTGCCTTCGCCGACGCCGGCGTGGACCTCGTCGTGGCCGATGACGACGCCACCGTCGATGGCTGAGCCCGAGGCGCCGCTGCCGGTCGATCCCGCCTCCCTCGGGTTCGAGCGCATCCGCTACGTCAAGGACGCCGAGCGCGGGATCGCCACGGTCACCATCGACCGTCCCGACGTCCTCAACTGCTTCGACTTCCGGACGCTGCGCGAGCTGGCGCGCGCCTTCGAGGACGCCTCGTGGGACGACACGGTGGCCGTGGTGGTCGTCACCGGCGCCGGGGACCGGGCGTTCTGCACCGGCGCCGACCTCGACGAGCAGGCGACGTTCGGCGCCAGCAGCGGGCAGTACTGGCGGTGGATGGGCGCCTTCATCGAGATGCACGACCGGCTGCGCACCATCGGCAAGCCGACCATCGCGCGCATCAACGGCATCTGCGTCGGCGGGGGCAACGAGCTCCAGATGGCATGCGACCTGTCGGTGATCGTCGACGACGCCTACATTCGTCACGTCGGGCCGGAGCACGGCTCGGTGCCGGCCGGCGGCGCCACCCAGTGGCTGGCCGTCATGGTCGGCGACCGCCGCGCGCGGGAGATCGTGATGCTGTGCGAGCCGATCTCGCCGGCCGACGCCCTGGCGTGGGGTCTCGTGTCGCGCGTCGTGCCGCGCTCCGCGCTCGACGCCACGGTGAACGACCTGGCGGCGAACCTGCGCCGCAAGCTCCCCGAGACGATTCGCTACACCAAGGCCCAGCTCAACTTCTGGCGCGACCTCGCCTGGTCCGGCACGATCACCCACGCCCGCGACTGGCTGGCCATCCACTCCGGCTCCGACGAGACGCGCGAGGCGGTGGCCGCCTTCCACGACAAGCGCGCGCCGCGCTTCGACGAGCTGCGCTTCGGGCAGGCCTTCCCGCGCGCCTGTCCGCGCTGCGGGGCGACCGGGCTGCCCGCGCACCACGGCTTCTGCGGGGTGTGCGGCAACGCACTCCCCGCCCCGTCGCTCGGCGAGGAGAGCGCATGAGCGACGGCGAGCAGCTGGTCATCGTCGAGCGGCAGCCGGAACGGCGCACCGCGCTCGTGCGCCTCAATCGGCCCAAGCAGCTCAACGCGCTCAACGGCCCGACCATGGACGCCCTGTGTGCGGCGCTGGAGGAGCTGGATCGCGACGAATCGGTCCGCGCGATGGTGGTCACCGGCAGCGACCGTGCCTTCGCTGCGGGCGCCGACATCGGCGAGATGGCCGACGCGACGCCGATCAGCATGCTCACCGGCAACCGCATCGGTCAGTGGGACCGCGTGCGCCGCATCAGCAAGCCGGTGATCGCCGCCGTCAACGGCTGGTGCCTGGGCGGGGGCTGCGAGCTGGCAATGGCGCTCGACCTGATCGTCGCCGGCGAGGGTGCGAAGTTCGGGCAGCCGGAGATCGGGATCGGGGTCATCCCGGGGGCCGGCGGCACGCAGCGCCTGACGCGGGCCATCGGCAAGTCGAAGGCGATGGCCATGATCCTCACCGGAGACCCGATCACCGCCCGCGAGGCGGAGGCGGCGGGGCTGGTCGCGCAGGTCACGCAGGACGAGCTGTGCGTCGAGGATGCGCTGGCCCTGGCGGCGAGGATCGCGACCCGCTCGCCGATCGCGCTGCGGCTTGCCAAGGAGGCGGTCAACGCGGCGTACGAGATGAGCCTGACCGATGCGCTGGCCCACGAGCGGCGCCTCTTCTACCTTCTCTTCGCCAGCGAGGACCAGAAGGAGGGGATGGCCGCCTTCCTCGAGAAGCGGGAGCCGGACTTCACGGGTCGATGAGCCTGGGCAATCCCGATCACCCGGTGGGCGGCCTCGCCGTGCCGCTCCCGTCGGGCGTGGAGCTGCGCCCGCTCGGCCGCGACGACCTCGAGGTCGCGCTGCGCCTGGCGGCCGAGCTGTACGGCCTGCCGGCCACCGATCCGGCCGAGCACCGAGCTGCCTTCGACGCGATGGTGAACTCGCCGGATGCCGCGCCGTTCCTGGCGCTGGCCGACGGCGAGCCGGCGGGAATGGCGCTCTTCGCATTTCGGCGGCGGCTCGGACACACGCGCTTCCAGGGGTGGCTCTCGGACCTGTACGTTCGCCCGGAGGTGAGGCGGCGAGGGATCGGCCGCGGCCTGCTGCGGGCCTGCATCGCGGAGTGGCGGCTGCGCCAGGGCGACTCGATCATGCTCGAGGTGGGGTCCGACAACGCCCCGGCCAGGGCGCTGTACGCGTCGCTCGGCTTCGTGGAGGCGGGGCAGCATTTCCAGCTGCGCCCCATCACGGCCGGCCGCGCACGCCAGCCCGACGGCGCGACGCTGCGACCGATGGTCGCCGACGACTTCGAGCCGGTGACCCGTCTGCTCGGCGAGCTGGGGCTGCCCGTCCCCGCCACCGAGCGGATGCCGGCCCTGCGGCGCGTGCTTGAGATGCAGCTGCGGGACCCGGCGGCGCGCGCCCACGTGGCGGTCGCCGACGGCGACGTGGTCGGGATGGTGACCCTCGTCCTGCGCCGGCCGTTCTTCATGCCGGCGCCCCAGGCGTGGATCCCCGAGCTGGTGGTGGCCGAGCGCGCGCGGGGACGGGGCGTGGGCGGGGCACTGCTGGACGCGGCCCTCGCCGAGGCCGCGGAGGCGGGTGCCTACGCCTGCGTCCTGGAGTCGGGACCCCAGAGGCGGGTTGCGCACGCGTTGTATAGTGCCGCCGGGTTCGCCGATCTCGGCGTGTTCTACGTCCTTTCCTAGGTGAGCGCCGGCCATCGAGAGACTCGCGTTGGTACACAACTTGCGATTGCTCGCTGCAGCACACTCGTGTTGGGGGGTCAACCCTGCACGAAGCACGCAGGGGTTACTCGGAGGTAGGGAATCCAATGGGACTCATCTCATGGCTGCTCGTGGGCGCCGTGGCCGGCTTCATCGCCAGTCGCGTCGTCCCGGGTGACGAGGGCTACGGCCCGATCGGTGGCCTCATCGCCGGCATCGTCGGCGCGTTCGTTGGTGGCTGGCTGTTTGCCCTGCTCACCAGCAAGAACGACTGGCTCACCGGGTTCGACATCACGACCCTCATCGCCGCCATCGTCGGCGCGATCATCGTGGTCTTCCTGTACCAGATGATGACGGGGCGTCGCCGGGGCGTCTGAGCCTCGACCCGCACCCATCACACGACGAGCCGGTCGCCCTCGGGCGGCCGGCTCGCTCTGCGTGAGGACCTGCTCAGGCGCTCGCGCGGTGCTCCTCGGGGAGCGGTCGCTGCACCCACCACTCCGCGAAGGACCGGGCGCGCCCGTCGTCCGCGAACCGGACGACCCAGATGTTGGCGTAGGCGTCCTCGTGCGGCGTCTCGTCGGTCGGGCCGTAGTAGGTCCAGCCTTCGATCACCGCCGTGTCGCCGTCGACGGCGAGGATCTCGTGCTCGAAGCGCCACGTCGCCTTCGAGTCGCCGCGCTCGATCCACTTGCGCACCACGAGGTCCCGGCCACGCCACGTGCGTTCGTCACGCGGCCACGGGAACGGGGAGTAGCTGACGTCCTCGGTGAAGAGGGCGGCGATCTCGGCCGGGTCGTCGCTCGACCACGCACGCCGGTAGGCGTCGATCCAGGCCTCGACGGCGGTGCGGTCCATGTGGCGGCTCCTCCATCGGTATCGGTCGGGTGGGCTCGGGCGGCATCCTAGGCTCGGGGTGCATCACCAGTCAAGCGTAGATGGACGGTAACGGGCGAGGCGCCAGGGATGGCGTGCCACAATCTGCGCCATGCCCCGTCCGGTGCCCACCTCCGACGCGCCTGCCCCGATCTCGCGCGAGCAGATGCTCGTGACCGCCGGAGTCATGGCCGGCATCGCGGTGGCCGCCCTGGACGCCACGGTGGTCGGGACGGCGATGCCCACCATCATCGGCCAGCTCGGCGGCATCGACCAGTACGGCTGGGTCTTCGCCGCCTACCTGCTGACCGCCACCACGACCGTCCCGATCTGGTCGAACCTGGCCGATCAGCACGGCCGCAAACCGATCTTCCTGGTCGGACTGGCGCTCTTCGTCGGGGGATCGGTGCTCTGCGGCCTCTCCGGGTCGATGTTCGAGCTGATCGCGTTCCGGGCCATCCAGGGCCTGGGTGCCGGGGCTGTGCAGCCGGTCGCGTTCACGATCGTCGGGGACCTCTTCGAGCCGCGCCAGCGCGCACGGATGCAGGGCTACTTCAGCAGCGTGTGGGGCGTCTCGGCGATCGCCGGGCCGTTCATCGGCGGGCTGCTCACCTCGACCGTCGGCTGGCGCTGGGTCTTCTTCCTCAACGTGCCGGTCGGGCTGCTGGCGGCGGTGATCATCTTCCTCGTGCTCCACGAGCGTGTCGAGCGTCACGTCCACCGGCTCGACTGGGTCGGCATGGTGACGCTGACCGGCGGCGTGAGCCTGCTCCTGCTGGCCGTCACCGAGATGGCCGAGGCCGGCGGCGGCTCGCCGCTGGTGCTCGGCGCGCTCGCCGCTGCGGCGCTGCTGCTGTGGCTGTTCCTGCGCGGCGCGACCACGCGGGCGGAGGCGCTCATCGACCTGTCCCTCTTCCGGATCCCGGTCGTGGGCGCATCGCTGGCGATCGGCACCCTGGCCGGGGTCGTCATGTTCGGGCTCGCCGCCTACGTCCCGCCGCTGGTGCAGGGCGTCCAGGGCCGCAGCCCGCTCGAGGCGGGGCTGGCGGTCGGGGCGATGAGCATCGGCTGGCCGATCGCGGCGGTCGTCGCGGGGCGGATGCTGCTCGTCTTCGGCGCGCGGCCGTTGATGATGGGCGGCGCCGCGCTGCTCGTCGTCGGTACGGCGCTGCTCACCCGCGCCGCGGCGTTCGACACGCCGCTGGTGGCTGCGCTGGCGTCTGCCGTCGTCGGCGTCGGGATGGGCTTCGTGAGCACGACCACCGTGATCATCGTGCAGAGCTCGGTCGGCTGGGGCCGTCGCGGCCAGGCGACCGGGCTGATCCAGTTCAGCCGCACCATGGGCGGGTCGGTGGGGGTCGGGGTGCTGGGCGCCCTGCTCGCGGCCGCGGTCGGTCCCCTCGCCTCGGGGGTCCTCGACCCCGTGGCGCGCACCGGCATCCCGGCCGCCGACCTCGCCGCCGCCCGCGAGGGACTGAGCGCGGGACTGGGGTGGATCTACCTCATCCTGCTCGGGACCGCCGCGGTCACGCTGGCCCTCGCCATCCGCACGATGCCGCAGGTGCACGTGACCGATGCGCGGCGCCCTACAATCGGCGCCGATGCCTGACGAGCCCGCCCCCGCCTCGCTGCTCACCGCCCGGGCCGACGGCGTGGCCACGCTGACGCTCAACCGGCCCGACGCCCTCAACGCGCTCACCGCCGGGCTGCGCGGCGAGCTGCTCGCGGCGCTGAAGGAGGCGGCGCGCGACGAGACGGTGCGGGCGGTGGTGCTCACCGGCGCCGGGCGCGCCTTCTGCGCTGGCGCCGACCTGCGCGGTGGGAGCGCGGAGCGCGAGTTCCGTCGCGTGCTGACGACGGAGTACAACCCGCTGGTGCGGGCCATCCGCGACCTCGAGAAGCCGGTCGTGGCGGCGGTGAACGGCGTCGCCGCGGGCGCGGGGGTCAGCCTGGCGCTGGCGGCCGACCTGGTCGTGGCCGCCGCGGACGCGCGCTTCGTGCCGGCCTTCGGGCGGATCGGCCTGGTGCCCGACTCGGGGCTGACGCGCACCCTGGTGCGGGCGCTGGGCCGGCATCGTGCCGCGGCCATCCTGTTCCTCGGCGACCCGCTCGCCGCCGAGGAGGCGCGTGTCGCCGGGCTCGTCTCCCGCGTCGTGCCGGCCGAGCAGCTCGGCGATGAGGCGGCGGCGCTGGCCCGTCGGCTGGCCGAGGGTCCGACGCGCGCGATCGGCCTCACCAAGCGCCTCATCAACCACGCCGAGGACGTCACCCTGGCCGAGAGCCTGGCCGCCGAGGCGGCGCTGCAGGATGTGGCCGGGCGCACCGCCGACCACGCCGAGGGCGTGGCCGCGTTCGGCGACAGGCGCGAGCCGCGGTTCACCGGGCGGTGACACCGCGCGAGGTGACCCGCATCGGCGTCCTGGGAGCGGGGACCATGGGCGCCGGCATCGCGCAGGTCGCCGCCGAGGCGGGGATCGAGGTGCTCGTCCACGACCCGGTCCCCGGAGCCTGGGAGCGCGGCCGGGCCAGGGTGGCGGGGTTCCTCGCCCGCCGCGTGGAGAAGGGCCAGCTGGAGGCGGGGCTGCGCGACGCCGCGCTGGCGCGGCTGCATGCCGCGGCCTCGCTCGAGGAGCTCGCCGGCGCGGACGCGGTGATCGAGGCAATCCCCGAGGAGCTCGATCTGAAGCGCGAGGCGTTCCGTCGCCTCGACGCGGCTGCGGCGCCCGATGTCGTGCTGGCCACCAACACCAGCTCGCTGCCGGTGGCGCGCATCGCGGCCGCCACGGCGCACCCCGAGCGCGTGGCCGGGATGCACTTCTTCAATCCGGTCCCGCTCCTGTCGCTGGTGGAGGTGATCGCCGGACCGATGACCGATGCCGCGGTGACCGACGCGGTCGCGACGCTCGCCCGCCGGCTGGGCAAGACGCCGGTGGTGGCCGCCGATACCCCGGGATTCATCGTCAACCGCGTGGCGCGCCCGTTCTACCTCGAGGCGCTGCGCATCGTCGGCGAGGGGCAGGCGGGCGTGGCCGCGGTCGACGCGGCGATGCGCGCCGCGGGGTTCCGGATGGGGCCGTTCGAGCTCATCGATGCCATCGGCGCCGACGTGAACCTGGCGGTCAGCGTCAGCGTCTGGGAGCAGTTCTTCGGCGACCCGCGCTACCGGCCGCATCCGCTGCAGCGGACCCTGGTCGATGCCGGCCGGCTCGGACGGAAGAGCGGCGGCGGCTTCTACGACTACCCCGACGGCAGCGCGCCGGTGCCGTGGCAGGGGCTCGCGCGCCGCGTTCCCGGGGCCCCGGGACTGCCGACCCTCGACCCGCCCGGGATCGAGGCGCGCATCCTGGCCACGATCGTCAACGAGGCCGCCTCCGCGGTCGCCGAGGGGGTCGCCGAGCCGGCCGCCATCGACACCGCCATGCGGCTCGGGACGAGCTATCCCCACGGACCGCTCGAGTGGGGCGAGCGGCTGGGGCTGGCAAGCGTGGTCGCGACGCTCGACGGCCTGCACGCTGTCGTGCCGGACGGGCGCTACCGGACCACGCCCCTGCTGCGCTCGCTGGCTGCCGACGGCGGATCCTTCTTCGGCGGCCGCTGAGCGGTGCCCTCGCTCCACCATCGGTACCGGGCGGTCGTCTTCGACATGGACGGCCTGCTGCTCGACACCGAGCTGCTGTGGCACACCGCCGAGGTGGAGCTGTTCCGGCGCCACGCCGCCGAGTTCACGTGGGACGACAAGATGGCGGTCATCGGGAGCAGCTTCGAGGCGACGGCGCGCTACTTCGCGGAGCGGCTCGGTCGACCGCTGGCGGAGGGGCGGCGGCTGGTCGACGAGATGATCGACCTGATGCACGACGAGCTGCGGCGTGAGGTGGCCGGTCGGCCGGGCGCCGTCGAGCTGGTGACGCGCCTGCGCGGGCGGCTGCCGCTCGGCCTGGCATCCAACTCGCCACGGCGCCTCGTCGACACCGCGCTCGCCTCGTCCGGCCTGACCGATGCGTTCGACGCGGTGGTCACCTCGGACGACGTGGCGCATGCCAAGCCGGCGCCCGACATCTACCTCGAGGCGTGCCGGCGGCTCGGGGTCGCGCCGGGTGACGCGCTGGCGCTCGAGGACTCGGCCTCGGGGATCGCCGCCGCCAAGGCGGCGGGGCTGGCGTGCATCGCCGTGCCGCAGTTCGCGGAGGCCGACGTCACCGCCGCCGACCGGGTCATCGACTCGCTCGAGGAGCTCCTCGCCGAGGCATAGGCGAACAGGACCACGGTACGGGGGGTACTGGGTGCCGAGCGACTCGGCGCAGCGGTTGTCGAGCGACCGTCTGCGGCGACCAGTACCCCACCGTCGAAGAGCCCATTCTGCTCGCGCGCGCCACGACCTACAGTCGGGTCCATGACCCGCCCGTTTCGCACCACCCAATCCCGGCGTCGCTGGCTGCGGCATGCGTCGAGCCCCGGGCAGGCGTTGGCCGAGTTCGCGCTGCTGCTGCCGCTGTTGATGGCGCTGACCGGCGCCGCGATCGACTTCGCGCGGGTCTACCAGGCATCCATCACGCTCCAGACCGCGACCCGCAACGCCGCCGAATACACCGCCACCCGCACGGCCGATCGGGTCACCGCCGAGTCCGAGGCTCAGCGCATCGTCTGCACCGAGGCGCAGACCATCCCGGGCTTCGTCGCCGGGCCGGGAGGCAGCGTGGCGAGCTGCACATCCCCGACGCTTACCGTGAGCGCCTTCTCGGTGAGCGCCACGGCTCCGGGCGCCTCGGCGACGTACCCGGTCGGCAGCTCGACGGTCGCCGCCGAACTCGACTTCCGCACCGTGATTCCGTGGCCGTGGCTTCCCGACTCGGTCTGGACAATCCGGGCGACGCAGTCCTACAGCATCATCCAGGGACGGTGAGCACCATGCGCCGCCGATCGGACAGCGGCCAGGTCCTGGTCGAGTTCGCGCTCGTTCTCCCGATCCTGATCGGGATGCTCGTCGGCTCGCTCGACCTGGGACGGGTCATCCTCGCCAACGATCTGGTGGCCAATGCGGCACGCGAGGCAGCGCGCTACGCAATCGTCCACGGCGGATCGAAGATCACGGCCTGCCCGGTCGGTCCGGCAGGCCTGGAAGCGATCGTCCCGCTGGCATCACCATCCTGTCCCCATCCGTCGCCCTCGACCCAGGCGATCCGCGACGTGGCCATCGGCTTCGCCGGCGCCGGCGGGCAGGCGGTGACCGTCACCGTGTGCTACGGCCGCGGCTGCAGCGGCGACACCAACGCCGTCGGGGCCACCAACGTGCGGGGGACCCCGGTCACGGTGACCGTGACCGCCACCGTCCAGGCCGTCGCAGCCCGGTTCGTGGGAATCTCCTCGTTCACCGTCAGCAGCACCTCGACGATGCTGGTGAACACGTGATCCCGCAGCGTCGTGCCACGGACGATCCGAGGGGCCAGGTGATGGTCATCGTGGCGGTCGCCTTCGTCGTGATCCTCGCCTTCCTGGCCATCATCTTCGACGCCGCGAACGGGATGCGAACCAGGCGCCAGATGCAGGACGCCGGCGATGCGGCGGCGCTGGCGGCCGCCAACGTGGTGCAGGTCGGGTCCCCGCGCGGCTGCAGCGCCGCCTCGAACACCACGCCGCGGGCGAGCGTCGCACAGGCGGCGCGCGACTCGCTGGCCGCCAACCTCCCCGGGTACGACGCGTCGAACGCGGTGATCACCTGTCCGGCCGGGTACGAGAACCACGCGGTGGCCGTGGAGCTGAACGCGGTGAGCGCACGCTTCTTCGGCGGCATCGTCGGCGGCACCCTGGACATCCGCACGCGCAGCGCAGCGGTCAACGGGCAGGTGACCGGAACCAATTACTCGATCGTCCTTCTCGACCCCAGCAACGGCTCATGGCCCCAGGGTCGGCGGGGCTGTCCGTCGCTGCTGCTGTCGGGCGGACCGACCGTCACCCTCGAGGGGTCGGTGGCAATCAACTCGGCCTGCACTGCCGCGAACGGCGGCGCGCTGGGCACCAACGGGAATGCCGCCAGCGTGACGATGACCAACGACGCGAGGATCCGCCTGGTCGGGGGCTTTGCTCCCGGTCCGCTCACCATCAGCCCCGCGCCGATCACCGGCGTGCCCGCGGTCCGCGACCCGCTGGCGGGCCTCCCCCCCATCGACGCGGCCGCCATGCCCGAGCGCAGCGGATCGCGCAAGGTGATCAACAACGCTGTCGAGGTGCTCCGACCGGGCGTCTACGTGGGTGGCATTCAGCTCAAGAACTCCGCGGTGGCCCTCCTGGAGCCCGGCATCTACGTGTTGAGCGGCGGAGGCCTAGACGTCGGTGCCCAGGCCAGCGTGCTCTCCGTGCCCCAGGGCGTGTCGACCGTCCCCACCGATTGGCTGGCCACCTGCCAGCCGGGAACGTGCGGCGTCCTGATCTACAACACCGGAACGACCGGCACCATGGGCCAGATCTCGGTTGGGGCTGGCGCCACCCTCAGGATGCGCGCCTATGACCCATCGGCGCAGATTGGCGGCACCGTCGACTACCGCAACCTGTTGATCTGGCAGTCCGCGGCACCGGCGCCCACGAGCTCGTATGCGCAGCCCGAGGTGGCGCTCGGCGGAGGCGGCACGGTCGACATCCGCGGAACCGTGTACGCGCCGTCTGCCAAGGTGAGCATGAGCGGTGGTGCCGGCGGGTCGGGTGGCGCACCGACGCAGCTCACGCTGCAGTTCATCACGTGGGATCTCGAACTGATCGGGAACTCGAACTTCACGTTCTACTTCCGCGACTCGGACTTCGCGCGGCCCACCACGTACGGCCTCGTGAACTGACCGACGCCGCGGTCGCGCGCAGGCGCTACGCTCTGTGACATGTGCAGATCCATCAAGACGCTGCGCGTCGGCGCACAGCCGGCGACGCCCGACGAGATCGAGGCGGCGGCCCTCCAGTTCGTCCGCAAGGTGAGCGGCTACCGCCGGCCGTCGGCCGCCAACCAGGCCGCCTTCGAGGCGGCCGTCGACGAGATCGCCGATGCCTCGCGCCGGCTGCTCGAGGCGGTCACCGCCACGCATCCACAGGCCGCCGCCCGCTGACCGATCCGCGGCGTACCATCGCCCCGACGATTCCACGGAGCGAGATGCGATGACGATCGACATGCGAGGCACCGTCGAGCTGGCTCGATGGTGGTGGACCTTCATCCTCCGCGGCGCGCTGGCGATGGCATTCGGCGTGGTCGCCTTCCTGGCGCCGACGATCGGGCTGGCGGCGCTGATCGGCCTCTTCGCCGCGTGGGCCCTGATCGACGGGGTCACCGGCCTGGCCGCGGGCATCAGCGCACGGGCGACCGATCGCACCTGGTGGCTGACGGCGCTCGAGGGGGCGGCCGGCGTGCTGGCCGGCATCCTGGCGCTGCTCTTCCCCGACCTGGCGGCGGCGACCCTCGTGCTCCTGCTCGCCGCCTGGGCGATCGTCACCGGCATCATCGAGATCGTGGCCGCCGTGCGGCTGCGCCGGCAGATCCGCGGTGAGCAATGGCTCGGCCTGGCCGGGCTCGCGTCGATCCTGCTGGGCGTGGTGATGGTCCTGTATCCCGGCGCCGCGGTGCTGACCGTGGTGTGGCTGATCGGCGGGATGGCGCTCGCCTTCGGCGCGTTCCTGCTGCTGCTCGGTTGGCGGCTGCGCAGGATCGACGCGCTGGCCAAGCTCGACGCGGCGCACGACCACGGCCGCTGACGGGGAACGCTTCAGCCGAACGCGGCGACGGCCGCCTCGGCCGCCTCCTGGTCCTGGGCCGAATCGCCGCCACTGACGCCCACCGCGCCGACCAGCACCGAGTCGCGCTCGAGCGGCATCCCGCCGGCGAAGACGACCATCCGCCCGCCGGCCAGCGAGTCATAGCCGTAGAACTCGGCACCGGGCTGGACGAGCGGCGCGAGGTCCCGCGTCGGCATGCGGTTCATGAGCGCCGAGAACGCCTTGTCACGCGCCAGCGCGATGCTCACCAGGTCGGCGCCGTCCATGCGCGCGAACGCGACCAGCTGGTCGCCTGCGTCGACCACCGCCACCGAGAGGGCCACCGACCGCTCACGGGCCACGACCTCGACGGCGGCGATCATCCGCCGCGCCGCGGCGAGCGTCAGCCCGGCAGCCTGCGAGGCGCTCGGCGTTCGCCAGGCATCGACGTTGTCCAGGTCGTCCGGCGGGGTCACGGACTCCTCCGGCGCAGGCGATCGGCGACCAGGATGAGGGCGAGGGTGCCGACCATCATCAACACCGCCAGCGCGATCATCACCGGCAGCTGGTTGGCGAATCGCAGCTGGCTGAACAGGTAGACCGGGAACGTGGCGTCGGTTCCGGCGAGGAAGAGCGCCAGCGCGAACTCGTCGAAGCTGACCGTGAAGGCGGTGATCCAGGCCGACAGCAGCGTGGGCGCGATGATCGGGATGACCACGCGCCGCAGGGTCGCCGGATAGGAGGCGCCGAGATCCATCGCCGCATCCTCCAGGTTGCGATCGAAGCCGTTGAGGCGGGACAGCACGATGAGCAGGGTGAACGGCACCGCCACGACGGTGTGGGCCGCGCCGACGGTGAAGAGGGAGAGCGGCAGGTCCAGCGCGCGGAAGAGGATCAGCAGGGACACGCCGAGGACGACGAACGGCACGATCAGCGGCAGCACGGCGACCGCCACCAGGAGGCGCTGGGTGGGAAAGCGGTACCGCAGCGTGAGGAGCGCGACCATCGCGCCGAGGACGGTCGCCGCCGTCGAGGCGCCGATCGCGACGACGAGTGAATTGCGCGCAGCGCGCAGCACCGCGTCAGCTTCGAGGAGGCGGCCGTACGAGTCGAGCGAGAGGTCGCCGAGCGGAAACGAGAGGGTCCGGTTGCTCGACAGCGAGAACGCGAACAGCAGCCCGATCGGGAGGTAGAGGAGGACCAGCAGGAGCGCGACGTACGTGCCCAGCGGAACTGGCGTACGCCCGATCCCCCCGGCGCGCATGCGGCCGCTCACGCCGTTGCCAGCCGTCTGAGATCCACCAGCCGCAGCGCGATCGACACCATGGCCAGGGTCAGGAGGAGCATCACGATGGCCAGCGCGGAGCCGAGCGGCCAATTCACCGCCTTGGTGAAGAAGTCCTGGACGATGTTGCCGTACATGCCACCCGCGCTCCCGCCGACGAGGAGCGGAGTCACGTACTCGCCCACGGTCGGGATGAAGACCATGAAGAAGGCCGCCAGCGCCCCCGGCAGGGCCAGCGGCACGGTCACGCGGCGGAAGCGGCTCCACGGTCCGGCTCCGAGGTCGGCGGCCGCCTCGAAGTACGACCGATCGATGCGCTGCATGGCCGCGTAGATCGGCAGCACGGCGAACGGGATCCACACGTAGACCAGCGTCACCAGCACCGCGGCGCGGTTGTAGAGCAGGATGGAGAGCGGCTCATCGATGACGCCCGTCCAGCCGAGAAACGAGTTGACCGCGCCCTCCGAGCCGAGCATGAGCTTCCAGGCCATGACCCGCAGCAGGTAGCTCGTCCAGAACGGGATCAGCAGCAGGACGAGGAAGAGGGTCGCGCGGCGGCCGGCGCGAAAGGCGAGGAAGTAGGCGACCGGGTAGGCGAGGAGGGTGGCCACGAGGGCCACGCCGAGCGCCATGAGCACCGAGATGCCCAGCAGTCGGAGGTAGCTGCCGGTGGCGAGGATGCGCTCGTAATTGGCGAGGCTCGGCGCGCCGAGATCGAAGAGGGCGCCGCGCGGATCGGCGCGGAGGCTGGTGAGGGCCATGAAGGCCAGCGGGACCACGAAGAAGACGAGCAGCCAGGCGGCTGGCGGCAGATACAGGAGCCAGAACGTGCCACGCCGACCCAGCATCTGGCTGTCGCGTCCTCCGCGTGCTCGGATACCGATGCCGGCCGGCGGCCGCTGGCCGCCGGCCGCCGCGACCGGTTGCGGTGAGCCTACGGCGCCGCCTTCACCTCCGTCCACATCGCCGTCCAGGCGTCCCGCTGCTCGGCGGTGAGATTGGGCGTGAAGTTGGTCTGCTCCAGGATCGTCGGGTCGTCGATCGAGAAGGCCTCCTTGAGGGTCTCGTCGGTGATGCCGCTCATGACGTCCTGGTTGGCGTGGCCGTAGTAGAAGAGATTGACGACGTTGTTGCCGGTGGCCTCGCCGAGCTTCGCATCGAGGAACGCGAGCGCGAGGTCGTAGTCATCGGTATCGGCGTTGATGCCGTACATGCCGACCCACGAGTTGCGCCCCTCGCTGGGATCGGCATAGGCGACCGGCACGTCCTCGGCGAGCAGGGTGGCGTAGGCGCCCTGCCACGCGTAGGCGACCCACACGTCGTCATTGGCCACCGCCTCGATGAGCTCGGGCTCACCCGCCCAATAGAAGAGGTTGTGCTCGCGCTGTGCCGTCCACTCCTCCTGGATCGCGGCGAGCTGCTCGTCGGTGATCGCGGTCTCGTCGTAGCCATGGATGTAGCTCGAGACGGTGACCGCGGCCGGTCCGTCGTCCCACATCGAGATGTGTCCGCTGTAGGCCGGGTCGAGGAGTGCCGACCACGAATCGACGTTCTCGACGTGGTCGGTCCGATAGAGGACTGAGGTGAAGCCCCAGTCCCACGGCAGGAAGTACTGCTTCCCGTCGATCTGGCCAAGCTCCTTGAACGCGTCGGGCACCTTGTCCCAGTTGCTCAGGCGGCTCGTGTCGATCTCCTGGACCAGTCCCTCGTCGACGTAGAACTGGAGCCAGCCGGTGTACGGGTGGAACACGTCGGCGTCGTTGCCGGCTGCCATCTTCGAGTAGATGTCGGCGTCCGAGGCGCCGATCTCGAAGCTCACCTCGACGTCGGGGTGCGCCTCCTTGAAGTCGATCCAGAAGTCCTCCGCGTCGTAGCCCGCCCAGTCGAGGACCGTCAGGCTCCCGGTCAGGGGACCCGCCGATGCGCTCGCCGACGCGCTGCCGGCCGACGCGCCGCCGCCCGCCGACGCGGATGCGCTCGGCTGCGTGCCGCCGCAGGCGGTCGTGACGATGACCAGGCTCGCCAGCACCGCGAGCTCGGCTCGGTGGCGCAAGAACCAGGGACGCATGGCTGTCCTCACCTCCGTGTGCCAGCGACGACCTTAAGTGTCACTGCAATCGACCGATGCTATCGCCGCGCGCGCCGCTGCGTCAATGTCCGACGTGGCTGAAGTGCATCTTCATCGCGCCCCGCCGGTCACCGGTCCCAGCCGGTAGCCCAGGCGGCGTGGCAGGCTGCCGAGGAAGCGGACGATCCATCCGGGCCGGCGTTCGGCATCCTGCTCCTCGTCCTGGCGGATGAGCGCCTCGCGAACGAGCCGCGCGCCCACGTAGCGGATCGGTTCCGGTGGGAACGGACGCGCGCGGCGCTCCACCAGCGCCAGCCGCGTGACCGGGTCGTCCGCGCCGGCGATGCGAGCGGCGATGATCCGTCCGGCCAGGTGCGCGGGGCCAACGCCATTGCCGGAGTAGCCGTGCGCGTAGTGGATTCGCCCGCCGGCTCGGCTGCCGATGAGGGGCAGCCGGTCGGACGACACGTCGATCGGGCCGCCCCACGCCTCCTCGATCGCGACCCCCGCGAGCGGTGGCAGGAGACGCCGCAGCCCGGCGGCCGCCCGGACGACGGCACCGCGGTCTCGCTCGAAGGCGGCGCCGACGCGCCCACCGTAGCCCGCCGGCCCGACGCCGGCCCCGAAGGCGACGCGCCCGTCCGGCGTGGTCCGGAAGTAGTGGACCGTGAACCGCGAGTCGGTGATCGCTTCTCCCGCGGTCCAGCCCAGCGCGGCGAGAAGCTCGGGCACGGGCTCGGTGAGCAGCAGGTAGCTCCCCCAGGCGACGAGTGAAGAGCGAAACCCGGGCCAGCCGGCGGCCCACGCATTCAGCCCCAGCACGGCCTGCTCCGCCCGCACCTCGCCGCGGTCGGTCGTGACGCGCACGCCGTCCCGGCGTTCCAGCCGCGTCACCCGGGATCCCTCGTGGATCGTCACCCCGCGCTCGAGCAGCACGCGGCGCAGGCCGCGCGCCAGCCTCGCCGGCTGGAGCGTCGCGGCGTTCGGCATGAGGGCGCCACCGCGGAAGGTGGGGGACGCGCACCGAGCCTGCACCTCGCCTCGCGTCAGCTCGACGAACTCGTCGCCGACACCGAGCGCCCGTCCCGCTTCCACCGCCTCGCGCCAATCACCGTCCTGGGCGGTCGACGCGCTGACGCGCAGGTAGCCGCCGCGATGGAACCAGGCGTCGATCCGGTGCCGCCGGCACACCTCCCCCACGGCGCTGACGGTCTCGTCAGCGGCGCGAGCCACCTCCAGCGCCGCGTCGGCGCCGAAGAGGTCGACCAGGGCCGGCAGCTGGTCCCACCAGCCGTGCAGGAAGCCGCCGTTGCGGCCGCTCGGCCCGCCGCCGCAGATGTCCTGCTCCAGGATCACGACGCGCGCCGCCGGGTCTCGCTCGGTGAGGTGGTAGGCGGTCCACAGCCCGGTGTAGCCGCCCCCGACGATCACGACGTCGTGCTCCGCCTGCCCCTCCAGCGGGGGTGCCGCGGCGGGGTCGCCCTCGGCGGCCAGCGCGTCGCGGAGCCAGTAGCTGCGACGCAGACCCGGCTCGGGAAGCGTGGCGGGCAGGCGCCGAGATGCCATGCGATCCTGAAGTGTCACTACAGTCATCGCGATCGTATGCGCACCAACCAGGCAGCGCAATGCCCCATCGGCGAGCAGTGCTGCTGCAGGCCTAGAATCGCCGCGTGCAGGGCGACGATTACCCGATCGGTTCCAGCCTGCGGCGGGCACGCCGCGGGCGCGGGCTGACCCTCCGGCAGGTCGCCGAGTCGGCGGGCGTCACCGAGAGCTTCCTGTCGCAGGTCGAGCGGGACATCGCCAGCCCCTCGATCGCGACCCTGCGCCGCATCGCCGTGGCGCTCGGCATGTCGATCGGCCAGGTGCTCGACGAGGCAGGCCCCCACGGCCAGCTCGTTCGCGCCGCGGACCGCCGCGTGGTCACCTATCCCGGCCTGCACGCGCGCGACGAGTTCCTGACCGATGGGACGAACGCGCGGCTCCAGGTCATCCTGTCGCGCATCGAGCCAGGCGGCGGGACGGGGGCCGAGGCCTACGCGCACGAGTCGGACGAGGAGTGCCTGATCGTGCTGGAGGGGCGCCTGACCCTGTGGGTCGGCGACGAGACGTATGCGCTCGAAGCCGGCGACGCGATCCGCTACTCGAGCCGCGTGCCGCACCGCAACCAGAACCCGGGTCCGGGCGTCGCCCGCGTCCTGTTCGTGCTGACGCCTCCCAGCTTCTAGGCTGCGCGCCCGGGGACCGGCTGCGGATCGGGTAGCATCGGTCGCATGAGCTCCCCAGCCGATCGCACGCCGGTCATCGTCGACGGGCTGCGCACCCCATTCGGTCGGTACGGCGGCGCGCTCGCCGGCGTGCGTCCCGACGACATGGCGGCGCACGTCATCCGGGCGCTCGTCGAGCGCACCGCCATCGACCCGGCGCTGATCGACGATGTGCTGCTCGGCGCGGCCAACCAGGCGGGCGAGGACAACCGCAACGTGGCTCGCATGGCCGCGCTGCTGGCCGGACTGCCGGTGAGCGTGCCGGGCCAGACGGTGAACCGGCTGTGCGGGAGCGGGCTTCAGGCGGTGGCGAGCGCGGCGCACGCCATCCGCAGCGGTGACGGGTCGGTCTTCGTGGCGGGTGGCGTCGAGTCGATGACCCGCGCTCCGTTGGTGATGGCCAAGCCCTCCGCCGCCTTCCCACGCGGCGAGCAGACGCTGTTCGACACGACCCTCGGCTGGCGCTTCACGAACCCGCGCCTGGCCGAGGCCTTCTATCCCTACAGCATGGGCGAGACGGCCGAGAACGTGGTCGCCACGTGCGGCGTGACCCGCGAGGAGCAGGACGCCTTCGCGGTCAGCTCACAGCGACGCTGGGGCGCGGCCCAGGCGGCGGGACGCTTCGCCGACGAGGTGACGCCGATCGAGGCGCCCGGCGCCAGGCGCGGCGAGACGGTGACGGTGGGCGTCGACGAGCACCCCCGCCCCGATGCCACCGCCGAGGACCTCGCGCGCCTCAAGCCCGCCTTCACGCGGGACGCCACCGGCAGCGTCACCGCCGGCAACAGCAGCGGCATCAACGACGGTGCAGCGGCGCTGCTGGTCACGAGCGCCCGGCGGGCCGCTGAGCTGGGACTGCGACCGATGGCGCGGGTCGTCGCCACGGCCGTCGCGGGCGTCGACCCGGCCACCATGGGGCTCGGACCGATCCCGGCGTCGCGCCTGGCACTCGAGCGCGCCGGTCTGACGGTCGACGAGCTCGATCTGGTCGAGCTGAACGAGGCGTTCGCGGCGCAGGCGATCCCGTGCATCCGCGAGCTGGGCCTCGATCCCGAGCGAGTCAACGTCAACGGTGGCGCCATCGCCATCGGCCATCCGCTCGGCGCGTCGGGCGCGCGGCTGGCCCTCACGCTGGCCCTCGAGATGCGGCGCCGCGGCGCGCGGCACGGGCTGGCGACGATGTGCATCGGGGTCGGGCAGGGGATTGCCGCCGTGCTGGAGGCGACCGAGTAGGAGACCGGGCCGGGTCGCTCAGGCGAGGTCGAGGGCCGGCAGCTCCCAGCTCCTGGGGCGCTCGAGGGCCAGCCACTCGTCGCGCAGGATGGCCATCACGATCATGTCGTGGAACGCGCCGCGGTGAAAGCGCGCGCGTCGCCGGCGCACCTCGATCCGGTATCCGGCCTTCTCGTAGCTGCGGATCGCGCGCGGGTTGTAGTCGAACACCTCGAGACCGATCCGTTCGAGGCGCTGCTCGCCGAATCCGAAGTCGAGGAGCGCGTTCATGGCATCGGTGCCCAGCCCGGCGCCCCATCGGGAGGCATCGGTCAGGAAGATGCTGACCCAGGCGGAGCCGTTGGCGGTGTCGACGCCGCGCAGGCCGGCGCCGCCGATCGACTCGCGGGAGCCGAGCGGGCAGATGGCGAACTGGAACGCCGTGCCGGCCGCCATCTCGGTCTTGAGCTCGTTGAACCAGCCGTCGGCCAGGTCCGGGCTGAACGCGAGCTTGAAGCCCGCGTAATGGCCCAGCTCGCGGTCGTCGATATCGGCCTGGACGACGTCCGCCTTCTCGACCATGCGCAGCCAGACGCGCTCGCCGCGCAGCATCGGGGTGGTCATGGACCGATGATAGTGCGCCAGCGCGCTGCCCTCGATCCCTCGCCGGCATGACGCCTGGGGAGGGTGGCGCGGCCACGGCTCTTCGATTCATCGGCATGCATGTAGCCTGGATGACCCGCCGACCCCCTCCGGGGCGTCACCCTGACCGATGGATCGTCGATACGACGCCCCACGCGCGGGCCCGGGCGTCAACTCACCGATCCATCGGTGGCCCCGGCGCCCGCGGTACCATCTGGCCCATATGACCGCACCCAACATCACCGGCCGTCTGCTGATCGACGGCGAGCTCCGTGACGCCGCCTCCGGCGACACGATTCCCACCTTCTCTCCGGCGACCGGCACCGAGCTCGGCAGCGTGGCCCGTGCCTCCGCGGCCGATGTCGACGCCGCCGTCGGCGCGGCGCGCGGGGCGCTGGAGGGAGCGTGGGCGAAGACCTCCCCTGCCAAGCGCTCGCGGATGCTCCTGAAGCTCGCGGAGCTGGTCGATGGGCAGGCCGACGACCTGGCGACGCTCGAGAGCCGCAACAACGGCAAGGCGCGCTGGCAGTGCCTGGCCGAGCTGAAGACCGGCGTCGCGACGCTCGAGCTGTTCGCCGGCCTGTCGCAGCACCTCTACGGGCGCTCGCACGTCGTCAACCCGTCGGTGGTGACCTACACGCTCCGCGAGCCGGTCGGCGTGGTCGGCGCAATCATCCCGTGGAACTACCCGCTGATGATGGCCATCTGGAAGGTCGCGCCGGCGCTGGCGAGCGGCAACACCATGGTCCTCAAGCCCGCCACGGCGACCCCGCTCACCGCCATCCGCCTCGGCGAGCTGGCGCTCGAGGCCGGCATCCCCGCCGGCGTGCTGAACGTGGTGACCGGCCCGGGCGGCGAGGTGGGAGAGGCGATCGCGCGGCATCCGGGGATCGACAAGGTCGCGTTCACCGGCGAGACGGCCACCGGGCGCCGCATCGCGGCCGCGGCCGCGGAGACGCTGAAGCGCGTCTCGCTGGAGCTCGGCGGCAAGTCACCGAGCCTCGTCTTCGCCGACGCGGACCTCGAGGCGGCGGTCAACGGCTCGCTGTGGGCGATCTACTACTCGGCCGGCCAGTCGTGCGAGGCGCGGTCGCGGCTGCTCGTCGAGGACGGCGTCTACGACGCCTTCGCCGAGGCGTTCGCCGCCAAGGCGGCCGCCCTGCGCATCGGTGACCCGCTGGCCGAGACCACGCAGGTGGGCTCGCTCATCAGCCGGGAGCACGCGGCCCGGGTCCGCGGCCTGATCGACGCGGGCGTCGCCGAGGGCGGGGAGCTGCTCGCCGGCGGGGCGCTCGACGGCGAGCTCGGCGAGGGCCTCGACGCGCAGGCATTCGTGCGACCGACCGTCATCGGCGGCGTCGACAACGCGTGGCGGATCGCGCAGGAGGAGGTGTTCGGCCCCGTGGTGACGCTCACCCGCTTCAGCGACGAGGCGGAGGCGGTGCGCCTGGCCAACGACGTCCGCTACGGCCTGGCGGCGACGGTGTGGACCGGCGACACGGCCCGCGGCCACCGGCTGGGGCAGCGGATCCGTTCCGGCGCGGTGAGCATCAACACCCCGTTCGTGGCCTTCCCGGGCATCCCGTTCGGCGGCTTCAAGGAGTCCGGCTACGGTCGCGAGCAGTCGATCGAGGCGCTTGACCTGTACACCGAGACCAAGGCGATCCTGGTCGGCACCAGCCCCAAGCCGGTCAACCCGTTCGGCGCCTGAGCGTGCCGACCATCCGCAACCGGTCGTGGGTCGCGGCGCCGGTCGACGAGGTCTTCGCCTTCTTCGACGCCCCGCGCAACCTCGCCCGCCTCACCCCGCCACCCGGGCGCGTCATCGTGGACCGCGTCGAGCCCGACCCGCCGCAGGTCGGGAGCGAGTTCACGTTCCGCTACGGCATCGGTCCGTTCATGGTCGGGTCGTGGACGGTCCGCGTGGTCGAGCACGTGCCGGGGTCGCGGTTCCGCGACCAGACGATCGCCGGACCGATGCGCCGCTTCGACCACACCCACGCCTTCGTCGCGGGGCGCCGCGGCACGTGGGTGATCGACGAGATCGACTTCCACGTCGGGCCGGATGGCATCGCCGGCCGCATCCTCGATGCACTGGCGGGCCTGGCGCTGCGCGCGGTGTTCGTCATGCGCGGGGTCCTGCAGCGGCGGATCCTGCGCGGCTGACACGCTCCTCCCACCACAGGCGCGGCACACCGACCAGCGCGGCCAGGCGGGCGACCCACAGCGTGGGCACCGCGAGCGCGGCGGCGGTGAAGGCGAGCCAACCCCAGCCCTGCCGGATGGCGACCGCCGTGGCCAGCGCGCAGAGCGTGAACCGCACGACGAAGTCCCACAGCGTGGACGGAACGAGGACGAGCAGCTGCTCACCCACGAACGGCGCCTGGTTGGCGGAGGTCGACTGCTGGGCCAGCGAGCCGAGATAGGCTGCCCAGTCGTCCGGGCGCAGCAGCGCGTGGAGCGCGAACGCGGCGACCAGGACGGCGAGCCCGATCGCCAGTGCCCGGCGGGTCGCCGGCCTGCGCCACCACAGGAACGGCGCGAGCAGGGCGGCGCCGTACTTCAGCGCCGCGGCCGTGGGGGTGAGCGCCGCGCCCGTGCGGGCCCCGCGCAGCGCGGCGCGTGCTGCCGCGGCGATCGGCAGCGTGACGTTCAGCGCGGCGAGCTCGATCTGCAGCGGCTGGAACAGGAGCGCCACGCCGGTCCAGCGCCACGAGCCGGTGAGGTAGCGCACGCACGCCAGGCATGCCACGCGGTACGCCCACGTGACCGCCAGCTCGGGAGGCAGCGCGAGCGGGATCGCCAGGTAGGCGAACGTCGGCGGGTAGCGGAAGGCTCCCGGGTCGCCGATCTGCATCTCCGCGTACAGCGGCTGCCCTTCGAGGGCATGGCGTGCGGCCAGGAGGTAGGCATGCAGGTCGTAGCCACGCCCGCCGTCGCGCTGGACGATCTCCACCAGGAAGGCGGCGAAGCTCGCCGTGCCGATGGCCGCCAGCACCCACGTCGCCGCCTCGATCCACGCCCATCGCCGTTGCAGGAGTTCCATGCCTCGTCAGGCTAGCCGCTTCGGCGGCTCCGGCCGGTCCTTGCATCGGATGGTGGCTACCGGAGGAGGAGGCGACGGCATCGGTTCATTTCGACCGGATGTCGCACACCCGATGCAACGAATCCGCCTGAAACTGGCCGCTGAGGCCTGTGGCGCACTCGAACTTCTCCGGTTGCCTCCACCAGACGCAAGCCACGACCAGCCCACCTCTGCCGGGGCTGCCTGACCCCAGTGATAAGCCGACACTAATGGGCCGATAACGTGCGGGGCCGCACCATCGGGCCATGGCGGCCGTCACGCGAATCCTCGGGGAGGCATTGCGCCTGGGCGACCGTCTGCGCCGTGAGTTCGGCGAGGACCTGCGACGCGCCAGGATCAACGCCGGGCTCAGCCAAGCGGTCGTGGCGCGGGCGTTGGGCGTGTCGGCCGCGACCGTCAGCCGGGTCGAACGGGGCCTGGTGCGGAAGCTGACGGTGCAGCACATCGCGCGACATGCCGCGGTGGTGGGCCTCGTGCTGCGCGCGAACCTGCTTCCCGCCGGCAGCCCCATCCGGGACGCGGGCCAGCTCCGTGTTCTCAACCGGCTGGAGCGGCATGTCCGGCCACCATGGCGGTGGCAGCTCGAAATGCTGGTGGCGCCGCATGATCTGCGCGCCTTCGACGCGGGCGCCGTTCAGCCGAACTGCCGTGTCGGCTTCGACGCGTGGTCGCGCGTGCGTGACGTGCAGTCTCAGGCGCGCGCCAGCCTCCGCAAGCAGCTCGACGGCCGCGTTGACCGCCTGATCCTCGTCTTCGCCGATACCGACGCCAACCGACGGGCGGTGCGCGAGGCGGGTGAGGCGCTGCGCCGCGCCTTTCCACTCACCACCCGTCAGGTGCTCAGCGCCCTGCACGATGGGCGTGATCCCGGCGACAACGGGATCGTCTTCGTGTGAGCAGGGCTGGCCCAGCCGGCGTGACACATCTTCCTGCGGTCGCCCGTCGGCATCCCGCGGCGCCTTGCATCGGATGGTGGCTACCAGGGGAGGAACGACCGGCATCGGCTCATTTCGAGCGGATGTTGTGCACCCGATGCAACGAATCCGCCCGAAACGGGCCGTTTTAGGCCACAGCGACCTGGAACTTCTCCGGTTGCCTCCACCGGATGCAAGGCGCGGCGGAACAGGGAGTAGGGGCGGCAGAGGGCGGCGGTTGCAGGCACTCCCCACCGGCGCGTACCGTGGCCAGCACGATGTCCGGCTCCCTCAGCGCCTGGGTGAACCGCTTCCCCGAGGGATGGTGGGGCTACCACTGGGCGCCTCCGCAGCCGCTGAGCGCGGTGGAGATCGTCGGGACCGGGGCCCTGGACCAGCGGCTGATGGCCACCCTGTGGGCCGTCGTCGCACG
>DASSPJ010000064.1:0-22317 GCA_035699665.1 Candidatus Limnocylindria bacterium
GGCCGATACACTGACCGATGCCGTGCCCCGCCGACCGCCGACCGATCCGCTGGCCCCCTTCTCACCGCATACGCGCGCCTGGTTCAGCGAGGCCTTCGAGGCCCCCACCGATGCGCAGGCCCGCGGCTGGGCGGCGATCAGCGCCGGCCGCCACGCGCTGATCCACGCTCCCACGGGGAGCGGCAAGACGCTCGCCGCGTTCCTGTGGTGCGTCGACCGGCTGATGGCCGCCCCCCGCGACCCGAAGGCCGGCACACGGGTCCTCTACGTCAGCCCGCTCAAGGCGCTGACCTACGACGTGGAGCGCAACCTGCGGGCGCCGCTGGCGGGGATTCGTCGCGTCGCCGAGCGGGCCGGCGGGACGCTGCCCGAGGTGTCGGTCGCGTCACGGACGGGCGACACCCCGGCCGATGCACGCCGGGCGCTGACGAGAATCCCGCCCGACATCCTGGTCACCACGCCGGAGTCCCTCTATCTGATGCTCACCTCGCAGGCGCGCGAGATCCTGCGCGGCGTCGAGTACGTGATCGTCGACGAGGTGCACGCCATGGCGGGCACCAAGCGCGGCGCGCACCTGGCCCTGAGCCTCGAGCGGCTCGACGCCCTCGTCGTCGGCGAGCCGGGCGAGGGGAGCGGGCGGCGGCCGCCGCAGCGGATCGGCCTGTCGGCGACGCAGCGGCCACTCGAGCGCATCGCCGCCTTCCTCGGTGGCGCGGGCCGCGAGGTCGAGGTCGTGGATGCCGGCGCGCGCAAGGAGCTCCAGCTCGAGGTGGTGGTGCCGGTCGAGGACATGGCTCGCATGGGCGAGGCGCTCGACATCGACGAGGCGCCCGGCGGTCCGGCGGCGGGACCCGAGGCGCGCCGCAGCATCTGGCCGTCGATCCACCCGCGGCTGCTGGAGCTCATCCGCGCCCACCGCTCGACCCTCATCTTCGTCAACTCGCGGCGCCTCGCCGAGCGCCTCGCGGCGCGCCTCAACGAGCTCGCGGGGGAGGAGCTGGTCCGCGCGCACCACGGCAGCGTGGCCCGCGAGCAGCGGCTCGAGATCGAGGAGGCGCTGAAGGCGGGACGGCTCCCCGCGCTCGTCGCCACCAGCAGCCTCGAGCTGGGCATTGACATGGGCGCGATCGACCTTGTGGTGCAGGTCGAGGCGCCGCCATCGGTCGCATCGGGGCTCCAGCGCATCGGGCGGGCCGGCCACCAGGTCGGCGAGGCGAGCAAGGGCACCATCTTCCCCAAGTTCCGCGGCGACCTGCTCGAGGCGGCGGTCATCGTGCCGCGCATGGAGGCGGGGCAGATCGAGGAGACGCTCATCCCGCGCACGCCGCTCGACGTCCTCGCCCAGCAGGTGGTGGCGATGTGCTCGCAGGACGTCTGGACGGTCGACGCGCTCCACGCCCTGGTGACGCGTGCCGAGAGCTACCGCGAGCTGTCCCGCGAGCAGCTCGAGGGGGTGCTCGACATGCTCGCCGGCCGCTACCCGTCCGACGAGTTCGCCGAGCTCAAGCCGCGGATCGTGTGGGACCGCAGCGCGGGCACCCTCCAGAGCCGCAACGACGCCCGCGTGGTGGCCGTCACGTCGGGCGGCACCATCCCGGACCGCGGCCTGTACGGCGTCTTCCTGCCCGACGGCGACGGCAAGGGCGGGCGTCGCGTCGGCGAGCTGGACGAGGAGATGGTCTACGAGTCTCGCGTCGGAGAGGTGTTCCTGCTCGGCGCCAGCTCGTGGCGCATCGAGGAGATCCGTCATGACCGGGTGATCGTCACTCCCGCGCCGGGCGAGCCGGGCAAGATGCCGTTCTGGCACGGGGACCTCATCGGGCGGCCGATCGAGCTCGGCCGCGCCATCGGCGCCGCGGTGCGCGAACTGGAGGCGATGCCGGCGGCAGCGGCCGAGGCACGCCTGCGCGACAGCCATCGGCTTGACGAGCTCGCGGCGCGCAATCTCGTGCAGTACCTGGCCGACCAGCGCGAGGCGACCGGGGTGCTGCCGACGGACCGCACGATCGTGCTCGAGCGGTTCCGCGACGAGCTCGGCGACTGGCGCGTCTGCCTGCTCACCCCGTTCGGCGGGCGGGTCCATGCACCGTGGGCGATGGCGGTCGAGGCACGCCTCGCCGAGCGCGGCCTGGACGCCCAGACGATCTGGACCGATGACGGCATCGCCGTCCGCCTCCCCGAGGCGGACGAGACGCCGGCCGAGGAGACGCTCGTCCTCGATCCCGACCAGGTCGAGGAGATCCTCACCGGCGCCCTCGGCTCGTCGGCGCTGTTCGCGGCCCGCTTCCGTGAGAACGCGGCGCGCGCGCTGCTGCTCCCGCGACGCCGGCCGGGCCAGCGCACCCCGCTGTGGATGCAGCGCCAGAAGTCCGCGGACCTGCTGAGCGTGGCGAGCCGCTACGGCTCGTTCCCGATCCTGCTCGAGACGTACCGCGAGGTGCTGCGCGACGTCTTCGACCTCCCCGCCCTGCGCGAGGTCCTCTCCGGGATCAGATCGCGGCAGGTGCGGGTGGTGAGCGTCGAGACGCGCGCCGCCTCGCCGTTCGCCCAGGGGCTGGTCTTCGACTACGTGGCCTCCTACCTCTACGAGGGCGACGCGCCGCTGGCCGAGCGTCGCGCCCAGGCGCTGGCGCTCGATCGCGAGCTGCTCGCCGAGCTGCTCGGCACCGATGAGCTGCGCGAGCTGCTGGACCCCGAGGCCATCGCCACGCTGGAGCTCGAGCTCCAGGCACTCGCCGAGGGACGCCAGGCGAAGAGCGCCGACGGGGTGCACGACCTCCTGCGGCGTGTCGGTGACCTGCGCGTGGACGAGGTCGCGGCGCGGGTCGTGGAGGGGCTGGATGCCGGCGTGGCGCTGGCCGAGCTGCGCGCCTCGAAGCGTGCCGTCCCGATGCGCATCGCCGGCGAGGAGCGCTGGGTCGCCATCGAGGACGTGGCGCGCTACCGCGACGCGCTCGGGGCCAGCCCGCCGCGTGGCGTCGCCGAGCTGTGGCTCGAGGAGGCCGAGGCGCCCCTCGCCGGCCTCCTGCAGCGCTGGGCGCGGACCCACGCCCCATTCACCGCCACCGCACCCGCCGCGCGCTGGGGCCTGGGCCCGGCGACGGTCGCCGACGCGCTGCGGGCGCTGGTCGGGGACGGCCGTCTCATCGAGGGCGCGTTCCGCCCCGGCGCCACCGAGCACGAGTTCGCCGATCCCGAGATCGTGCGCGCGCTCCGGCGCCGCTCCCTGGCCAGGCTGCGACGCGAGATCGAGCCGGTCCCGGCCGAGGCGCTCGGCCGCTTCCTGCCGGCCTGGCACGGGGTGGGCTCACCGGCCGGCGGCCTGGACCGCCTGCTGGAGGTCGTCACCCAGCTGGAGGGCGCCCCGATCCCGGCCAGCATCCTCGAGCGCGACGTCCTGCGGGCCCGCGTCCGCGACTACACGCCACGCCTCCTCGACGAGCTCGGCGCGGCCGGAGAGGTGGTCTGGGTGGGGCGCGGTTCGCTCAACCGCGACGACGGGCGCATCGCCCTGTACCGTCGCGACCGCGCCGAGCTGCTGGCCTCGGCCGGCGCCTTCGAGGGCCAGGAGCGCCCCGACGGTGAGATCCACGAAGCCCTGCGCGCGCACCTGTCGCGTCGCGGGGCGAGCTTCTACCCGCAGCTTCGCTCCGCGGCCCCCGGCGCCCGCAGCGACGATGAGCTGCTCGACGCGCTGTGGGACCTGGTGTGGGCCGGCGAGGTGACCAACGACACGTTTGCGCCGCTGCGAGCCCTCACCCTGCCCCGCACGCGCTCGAAGGCGCGCACGCCGCGACCGGGGCGGCTGCTGTCGATGGGGCCGCCGCGGGCCGCCGGTCGCTGGTCGCTGGTCGCCGACCTGGTGGGGGAGTCGCGCGGGCCGACCGAGCGCGGGCACGCGACGGCGGTGGCGCTGCTGGAGCGCCACGGGGTGCTGACCCGGGAGGCGGTGCTGGCCGAGAACGTGGTCGGCGGGTTCGCATCGGTCTATCCGATCCTGCGGGCGATGGAGGAGTCCGGACGCGCGCGACGCGGCTATTTCGTGGACGGGCTCGGGGCGGCACAGTTCGCGCTCCCCGGCGCCGTCGACCGCCTGCGCGCGGCGCGCGACACCGATGCCGGCGACGGACCGATGGTGACCGTCCTCGCCGCGGCTGACCCCGCCCAGCCGTACGGCGCCGCGCTCGCCTGGCCGCGGCGCGACGACGAGGAGCGGCTGCCCCTCCAGCGGGCGGCGGGCGCATACGTGGTGCTCGTCGACGGTCGGGCGGCGCTTTACCTCGAGCGCGGCGGGCGGTCGCTCTTCACGCTCCCCGCCGGCGACGACCCGGACGTCGCGGCCCCCGCGGTGGCCGCCCTGGCCCGGCTGGTCGCGCCGACCGGACCGATGCGCGAGCTGGCGATCGAGCGCGTCGACCGCCTGCCGCCCGCCGAGTCCGCGCTGGCCGAGGCGCTGCGCGCCGCCGGCTTCCGACCGTCGTACCGCGCCTGGGTGCTGCGCCCTACGGGCCGCTGACCGGCCGGACCGCGTCGACCACGAACTGCGTGCGGCAGTGGAAGATCAGCCACGCCGGATCGAGGTCTCCCGGCGCGTCACCGCATCGCTCGCTGGCCGGGTCATCGACGTGTCCGATGACTTCGAGCCATCGTCCCGGCTCGGGGAGCACGACGCCTGACGCAGGGTCGACGGTGAGCCGCAGCGGCCCGACGTCGACGGTTCCTTCCTCCGCGGCCAGGGTCGGTGCATCGGGGTCACCGCAGACCAACCAGGTCACCGCCGGGTCGGCCACCGCACAGGTGGACTGGCCAGTCGGGGGAGCCGGGTACCAGCCGCGCAGCGTCAGCTCCGCTCCCGCGTAGCAGGCGATCCGGAAGCCAGGCTGCATCGTCCCCAGCTCATCGGCGCCTGGCTCCTCCGGGCAGCCGCCCGGGACGTCGGTCGTAGTCAGCCAGGCGGTCCCGTCGACGTCCGCACCGGTGATCCAGCCGAGCCACGTCGGGCAGGTGAGCTCCCCCGAAAGGGGCAGCGACCCCGCGCAGCCGGTGTTGGGCGGCAGGCTCGGCGCAGCCACGAGGTACCACGGCATCCCCTCGGCCACTCGCGGCCCACCGACGACGAGACCGATGCTGCCGTTCGGCAGCGTGCCCAGTGACGTCGCCCGGGTCGAGAACGACTCCCGCAGCTGGAGCCCATCGACGGTGGTGCGCACCACGCTGTCGGCCGGGATGGCCGACGGAGCCGGGGTGCCGGAGGGCCTGGCGCTCTCGCTGGCGACCGGCGAAGGCGTCGGCGTGCCTTGGGCCACCGGGTCGTCGTCGCGGTCGCTCGTCCACGGCACGGGGATGAGGCCGCTTCCCAGCGCCGCTCCCGCCGCGAGCGTCGCGGTGAGCAGCGCCGCCGCCAGCAGAACCATCACGCCTCGCGATCGGCGCTCGTTGTGCGCGACCAGCGAGAGGCGTTCGAAAAGCGCATCGGCGAAGGCGGGGTCCGGGTCGGATCGGTCGTCGAGCGTGCGCAGCAGGCGGCGCAGCTGATCGTCAAGCATCGGTCTGGCCTCCATGGGCTCGTCGGAAGTTCTCGCGGGCGCGGACGAGGAGCGATTCGGTGGCCTTCTCGGTGCGACCGATGGCGTGGGCCACGTCGCGGACCGGCAGGTCGTCGAGGTAGCGGAGGATGAGCGCCAGGCGCTGGTCGGCGGGGAGGACCGCCAGGGCGCGCTCGACCGCGTCACGGGTCGCCGGCCCGTCCCACGCCGGCTGCTTGCCGAGGCGGTGCGCCTCGATGAGCCGATCCTGCCGGCGGGCCTCGCGATCGTGGCGCCGGTAATGGTCGACCAGCCGGTGCCGCCCGATCGCGCACAGCCAGGTCACGACGTCCGACCGCCCGTCGAACGAACCGCGATGCCGGATGGCTTCGACGAAGGTCTGCTGGGTCAGCTCCTCGGCCAGCGTCACGTCGCCGCCCGTTCGGGCCGCGAGGTAGCGGTAGACGCGTGGCAGGACCTCGTCGTACCAGGCTCGGAAGGCGCGCTCGTCGCGCACGATCGACTCGAGGGAGCCGGCCGGCTGGTCGTAGGTCATCGGTGCGGTCATCGCTCCGTTAGACGCTCGGGAAGGACGGAATCCTTCGGCGGGACGGAGCCGGGCGCAAAGAAACGTCCCGAAGGAACCACGAGAACCGTTGATGCAATCTCCGGTTCCACGGATCCCTCCGGGACGACCACATCATGCCGTCCAGGGACCGGCGGGCACAAGCCCCTTTGTCCACGACTTGCGGCCGGCCTCCCGGACTTATCCACCGGTTATCCACACTGTGGATGAATTCGGAGGGCTGTCGGCGCCGGCGCGCTGGTGCTGCCGTGCGCGGTTGTCCCCCAGCGGTCCTAACGGCCAAGTTCGACCGATTCTGGCCGCCAACCTGGTCGCCCGATGCGCTGGGGGGCAACTTTCGGCCAAGGAGCCGCCGCTCCTTCGCCGTTAGGACCGCTCCGCAGCAACTCGCCGCATAGCAGCCGCCGCTCCCTCGCCGTTAGGACCGCTCCGCAGCAACTCGCCACTCCTGCCGCCGCCCCCTCGCCGCATCGCGCCGGCCACTCGCCGCCACGGGCTGAGGGCGGCACGGCGCTCAGGCCAGGCGGACGACCTCCTTGTACGCCGGCAGGTGCGGTCGCATGCCCAATGCGGTGATGCGCGACGCGAACGCCTCGGCGGCGTCCGGGTCGCCGTGGACCACGAAGACCGTCTTGGGCGGCTGCTCCGCTCCCGCGCCGGCCGCGGCGAAGTGCCGCAGCCACGCCTCGAGCTCGTGCTCGTCGGCGTGGGCGCTGAATCCGGAGATCGACACGACGCGACAGCGCACCTCGATCTCCTGCCCGTCGATGCGCGCGCTCGTTCCGCCGTCCTGGAGCTTGCGGCCCAGCGTCCCCTCGCCCTGGTAGCCGATGAACAGGAGCGTGCACGTCGGATCGGGCAGGAAATCCTTGAGGTGGTGCATGACCCGCCCGCCGGTGAGCATCCCCGACGCGGCAACCACCATGATCGGCCGCGGCTTGGTGCGGATCGCCTTGGATGCCTCGACCGAATCGGTGAACTCCTGCCCGGGATAGTTGAGCGGCGAGTCGCCGGAGCGGAGCAGCGCGGCGGTCTCCTGGTCGTAGACCTCGGGATGGTCGGTGTAGACGGTCGTCGCCTTCGAGGCCATCGGTGAGTCGAGGTAGAGCGGCACGCGCGGGATGCGCCCGTCGCGCACCAGCTGGTCGAGCACCCAGATCAGCTCCTGGGTGCGACCGATGGCGAAGGCCGGGACGAGCAGCACGCCGCGGTCGCCCGCCACCGCTCCGACGGCGGCGGCAAGCGCCTCGATCGCCTCGTCGTGCGGGGCGTGCTCGCGGTTGCCGTACGTCGACTCGATGACCACGTGGTCGGCGTGGGAGATCGGTGTCGGGTCACGCAGGATGGGGGAGCCGTCGCGCCCCAGGTCGCCGGAGAAGACGATCGTCCGCTCCTCGCCGGCGTCGGTGCAGCGCAGCTCGATGATCGCCGAGCCCAGGATGTGGCCCGCGTCGTGGAACACGGCGGTCACTCCATCGGTCACGCGGACCTCGTCGCCATACTCGACCCCGCGGAACTGGCGGACCGCCTGCTCCACGTCCCGCTCCTCGTAGAGCGGGGCGCGGGTCTGGGTCGAGCCCTCCGGCTCCGCGGTGCGGATCCGGGCCGGCAGGTCCGTGTCGTCCTCCAGGGCGGCCTCCTCGCTCTGGCCCGCGGCGCCCTGCGCGGCCGCCTCCTCGGGGTGCTTGCGCTTCCAGCGCTCGGCGGCCTCGACCTGGAGCTTGGCGGAGTCGCGCAGCACGATCTCGGCGAGATCCAGCGTCGCGCGCGTGGCGTGGATCGGTCCACGAAAGCCGTGCTTCACCAGCTGCGGGACGCGCCCGCAGTGGTCGAGGTGGGCATGCGTCAGGAGCAGGGCGTCGAGCCGCTCCTCCTCGAACGCAAAGGGGAGGCGATTGCGGGCGATCTCCTCGGGCGACCCCTGGAACATGCCGCAGTCGACCAGCACGCGCCGCTCGCCGACGGTGACCAGGAACTGCGAGCCGGTGACGGTGCCGACTGCACCCAGGAACTGGATCTCGATGCTCATGGGCCGATGATGAGGCAAGGTTGGTGCCGCGCCGCCCTATCATCGGTGCATGCCGTTCCCGATCGAGCCGCCGATCGAGCCGATGCTGGCCAAGCCGACGCCGGCGATCCCGACCGATCCGGGCTGGATCTTCGAGCCGAAGTGGGACGGCTTCCGGGCGATTGTCTTCCGCGACGGGGAGGAGCTGCTCATCCAGTCGCGCGACCTCAAGCCCCTGAACCGATACTTCCCCGAGCTCGAGGCGCCGCTGCGCGCGGCGGGCGGTCCCGGCGCGCGGTTCGTGCTCGACGGTGAGGTCGTGATCGCCGGCCCCGATGGTGGGCTCGACTTCGACGCGCTGCTCCTGCGCATCCATCCCGCCGCCTCGCGCGTGAAGATGCTCGCCGAGTCCACCCCCGCCTCGTTCGTCGCCTTCGACTGCCTGGCCGATGGCGACGACGATCTGCGCGAGGTCCCCTTCGCCGATCGCCGGGCGCGCCTGCAGCGGCTGCTGGCGGACCCGCCCGCATCGGTCCAGCTCACGCCGTCGACCGATGACCCGTCGGTGGCGCGGCACTGGTTCGAGGTATTCGAGGGCGCCGGGCTGGACGGGGTCATCGCCAAGCCCGCCGCCGGCCACTACGTGCCCGGCAAGCGGGAGATGGCCAAGATCAAGCACGCGCGCACCGCCGACTGCGTGGTCGCCGGCTTCCGCTGGCACAAGAACGGCCCCGGCACGCTGGTGGGGTCGCTGCTGCTGGGCCTGTGGAACGACGCTGGCAAGCTCCAGCACGTGGGCGTGACCTCGTCGTTCAGCATGGCGAAGCGCGAGGAGCTCGTACAGCTGCTGGCGCCGTACCGCGACAACGCCGTCGAGGGCCACCCGTGGGGCGAGTGGGCGGAGTGGCAGGCCTCCATGGGCGCCGACGGCCGCCGCCTGCCCGGCGCAACGTCGCGCTGGAACCGGGGCAAGGACCTCTCGTGGGAGCCGGTGCGGCCGGAGCTGGTCTGCGAGGTGGCCTTCGACCATCTCCAGGGCGAGCGGTTCCGGCACGCCGCCACGTTCGTTCGCTGGCGCCCCGACAAGGCGGTCGTCGACTGCCGCTACGACCAGCTGGAGGAGACGCCCCCAGCGCTGCTGGCCGACCTGTTCGGCGGCGGCTGAGGCCGTGGCCACGGGTCGCACGGTCACACTGCGCCCCGCCGCCTCCGAATCGGTCAGTTCATTCGGTCGGCGCATGGTTGTCCGACTCTCGGGGGCCGAGTCGGCCATCCATTCCGGGCAGGGATAGCTCCACGCTCGGGGCGCCGCTGAGTCGGTCACTCCCCGCTCAGATCCATGCCGGGGAGGAATACTTGGCAGGATCGAGCCCGGCGAGGCTGCCATGCATGCCGCCAGGGTATGGATGGCGGAGCCACGCGGGACCGATGGGGGCAGCCAGCGATCCGGCTAGACTGATGCCCCCTCGCCACACAGACCCGAGAACAGGAGGCTGCCTGCACCGTGCCCGTCGCCACTGACCCGAACGCCCTGGTCAACGAGCTCGCCGACCGTTTCTGGGACGGCGTCCTCGAGCGCGACCCGTTCTACGCCACGATCCTCGGCGACGACCGATGGGACGACCGCCTGCCCGACGTGGGCGCCGCGGGCCGCGCCGCCGAGGCGGCCGCGTACCGGGAGGTGCTGGCCGAGGCCGAGGCAATCCCCGTCGACGAGCTCGAGACCGAGCAGGTCATCACCCGCGACCTGCTGTTGACCATCGCGCGGAACAACCTGGAGGCGCTCGACGCGAAGCTCTACCAGCTCGCCGTCGACCACATCTCGGGGCTCCAGACCCTGCCGGCCCAGATCGCGCAGTACCAGCCGGCCGGCACGCCGGAGCAGCTCGACAAGCTGCTGGCCAGGCTGCAGGCCTTCCCGACGATGGTCGAGCAGCACGTCGAGACGCTGCGCGAGGGGCTCGGCGACGGGCGCGCCAGCGCTGCGGTCCCGGTGCGACGCGCGATCGAGCAGATCGAGCGCATGCTCGCCGAACCCGCGGAGGCCTCGCCGATCGTGGCCATGGCGCGGGTCGCCGACGACGCGGCGCGCGAGCGCGTGCGCGAGGCGGTCGAGGAGAGCATCAATCCGGCGCTGCAGCGGTACCGCGACGTCCTCGCCGACGAGTACGAGCCCCGTGCGCGGCCGGAGCCGGGGATCGGCAGCACGCCCAACGGCCAGGACGCGTACCGGCTCTGCATCCGCCTCCAGACGACCGTCGCCGCGACGGCGGAGGAGGTGCACCAGTTCGGGCTCGCCGACCTCGAGGCGATCGAGGCCGAGAAGGACGAGATCGCGCGGCGTCTCGGGCATGCGGACCGCCACGCCCTGGCGGCCGCCCTCGCCGAGGATCCGGCCAACCATACCGATGATCCGGCGCAGCTGATCGAGCTCGCACGCGGCCAGACCGAGCGCGCCTACGCGCTGGCGCCGCAGTACTTCGGGCGTCTGCCGCGCGCCAACTGCGAGGTGATGGCGGTCGAGGCGTACCGCGAGCGGGAGTCGCCGCCGGCGTTCTACATGCCGCCGACCCTCGATGGCTCGCGCGCCGGGCAGTACTACCTCAACACCTACCAGCCCGCCGAGCGGCAGCTCCACAAGATCGCCTCGATCACCTTCCACGAGGCGACGCCGGGGCACCACTTCCAGATCGCCATCGAGCAGGACCTCGCCGGGCTGCCGGCGTTCCGGCGTCTCGGGGCGCGGATGGTGGGCGTGGCGTACGTCGAGGGCTGGGGCCTGTACACCGAGCGCCTCGCCGACGAGATGGGCCTCTACCTCAACGACGCCGAGCGCTTCGGGATGCTCGACACGCAGGCGTTCCGCGCCGCGCGGCTGGTCGTCGATTCGGGGCTCCACGCCTTCGGCTGGGACCGCGAGCGGGCGATCACCTTCATGCAGGAGCGCGGCTCGCTGCCCGAGGTCGACGCGGCCATCGAGGTCGATCGGTACACCATCTGGCCCGGCCAGGCGCTCACCTACAAGATGGGGCAGCGCGAGATCGAGCGGGCGAGGGCCGAGGTGGCGGAGCGGATGGGCGATCGGTTCGACCTGCGCGCCTTCCACGACGAGGTGCTCGGGCACGGCACGCTGGCGCTCGCCACGCTGCGCCGCGAGATCCCCGGCTGGGTCGAGGCGGCCGTCGCCGACGGCCGGTGAGGCCACCGCGGCCGGTCACCCTCGAAGGGCGCTTCGTCAGGCTGGAGCCTCTGGGCGAGCAGCATCGGTCCGACCTGGAGGCGGCCGCGGCCGAGGATCCGTCGGCGCTGCGGTACATGATGACCAGCCTGGCGACCCACGGGTGGGACGCCTGGTGGGGCGAGGCTGCCGCCGGCGTGGCCGCCGGGCAGTACGTCGCGTGGGCCACCGTGGCGCTGGACTCCGGCCGCGCGGTCGGGTCGACGCGCTTCGGTGACATCGACCTGCCGTCGGAACGGGTGGAGATCGGCTGGACGTGGCTCGCGCCATCCCGCTGGCGCTCCGCCATCAATAGCGAGGCCAAGCTCCTCCAGCTCACCTACGCCTTCGACGAGCTCGACGCCGGGCGCGTCGCCCTCAAGACCGATGGCCGCAACGCGCGCTCGCAGGCCGCCATCGAGCGCCTAGGGGCGATCCGCGAGGGAGTCCTGCGGCGCCACACCCGCCTTCCCGACGGATTCATCCGCGACACGGTCTACTACTCGATCCTGCGCGACGAGTGGCCGCCCATCCGCGACCGACTCCGGGCGCGCCTCTACGGTTCCTAGCCTGGCCGATGATCCGGCGCCCGCCGGTGTGCTGCCGGCGGCCAGCAGATGCGCGCCTTTTCACGCAGGCATCGCCGCGCGTCGGGGTGACAACTGCCGGCGTCCGCACGCATTGGCGGCACTCGAGCGGTGTACGCCGGCTCGTTGAGCGTGAATCTGTCGCGTACTCCCGACGAACCGTCGCCAATGCGTGCTCACCGCAGCGCTTGTCACCCCGAGCACCTGCGAGGTGACCAATGAGCAGCAGGACGATCACGTGACGGGTCATCTTGGCGTATCCGCGTGGCGGTGGGCCTCCCACGGGTCGTAGTCCGGATCCGGCTTCTCGTCGGGCGGGCGATCGGCCTCGGGGACGTGGCGCAGGTTGACGCGCACCCGATACCAGAGCGAGGAGCGACCGCGCATGCCGTCGACCAGCACCTCCTCGACGCCGATGTGCCGCGACGCGGCGGGCCAGCGCTCCCGCCAGCGCTCCAGGCCGGCGAGCGCCTCCTCCCTGGTCGCCGCCTGCGCCACGACGCGCAGCGGCGCCGATGAGCGGCGCCGCCCGGTGGGGGACACGGTCCCGTCGGCGCGACGGGCCGGTGGGGAGGGCAGCGCCGGCGCCACCGAGCCGGCGCGGCCGCGCGGTGCGGTGGGGTCGGTCGGCATCGGCTCCGCCGCAACCGGCATGCGGCGCTTCGACGGCTGCACCCGCGGCGGCTCTCCCGGCTGCTTGGCGTAGTTGGGCGGCCATGGCGCGTCGCCCTGGCCGGCCGCCTCGTCGCGCGCCACCAGCTCGAGCAGCGGCTCCAGGGAGTGGGCGCGGTCGTCGATCCCCGCGCCCACGTCGCCGAGGGCCGCGAACCGCGCCGGCACGGTGCGGATGGTGAAGTCGCCGAGCTCCGCGTCGGGCACCTCGTCCCAGGCGAGCGGCGCGCTCACCCACGCGGCCGGCACGGGCCGCACCGAGTAGACCGATGCCACCGTGCGGTCCTTGGCGTTCTGGTTGTAGTCGAGGAAGACGCCGTGGCGCTCCTCCTTCCACCATTTGCTGGTGGCGATCTTCGGCGCGCGGCGCTCGACCTCTCGCGCCAGCGCCAGGGCGGCGCGACGCACCTCGCCGAACCCCCAGCGCGGCTCGATGCGCACGTACACGTGGATCCCCCGCGAGCCCGATGTCTTCGGCCACGCGGCGTAGCCCAGCTCGGCGAGCACCTCGCGGACCACCAGCGCCACGCGCCGCACGTCGGCCCACGGCACGCCGGGCCCGGGATCGAGATCGACGCGCAGCTCGTCGGGATGGTCGAGGTCGCCGGAGCGGACAGGATGCGGGTTGAGGTCGATGCAGCCGAGGTTGACGACCCACGCCAGCGCCGCCGCGTTGTCGACGACCACCTCGTCGGCGGTGCGGCCCGAGGGAAACGAGAGCTCGACGGTGCGCACGAACGGCGGCACCGTCTTGGGGGCGCGCTTCTGGAAGAAGGCCTGTCCGGCGGCGCCGTCGACGAAGCGCTTCAGCGCCATCGGTCTGTCCATGACGCCCCGCAGGGCGCCCTCGGCCACCGCGAGGTAGTACTCGACCAGCTCGCGCTTCGTCACCCCGATCTCGGCGAAGAAGACCTTCTGCGGGTTGGTGATGGTGACCGTGTGCCCGGCCAGCTCGAGCTCGACCGAGTCAGCGCGCGCGGCAGCCATGCGCGTACCGTAGCGCGTGGGGCATGACGCTTGCGAGAACGGACAGACCGATGGATCGCCTGAAGCAGCTCGCCGCGTCGCTCGATGCCTGGAGCCTGGAGCACCGATGGACGCGCATTGCCCGGCGTGCCGTCTCCGGCTTCATGGCGCACGAGGCGCTCCAGTACGCCGGCAGCATGGCTTACTTCTCGGTGCTCTCCATGTTCCAGCTGCTCGTGCTGGGGGTGGTCGCGTTCAGCCTCGTCTTCGGCCAGGGAGAGGCGCGCGACATCATCGTCGAGCAGGTGGCGGCCGGCTCGCCGCTCGACCCGGAGACCATCGGCGGCGTGATCGACGCGGTGATCGACGGCCGCGGCGGGGTGACGATCATCGGCGCCCTCTTCCTGGCGTGGAGCGCGCTCGGCGTCTTCTCCTCCATCTCCGGGGGGATCGGGCGCGCCTTCGAGGCGGCCAACCCGCGGGGCTTCGTCGCCGACAAGCTGCTCGGCCTGCTGCTGATGGGCATCACCGGTGCCCTCGCCGCGGCGAGCCTGGCGATCGGCATCGTGACCGGGATCCTCCAGGGTGCCGCCGGCGGGGCGGTTCGCTCGGTTCCCGGCGGGGAGCTGGCCATCGGGCTGATCGGCCTGATCGTGCCGTTCGTCCTCATCTTCGTCGCCTTCCTGCTGATCTACCGCCTCGTCCCCAACCGTCCGGTGACCATCGCCGAGGTGTGGCCCGGCGCGCTGGTGGCAGCGCTGCTGTGGACGGTGCTGCGTTTCGGCTTCACCTACTACGCGACCAACATCGCCCGGTACGACTCCGCCTTCGGACCGATCTCGACCGCCATCACCCTGCTCGTCTTCCTGTACTTCGCCAGCGTGATCATCCTGCTCGGCGCCGAGGTGGCACGGGCCAGCGCGCTGGAGGACGAGGTGATCCACGGCACGCTGAGCGCGGACCCGCGGCTCCTGCCGGTGGTGGTGGATCAGCCGCCCCCGCCGCTCCCGGCACCGCGCCGGCGGGTCCCGGGCTGGCTGCTGCTGGTGGGCGGGGCGATCGCCGGCGTCGTCGCCGGGCGGCTCACCGCCCCGCGCGACGAGGAGTAGCCCCGGGGGACCCTCGCCCGCGACGATCGATCGTCGGATCTTCACCACAACCCGAGCCCGGGCTGCGTTTCGACGATGCGTCGTCGGCCACGGAGCGTGACCCGCGCGCCGGGGCGCGGCTCGTGCTCGCCAGCCTCCGATGGTTCGCCGAAATGCAGCGCAGCCCTCCGGCCCGGCGAACGTTCGCCGGTTTACCGTAGGGCCAACGTGGTGGACAAGCCGCCCATCCGGCGCCCCCACACCCTCGCTGCGGTGTGGATAACGTGGCGCAGCAGTAGTACCGTGTAGTACATTCGGTCGCGTCACAGGGCGGGGAGCCGGCCGATACCATCGGTCAGGTGAGCTCCTGGACACCGGACACGAGAAGGGCAATTGAACACTCGGAACGCCGGATGAGACGACGCTCCTGGCTCGCCGTCACGCTGTTGGCCCTCGTGGCCGTGAGCCTGAACGTTGTCTCCACCACTCCCCGCGACAGTGCCCTTGCCGCGGATCCGTCCCTCGCCGAAGCCCAGCGCCAGCAGCAGCTGCTGCGGGAGCAGGTCGTTTCGCAGCGCGCCAAGCTGGACGAGCTGAAGGCCCAATCCGCCACGCTCGGAGTGCAGCTCGACACCGCGCGCGCCGAGCTGGCCGAGGTGACCGCCGAGTACGAGCGCGTCCACGGCCTGTGGGTGCAGGCCCAGGCGCAGGTCGAGGAGATCAAGGCCCAGCTGGCCGAGCTTCGCGCCCAGATCGACGCGCTCGACCGCCAGCTGACTCAGCTCGCCGCCGAGATCCGACGCAACGAGGCCGACCTCGCCGCCCGCGAGGCGCTGCTCCAGCAGCACCTGCGCGACGCGTACGAGCAGAGCCAGACCTCGCTCCTCGAGGTCCTCCTGGCCGCCGACTCGCTCGACCAGGCGTCGACCGAGGTCGGCTACCTGCTGACCGTCTCTGAGACCGATACCCGCCTCGCCGAGGAGATCCGCGCGCTCCGCGATCAGCTGCGCACCCGGCAGCAGACGCTCAAGGAGGGTCGCGCCGCCCTGGAGGAGGCGCGGGTGGCCGCGGAGGAGCAGGAGGCGCTCCTCGAGCAGCGCGAGGCAGAGCTCGAGCAGATGACCGGCCAGCTCGCCGCGCTCAAGGCCGCCGCCGACGAGAAGCGGCGCCAGCAGGAGGCCGCCCTCAACGCGTCGCTGCTCAACGAGGCCCAGCAGGCCGAGGCGCTGCGGCACGCGGTCGCCGAGCAGCAGGCGATGGACGCCATGGTGCAGCGGCTGCGCGCCGAAGAGGCCGCGCGCCAGGCGGCGCTCGCCGAGGCCCGTCGTCGCGCCGCGGCCGAGGAGGAGGCGCGGCGCCGAGCCGCGCAGCAGCCGACCGTCTCGGCCCGCGGGTTCCGGTGGCCCGAGGCCAGCACCCGGATCACCCAGGAGTTCGGCCCGACCGGCTTCGTCCTCGAGCCGCCCTACACGTACGGCGGCGTCTACTACAGCCACTTCCACACCGGCATCGACATGGCGGCCGGCTGCGGCACGCCGATCCTCGCGGCGGGCACCGGCGTGGTGGCCGCCTCGGGGCAGCCGCTGGCCCCGTGGGACTCGGGGTACGGCGTGATCATCGACCACGGCGGCGGCGTGCAGTCGTGGTACTGGCACATGCAGGCCCGGGTGATCGTGTATCCGGGACAGCCGGTGACGATCGGCCAGGTGATCGGGTACGAGGGCTCGACCGGCTACAGCACCGGCTGCCACCTCCACTTCGCGGTCAACGACAACGGGACCTGGCAGAACCCCCGCTTCTACCTGCCCTGACCCGAACCGGCGCGAGGGAGCATCCGAGGGCCACCCGTCCCTGAGCCCGCGCCGCTGACCCGGCCGCACGCGTCAAGCGCGGGGAGCACAGACCGAAGTGCCGGCACCTGGCGGGGCCGCGCGACCGATCGACCGGCGGAATGACGCCGGACGCCGCCGGCAGGCGCGGTTCCGACGCCTATCGTCGGCCGGTGAGCAGGACCGGCGCCGCGGGGCACTGCTCAGGCGCGCCAGCCGCCGATCGATCGTCGGAATCCAGCCCGAGCGGCGCTTCCGGGGCGATCTCGTCGATGTATCGAGGGAGCTCGCCGTGCGCTAGGCGGTGACCGCCTCCGCGCCGCGCGCGACCGGGCCGTAGAGCCGGTCGACGTATTCGGTGAGCATGCGTGCCGTGCTGAACTGCCACAGCGAGCTGCGCAGGGCGGCGCGCATGGTCACCAGCCAGTCCCGCGGGATGCCGTCCTCGTCCCGGTCGAAGAAGCGCGGCACGATCTCCTCCTCGAGGAGGCGGTACAGCTCGGCCGCATCGGCCGCATCCTGCGCCTCCTCGTCGCCGTCATCGGTCCGGTCGCCGATCGCCCAGCCGTTGCTGCCGTCGTAGCCCTCGTCCCACCATCCGTCGAGGATGCTGACCGACGGAATGCCGTTGATGGCGGCCTTCATGCCCGAGGTCCCCGAGGCCTCCATCGGCCGTCGCGGGTTGTTGAGCCAGATGTCGACGCCGGCGACCAGGAACTTGGCGATCCGGAGGTCGTAGTCCTCCAGGATGAACACCCGTCCGTGGAGCCGATGCTCGCGTGACAGGCCGAAGATGCGCTGGATGACCTGCTGCCCCGGCCGGTCGGCCGGGTGCGCCTTGCCGGCGATCACGACCTGGACGGGCCGATCGGTGGCGTGGAGCAGATGCGCCAGCCGATCCTCGTCGCGGAACAGCAGGTCCGCGCGCTTGTAGGTCGCGAAGCGGCGGGCGAAGCCGACCAGCAGCGCGTTCGGGTCCAGCGCGTCGCGCACCTCGCGCAGGGCCTCGGGGGATTCGCCGTGCCGCGCGAACTGGCGCGCCAGGCGCCCCTCGACGAACTCCTTGAGCTCGCGCTTCTGCTGGAGGTGGGCGCTCCACAGCTCGGCGTCATCGAGCTCGTCGAGGCCACGCAGCTGGTCGGGGCCGTCGAGGTCGCTCCCCAGCGAGGTGCCGATCGCCTGGCGGTAGACACGGCGGATCGGGCGGCCGAGCCACGTGCCGACGTGGACGCCGTTGGTGATGGCGTCGATCGGATGGCCGGCCACCGACTGCCACGTATCGGTGGCGGTGCGGCCGTGGAGCTGGCTCACCGCGTTGGCGCGGGCCGCGTGGCGCAGGACGAAGGCGGTCATGTCGAACGGTGCCTGCGGGTCGTCGGTGTGGCCGCGCCCGAGCTCGAAGAGCCGGTCCGGCTGCATGCCGCTCGCCTCGAACCAGCTCCGCAGGTCACGCGCCACCAGCGCGCGGTCGAACACCTCGTTGCCGGCCGGGACGGGGGTGTGAATCGTGAACGCCGAGCTTCGCCCCACACGTCGCAGCGCCTCCTCGGCGTCGAGCCCCGGTTCGGCGGCCACCAGCTCGCGCGCCCGCTCGAGGAGCATGAAGGCCGAGTGGCCCTCGTTGAGATGCCACACCGCCGGCTCCACGCCGAGGCCGCGCAGGGCACGCACCCCGCCGACGCCGAGCACGATCTCCTGGCAGAGGCGCATCTCGCGGCCACGGACGTAGAGGATGTGGGTGATCGGGCGGTCCGCCGGGTCGTTGATCGGCACGTCGGTGTCGAGGAGCAGCAACGGCACGCGGCCCACCTGCGCGACCCACACCGCGGCGTGCACGGCGCGACCGGGGAGCTCGACGCTGACGATCAGCGGGAGCCCGTCCTGGCCGCGGGCGCGCCGCAGCGGCAGCTGCGCCGGGTCGATATCGGGCTGGGAGTGCTCCTGGTGGCCATCGGCGTCGATCTGCTGGCGGAAATACCCGCGCCGATACAGCAGCCCCACCCCGATGAACGGCAGCGAGGCGTCCGACGCCGACTTGAGGTGGTCCCCGGCGAGCACGCCGAGGCCGCCGGAGTAGATCTGCATCGACTCGTGGATGCCGTACTCGGCGCAGAAGTAGGCGACCGGCCCGGGGAGCTCGCGCTCGGGGGTCGATCGGTACCAGCCGTCCGAGCCGTTGGCCAGGTAGCGCCCGAACTCGTCGAGCAGGCGGCTCAGGTCGACGGTGAAATCCTCGTCGTCGGCCAGCTCCGCCCAGCGCGTGGTGTCGATGCCGCGCAGCACCGGGATCGGGTTGCGATGCCGCACCCAGGCGGCCGAGTCGAGCCGGGCGAAGAGCTGCGCCGCCCGGGGCGACCAGCTCCACCACAGGTTGTAGGCGAGCTCCCCGAGCCCCTCGAAGGCGGGCGGCAGGGCGAGGTCGTGCGCGGGCAGCGTCGGAACGCGGATGGATGACGACATGGGCGTCCGATGATACGGGACGCCGCCTGCACCGCGCCGCGTACCATCGTGGTGTGACGACCCCGGTGGCGCGCCGCGGCCTCGACGTCGAGGCGGTGCGCGCGCATTTCCCGTCCCTCGACCGCAGCCACCATGGCGCGCCGGTGGCCTATCTCGACGGCCCCGGCGGGACGCAGGTCCCGCGCGAGACCATCGACGCGATCGCGGCCCACCTGGCCCGCGGCGGCGCGAACACGCACGGCGCCTTCGCCGCCTCGTCCGAGACCGATGCGCTGCTGGCCGAGGCGCACGCGGCGACGGCCGACTTCCTGGGCGCCCATTCGCCCGACGAGATCGTCTTCGGGCCGAACATGACGACCCTCACCCTGGCCGTGAGCCGGGCGCTCGGGCGCGACCTGCGGGCCGGCGACGAGATCGTCGTCACCCGCCTCGACCACGACGCCAACGTCGCCCCGTGGCTGGCCGTGGCCGACGACCGCGGCGCGACGGTGCGCTGGGTGGACGTGGACCTCGACGATTGCACGCTGGACGTGGCGGGCCTCGCGGAGCTGCTCGGACCCAGGACGCGCGTCGTGGCGGTCGGCCTCGCCTCGAACGCGGTCGGCACGGTGAACGACGTGGGGCGGATCGTCGAGCTGGCCCACGCCGCCGGCGCCCTGGCCTACGTGGACGCGGTCCACGCTGCGCCGCACCTGCCGATCGACGTGGCCGCGCTCCAGGCCGACTTCCTGGTCACCTCCCCGTACAAGTACTTCGCCCCGCACCTCGGTGCCCTGTACGGGCGGCGCGAGCATCTCGAGCGCCTCGCGGCCTACCGCGTTCGCCCCGCCGGCGAGGCCCTCCCCGGGAAGTGGGAGACCGGTACGCAGCCCCACGAGCTCCTGGCCGGGCTGCTCGGGACGTTCGACTACCTCGCCGCGCTGGGCCGCGCCTACGGGGGCGCCGCGCGTGATGCGGATCGCCGAACGGCCCTCCGCGCGGCGATGGCGGCGATCCACGAGTACGAGCGCGGCCTCATCGGTCCCACGATCGACGCGCTGGCGACGATCCCGGGCCTGCGGATCCACGGCATCACCGAGCCGCAGCGGCTCGCCGAGCGTGTCCCGACCGTGGCCTTCACCGTGGCCGGCCACCATCCGCGCGCCGTGGCCGAGCACCTCGGTGCGCGCGGCATCAGCGTCTGGGACGGCGACTACTACGCCTACGAGCTGATCCGCCGCCTGGGCCTCGACGACTCGGGTGGGATGGTCCGCATCGGTCTGGTCCACTACAACACCATGGCCGAGGTGGAGCGGCTGGTCACCGCCCTCGGCGAGCTGGGCTGACGCTGGACGTGACCGCTACGCTATCGGCCCCGTGATGGATGGCTACTCGGTCCGTGAGGCGGCCGACATCCTCGGCATCCCGGAGCAGCGCGTCTGGGAGCTCCTCGCTCGCCGCGTGCTGAACGGGCAGGACGAGGGTGAACGCGGCATGCGCGTCTACCTGCGGCCGGAGCAGGTCGGATCGGTCCGTCCTGACGCCGCGGCGGCTGCCCCGACGCCCGTGGCCGCGTCCCCCGAGCCGGCCTTCGAGGCGTCACCCTTCCGCGAGCTGCTGACCGAATTCCGCAACCTCACCGAGCGCTACGGGCAGGCGCTCCTGGCGCTCGGCGAGGCGCGCGGCGAGGTGGCCGCCCTGCGCACGCGCGTCGAGCTGCTCGAGGCGCGCATGGACCTGCGACTCCCCGGCGGGGCGCCGATCCCGCCGGTCAGCTGGCGCGCACCCGAACCGATCGTCGACCAGCCCATGCCGTACCCCGCCGACGAGACTGAGGCGTCCGACACCGATGCTGCCCCGTCGGAGCCGCCCCTGCCGGACGAGACGCCCGCAGGAGAGGAATCGGCCGAGCCGACCGCCGAGGAGTCGGGGCGCCATCGACGCAGCAAGCGCCGCCTCGGCGGGGCCGGGATCCTGGAGGCGCTAGCGCGTGCCGAGGACCCCGCGCTCGCCGATCTCCCCGGTGCTCGCGAGGCGGGGGAGGCCATGGCCGCCCTGCAGTCCGACATCGCCGATGACCTCGCCGAGTCCTCGCTTGCGGGCGTCGCCGCCGAGACCGTCCCGGTCGCCGAGGAGGTCGCCGCCGCATCCACCGTGGAGCCCGAGCATGTGCTCGAGCCGCGTCTCGACGCCGCACCCGAGCCCGAGCCGGGTGTCGACGCGGAACCCGAGCCCGAAACGCCGCCCGCCACCGAGACCGCGGCGGAGGCTGCGTTGGAGCCGGTCTCCGACGCGGCGCCCGAGCCCGAGCCGGTCTCCGACACGGCACCCGAGCCCGAACCTGAGCCCGAGCCGGCGACGGAGTCGGCGCCGGTAACCGACGTCGGAGGTGAGGCCACCCCATCGGTCCCGGCGGAGCTTCCGGACGGGTACACGGCGGCCACGAGTGAACCCGATTGGTACGCCGACGACGATGAGGTCACCTGGCTCGACGTTGCCGACCTTCCAGCGCGACCCGATACCGGACCTGAGCTGCCGGAGCCGGAGCCGGAGCGCGAGCCCGAGCCCGAACCGGAGCCGGAGCCAGAACCGGAACCCGCGCCCGAGACCGGACCAGAGCTGCCGGAGCCGGAGCCGGAGCCGGAGCGCGCGCCCGAGCCCGAACCGGAGCCAGAACCAGAACCGGAACCCATCTCCGAGCCCGAGCCCGAACCCGAGCCCGGACCCGAGCCGGAGCCGGAGCCGGAGCCCGAGGCTGAGTCGGAACCGGAACCCGCGCCCGAGGCCGGGCCAGAGCCTGAGCCGGTACCCGAACCCGAACCCGAGCCAGAGCCGGAGGCTGAGCCGGAACCCGAACCCGCGCCCGAGGCCGGGCCAGAGCCTGAGCCGGTACCCGAGCCCGAGCCCGAGCCGGAGGCGGAGCCGGAGCCCGAGGCTGAGCCGGAACCGGAACCCGCGCCCGAGGCAGAGCCACAGCCGGAACCTGCACCCGAGCCCGAGCCCGAGCCCGAGCCCGAGCCAGAGCCGGAGGCTGAGTCGGAGGCTGAGTCGGAACCGGAACCCGCGCCCGAGGCCGGGCCAGAGCCTGATTCGGTACCCGAGCCCGAGCCCGAGCCGGAGGCGGAGCCGGAACCGGAACTCGCGCCCGAGCCCGAACTAAAGCCCGCCGAAGTGGAGCCGGAGGGTGAGCCAGAGCCCGAGCCCGAACCCGAGCCCGAACCGGAGCCTGCAGGCGAGCAGGCACCGGAGCCGGAATCGGAAGAAACGCCCCAGCCCCAGCTCGCCACCGAACCGCGGCCGGAGCCGGAGCCCGAACCGGAACGGGAGTCCGAGCCGGAACGGGAGTCCGAGCCGGAGCCGGTGGCACATGGTCGGCCCGAGGCAACGAACGCAGGTCCCG
>DASSPJ010000065.1:0-23839 GCA_035699665.1 Candidatus Limnocylindria bacterium
GTCGCGCCGAGCCAGTCGCCGAGCACGCGGAGCTCGGCCGCGACGGCCCGCCACGTCGATGGCGTGGCATGCGGCTCGGGAAGCCAGCCGTGCACGGTGAGCACGCGAGCCTTCCGGTCGATCCGCGCGTCGATGCGGCCCACCAGCTGGTCACCGTCGAGCGCGACGAGCGCGTACGGGCCGTACTGCCGCGTGGCGGCCGGCTTGTAGAGCTCGAACGCGTAGGTCATCCCGAACAGCGCCTCGGTGCGCGGGCGGTCCGCGATGAGCGGATCGAACGGCCCGATCAGCGCGGTGCGCGGTGCCCACGTCTCCCCGTCCAGCTCGTCGAGGGCGTCGCGGTGCGCGACCCACTCCCCGGGGAGGCCGTCGATCGACACCGGGACCGCCACGCCATCGGTCCGGAGGGAGTCGAGTGCGAGCTCGCGGGCCGGCAGCTCGTAGTGGATCCCGTCGCCGAACGGGACGGTGGTGATCCCCTTCGCCCGCAGGCGGCGGTCCAGGAGCTCGATGGCCACGACCTCGTCGGGCAGCGGCTCGGTCTCCGGCCAGACCCGCGACGCCAGGTCCCAGACCCGTTCGGCGCCCTCGCGGCGGCTGATGGCGATGGTGCCCGAGCGGGCGAGCGCCTCGAGCATCTGGCCGACGTTCTTGCCGTCGTTCCAGCCGCCGGTCTGCCACGGCACCTCGGCGCGGTCGTCGAAGGCGCCGCTCGGCAGGGGTCCGCGGCGCTCCAGCTCGCCGAGCACGTAGTCCCGGAAGGCGGCGTTGTCGCGCAGCCACTCGGCGGTGAGGCGGCCGCGGCTGGTGTTCGGGCTCGGGAAGCGCTCCATCGTCGGCCGGTGCAGCTCCAGGTCGGCCATCGGCAGCAGGAAGGCCCGGTACTCGAAGAGCTCCCGCGTCTCCTCGAGCAGGCGCCGCAGCGCGCCGACGTCGTAGCCGCCGAGCCGTGACCAGAGGGTGAGGAGCTCCGCGCGGGCGACGATCGAGGTGGGATCCACCTGGAGCTGGCCGAGCCGCCCGAAGACCTCGAGCAGCGATCCGGCGCGCGGGCCGGCCAGGAGCTGCGAGCGAACTGCGATGCGACGGGCATCGGCGCGGGTCAGCGTGCGCATCGGTCGCAGTGTGGCACGCTAGCCCTCGTGTTCGATCGAGTGCACCTGATCGGTGCCGGCCGCGCGGGAAGCGCCGTCGCGGCGCGGCTGCGCGAGCGCGGGCTGACCGTGACCGTCGCACGCGACCCCGATCCGGGCGCCGAGCTGGTGATCCTCGCCGTCCCGGACGCGCGGATCGGCGAGGTGGCGCAGCGGGTGCCCATCGGTCCATGGGTGGCCCACCTGAGCGGCGCGACCAGCGTCGCCGCCCTCGCCCCGCACGACCCGGACCGGCGCTTCGTCGTCCACCCGCTCCAGACGCTGACCCGCGACCGCGGGCCGGAGCAGCTGGACGGCGCCTGGGGCGCCCTCACCTTCGAGACCGATGCGGCCCAGGCGGCCGCCCGCCGGCTGGCCGAGCTGCTGGGTCTGCGGCCGTTCGTCCTCGCCGATGCCGACAAGCCGATCTACCACGCCGGCGCCGCGGTGGCGTCCAACTTCCTGGTCACGCTGGAGCGCGTGGCGGCCCGACTGGTCGCGGAGGCGGGCGTGCCGGCGGAGGCGCTGGTGCCGCTCATGACGCGCACCATCGAGAACGGCTTCCAGCTCACCGGACCGATCGCCCGCGGCGACTGGACGACGGTCGAGAGCCACCTCGCCGCGCTGGAGGAGCGCGCCCCCGACCTGGTGCCGCTGTACCGCGCCCTGGCCGAGGCGACCAGGCCATGAGCGGCGAGGCGCCCCCGCCGATCGCGCGGAGCGTGGACGCGGTCCGCGCGGCGCTGGCCCCGGCCCGGGAGCGCGGCGACCTGGTCGGCCTGGTGCCGACCATGGGGGCGCTCCACGAGGGCCACCTGGCGCTGATGCGCGCCGCGCGGGAGGCGTGCGACCTGGTGGTGGTCAGCCTGTTCGTCAACCCGGCCCAGTTCGGCCCGGGCGAGGACCTCGCCCGCTACCCGCGCGACGAGGCCGGCGACGCGGTGGCGGCCGCGGCGGCAGGCGTCGACCTGCTGTTCGCGCCGAGCGTCGAGGAGATCTACCCGCCGGGCTTCGACACCTGGATCGACCCAGGAGCGCTGGGGACGGTGCTGGAGGGCGCGTTCCGCCCGACCCACTTCCGCGGCGTGGCGACCGTCTGCACGCGCCTCTTCGGGATCGTGCGCCCGGCCCTCGCCTACTTCGGCCGCAAGGACGCCCAGCAGGTGGCCGTGCTGCGCCAGGTGGTCCGCGACCTGGCCCTGCCCCTCGAGATCGTGGCGCGCCCGACGGTCCGCGACCCCGACGGCCTGGCGCTGTCGAGCCGGAACCGCTACCTGTCGGACGAGGAGCGACGCCGCGCGCTCGCGCTGCCGCGCGCCCTGCAGGCCGGGCTGGCGGCGCATCGGTCCGGCGGCGACCCCGTGGCCGTGGCGCGCAGCGCGCTGGAGGCGGCGCCCGGGCTGAGGATCGACTACGTCGAGCGCGCCGACCTCGGCGGCGACACGCTCGCCGCAGCGGTGCGCGTGGGGGACACGCGCCTCATCGACAACGTGCTGCTGCTCCCCGAGACCGATGTCGACGCTGGGCAACCAACCGGCGCCTGACCGCCCGGTCTGTCCGCCGCAGGGTGCGAGGCGTCGCCCGAGTCCCCCGCGTCGCCGCCCGCCGGCACCATCGGCCGGGTTCGGGCGCTCGTTCGTTGCGCGGACGCGTCAGCGACCGGGTGGACACGGCACGGGCGGCGGGTGGATGATCGGTCCATGAGCAGCCCTGAGCCGGTCGTCATCACCGAGTTCGCCGAGATGAAGCGCGCCGGCACCAAGATCGTGATGGTCACCGCCTACGACACGCCCGGCGCCCGCTTCGCCGACGAGGCGGGCGTCGACATCGTGTTCGTCGGCGACTCGGCCGGCAACAACGTGCTCGGCTATCCCGACACCACCGCGGTGACGATGGAGGAGATGCTCATGCTCGCCCGTGCCGCGCGGCGGGGCACGCGGCGCGCCTTCTTCCTCGTCGACATGCCGCTCGGCGCCTTCCAGGTGAGCGACGAGGAGGCGGTGCACAACGCCGTCCGGCTGGTGAAGGAGGCGGGTGCGCAGGGCGTCAAGCTGGAGGGGGGCGGACCGATGGTGCCGCGCGCCCGCGCGATCGTCGCGGCCGGCATCCCGGTGATGGGCCACCTCGGCGTCACGCCGCAGTCGGCGACCGCACTCGGCGGCACCAGGGCGCGCGGGCGCACCGCGGCGCAGGCGCGGCAGCTGTTCGCCGACGCGCTGGCGCTCCAGGCGGCGGGCTGCTTCGCGATCGTCCTGGAAGCGGTGCCGGCACGGGTCGCGACGCGCATCAGCGAGGCGCTGCGGATCCCGACCATCGGGATCGGGGCCGGACCGGGCTGCGATGGGCAGGTGCTGGTGTGGCATGACCTGCTCGGCATCAACGAGGGCCCGGCGCCGCGGTTCGTGAAGCGCTACGCGGATGTCGCCGGCGAGATCCGCAAGGGGCTCGCCGCCTTCGTCGCCGACGTGCGCAACGGGACCTATCCCGCGGACGAGCACGTCTACAAGATCCCCGCCGAGGAGCTGGCCCTGTTCGAGTCGGAGATCGCGCCCGGCGTCCTCGCCGGCGACGACTGGCTCTAGCCAGCCGTCACGCGGGCCGCGAACGCGTCGCGGTCGATGTCGTGGACCAGCTCGAGCCCGTCCTCGGGGTCCCACTGCTCGCCGGTCTGGACGAAGCCGAGCCGCGCGACGAGGCGCCGTGACGCATCGTTGTCCGGCGCGACCGACGCGCGCAGGGTGCGGACGCGCGGGTCCTCGAGGGCCCAGGCGAGCGCGCCGGCCACCGCCTCGATGGCGTAGCCACGGCCACGCCATGCCGGGAGCAGGGCATACCCGATCTCGGCGATCCCCTGGTCGTCGGGCGGCGCGTGGAAGTTCACGTAGCCGATCACCTCGCGGGCGGCGTCGGGCTCGCGGCGGATGATCGGTCGGATGAGCCAGGGCCGGTGGTCGGGATGCTCCTCGATCTGCCGGCGGCGCAGGCCGATCAGCCAGGCCGCGTCCGCGAGCCAGGCCTCCCCGATCCCGGCATGCAGCTCACGCCCGACCGCCTCCCGATCGCCCGCCATGAGGCGGTCGTACTGCGCGACGGTGAGGGCGGGAAGCTCGAGGCGGGCGGTGCGGATCGGAGGGTCGGTCACGCTGGCACTGTAGGCCGGAAGTTCGGGCGGATGCGCGGCAGGGGCGCGCGGCCCGCGGCTGCGCCGAGCGCTCGAACAGGTGCCCACGCCGCCCGGGTATGCGCTCCGCGCATGAATGGCACGCTCGCGCCCCCCCAGTCTGCCAACCATGCCGCCCCGGCATATCTCCGAGCATGCCGTGGCAGCGAGCGCGCCACTCCGCGCGGGAGCGCATGCCGCCCACGCATATCTGGCCGATTCGGTGCCGCTGAGCCTGCCAAGGATGCCGGCCACGCATGGTTGTCCGATTCGCTGCGGGCGGCTGGGGCGCCGGGTTGCGACGACGTGCGGCCGATCCATCGGTCGGTTGACGGATGCTGTATTGTTGACGCTGCAACTAGTTAGACCGATACGACCCATGCCCGCCGTCACCGCCGATCCCCTCCTCCTCCCCCGCCTCGCGCCACCGGCGCCCGACAGCGTCTCGCGCCCGGTCGTGACGCGGGTCACCGCCCCGTCGCTCCTCGAGGGCGAGGGCTTCGTGGTGCGCCGCCCGTTCGTGGCCATCCCGCACCAGCTGACCGACCCGTTCATCCTCCTCGACCAGATGGGCGAGGTCGAGTACGGGCCCGGCGAGGCCAAGGGAGCCCCGGACCACCCGCACCGTGGCTTCGAGACGGTCACCTACATGCTGGACGGCACCCTCCAGCACCGCGACTCGACCGGCGGCGGCGGGCTCATCTCCGATGGCGCCACGCAGTGGATGACCGCCGGCTCGGGCCTCGTCCACTCCGAGATGCCGCCCCAGGAGCTGGTCGCCGCGGGCGGCCTCTTCCACGGCGTCCAGCTGTGGGTCAACCTGCCCGCGGCCGATAAGTGGACCCCGCCGCGCTACCAGGACATCGAGCCGGGCAGTGTCCGGCTGGTCGCCTCATCCGACGGTGCCGCGCTGGTGCGGATCATCGCCGGCGAGCTGGATGGCTGGAGCGGCCCGGGTGCGACCCATACGCCGATCGCCTACGCCCACGCGACGCTGCATCCCGACGCGCGCCTGGCGGTCGCGTGGCCGCGCGAGTTCAACGCCCTGGTGTATGCGCTCGGCGGATCGGGCACGGTGGGGCCGTCCGCGACCCCCATCCGGTCCGGGCAGATGGCGGTCCTCGGTCCCGGCGGCCACCTCGAGGTGGCGGCCGATCCGGTGCCGGAGGGTCCGGCCCGCAAGCTCGAGCTGCTGCTCCTCGGCGGACGGCCGATCCGTGAGCCGATCGCTGCCTATGGCCCGTTCGTGATGAACACGCGCGAGGAGATCATCCAGGCGGTGCACGACTACCAGGCCGGGCGCATGGGCGTCATCCCGCCGGCCAGCGTCTCGGTCGAGGCGGCCGTCGGGCCCGACGCCCAGCCCGGCCACATCGTCCGCTAGGGTTCCGTCAGGCCCGCGCCTCGGACAGGAGGTCCTCGAGGATCGCGTCGCGGTGCGCGATCGGGAGCGAGAAGTGGCCCATCCCGGGCGCCATGGCGAAGCGCGCGCCGGGGATCTGGTCCGCCAGCCAGCGGCCGTGCGACACCGGCACCAGCCGGTCCAGCTCCCCCTGCCAGATGCGCACCGGGCGGGTGATCGTGTCGAGCGCGAAGCCCCACGGCCGGGCGAACGCCAGGTCATCGTCGACCCAGCCGTCGAACCCGTGCTCCAGCGCCCGACGGATGCCGGCCGCCTGCTTCTCCGCCTCGTCGCCGGTCAGCACGGCGCGGTCGACCTCGGGGATCGCCTCGCCGAGCGAGGCGGCCAGCTGCTCCCCGGTGACCTGCCGGTACTCCTCCCCCTCGCCGGCCATCCAGGCGCGCAGTGTCTCCTCGCCCTCGAGCGCGGCGCCGAACTCGTCGAGGTTGATCTGCGCCATCCCGTCGAACCAGTCGAGCCCGGGCGCGCCGTACGGCGCCACGGTGACCATCGCCGCGGCGGCCAGGCAGCGTTCCGGGAGCAGCGCGGCGCACGCGATCGAGTGCGGGCCGCCACCCGAGCCGCCGATCGACACGAACTCGCCGATCCCCAGCCGGTCGGCGATCGCGACGACGTCGTCGGCCACGTCGGCGACGCTGCGCCCCGGCAGGCGCGTCGAGGTGGCGTAGCCGGGGCGGCTGAAGGTGACGAGACGCAGCCCGTGTCGCCGCGCGGCCTCGTCCCACGCCGCGAAGCGCGACGCGTCACCGGGCGTGCCGTGATGCGCGATGAGGCCGAGCCCGTCGGGCGCGCCGCCCACGAACAGGTCGAAACGGCGGCCGTCGGGAAGGGTGATGAGCTCCGTGTCGAGGGTCATGCGCGGCAGTATGCCGGTGTCCCTCAGCGCAGGGCGGCCACCATTGCGGCGAGCTGGTGCATCGGGAGCTCGCCGACGGCGCGCCCGGCGACGGTGCCGTCGGAGTTGACGAAGACGAACCCGGGGAAGCTGGGGATGCCGAGCGCCGCGAGGCCGCTCGAGGCGGCATCATCGGTCAGGACCGGGGCAGTCCAGCCCTCCCGAGCGAGCCAGGTCGACGGCGGGTAGTTCGGGCGCGCCGCGTCGATGGCCGTCGAGAGGGTCGTCAGGGTGGCGCCGTTCGGCCAGTCGTTGGTGCGCAGCCAGTCGACGATCCGCGGCACCTCGGCCTGGCAGTGGTTGCACCAGTGCGCCATGACGGCGACCACCTGCGGGGCGCCGCTCGGACCGATGACCACCGGCTCGCCACTGGGCGACGTGCCGGTCAGCGTGGGCAGCTGCTGGCCCACGGCCGGATCGCCGCCCTCGGCGGGCAGGGCCGGCAGTGCGGCACCGGAGATGGCGATCCGCGCGGCGGGCTCACCGGTGGCCGCCGTGCCGCTGGTCACCAGGTAGGTCACCGCGGCGGCGAGCATCACGAGGACGACGGCCGACACCACGACCCACCGCAGCGGGATGGCGGCACGGGCCGGCGTGACGGCGGTACGACGAGGCATGCCTCGGGATCGGGCGGCGCTCATTCAGGTCTCCTCCGCTGCGGGGTGCGGCTCGAGGAGGCCGACCAGCACGAGGATCGTGCCGAAGGCCACCAGGGCCAGGACGGGGATGGTCACGAAGCCGAGCACCTCCACCTGGATGGCGGAGCACGGCGCGGTCAGCGAGCAGCTCGTCGTCGGCAGCCCCGGGATGCGCTGCACCGCGACGTGATACGCGCTGATCAGAGCGCCGATCCCGGCCAGGACGAGGACGTAGGGCCTGATGGCGGCCTCCCGGCGCAGCGCGGCGATGGCGAGCAGCGGCACCAGCGGGTACATGGCGATGCGCTGGTACCAGCACAGCACGCACGGCTCGAGGCGCGCGACCTCGCTGAAGTAGAGGCTGCCGCTCATCGCCGTCACGGCCACGACCAGCGCCGCGCCCAGCGCGTACGGCGAGACGAGGCGGCGCATCGCCGCCCGCGCGTCGCCGCCGACGAGGCCGGCCATTACGACCAGGATCAGGCTGGCGGTGAACGCCACCGCGCCCAGCAGGGCGAGGAAGGTGGCGACCGCGACGGGGCTCATGCCCGGGATCATCCCGGCGCGGCGCCCGCGCGCTCTACGGAAGGAGGTCCCGGTTCCGGGGGGTCAGATGGCCCGATCGTCTCCCGTGCGCCCGGTCGGGACCCAGTAGCGGCGCTTGCCGTGGCGCACGTCCTCGAGCCGGCCCCCGTTGGCCTCGATGACCTTCCGCGAGCCGATGTTGTCGACGTCGCAGGTCACGAGCGCCGGGTCGATTCCCAGCTGGCGGGCGATCGGTCGCGCCTGACGCAGCATCTCGGTGCCGTGGCCGCGCCGCCGCGCCGAGGGGCGGACGTCGTAGCCGATGTGGCCGCCCGTCTCGCGCAGCGAATCGGTCAGTCGATGCCGGATGCTGAGCCGCCCGATGAACGTCGGCCCGTCGCTGAACCACAGGATCGTCTCGGGCACCCAGCCCGATGGTCGCGGCGTTTCCGGCAGGGCGCGGCCGCGCAAGCCCGCGACGTAGGCGGCGAAGCCTTCCGGGTCGTCGAGGCCGGAAATCCCCTCGCGCGCCTCGTGCGCCAACCCGGTCGAGTCGCCGGGGCCAAGGCGCCCCTCGGCGCGAAACTCGTCGAGCGCCTCGAGATAGGACGCGTGGAGCTCCCCGGACGGCGGGGCGAGGCATGGCATGGAGCGGCATCGTACCGATGCGCGCGCGTCGCGCGCGACGTGCACCGCAGTCGCGCCGCAGTGGGCGCATCGGATGCTGCCGTCACAACCGCGTCCGAGCAACTGCGGAGGAAGACGACATGTTCAGCACCTGGTTCAGCGAGCACCGGCCACGGGCCTCGCGCGCCTGGGTTGCGGTCGCGAGCGGACTGGTGGTGCTGGCGATGCTGGCAGCCAGCACCGCGCCCTTCGTCTTCCCCGCTCCATCGGCCTCGCCGTCGCTCGCTGGCAGGCCATCCGGCTCGCCCGCGGCTGCCGGTGATTGGACGGCTCTCGAGCTCCCGCCTCATCAGCCCATCGCCGAGCTCATCCCCGAGGCCACCGCGGGCGGGCGCATCAGCGTTGACGGCGCGCTCACCCTCCGCAGCCTGACCTCGGCGCCGGCCGCCGAGCTGGCCGGACGGCTGCGAGTGGACCCGCCCATCGACCTTGCCGTGGCGCCCGGCAGCAGCGCGGACGCGGTATCGGTTCGCCCCCGCGAGCCGCTGGCCCCGAACGCCAGCTACCGCTTCCAGCTGGCGACGCCGGATGGCGCACTCGCCGAGGAATGGTCGTTCCGCACCGGCGGCCCGCTCCACGTCGTGGCCATGCTGCCCGACGATCGTTCCACGCAGGTGCCCGTCGATACCGGCATCGAGATCGAGTTCGACCAGGACGGCGTCGTCGACGTGGCGTCACACGTCTCGATCGAGCCGGCCGTGGCCGGCCGCTTCGAGCAGCACGGCCGCACCTGGGCCTTCGTCCCATCGGCGGACCTCGAGCCGGCGACGCTCTACACGGTGACCGTCCGTCCCGGCGTGGCGATCGAGGGGACCGAGCACGTCCTGGAGACCGAGGCGCGGTCCGCGTTCGAGACGGCCGCCCAGGAGTCCACTGACGACGCATCGACCGTCGTCTTCGAACGGTCCATCGCGGAGGCGCTTCCCGATGAGGCACCGGTGATCGCCGTCGACGTTCGCGGGCCGGTGGAGCAGGGCGCGGCCAGGGACTACCCTGTGACCGTCCACCAGCTGACCACGCTGGACGCCGCCATGGCCGCCGCGGAGACGTTGAGCGTCGACCGACGCTGGGCGACCTGGTCGTCGACCGGCAACGTCGACACGGCTGGGCTCGACCAGGTCGCCGCATTCGACGCGACCGTCACGACCGATGAGCTCGGCAGCCGCCTGGCGCTCCCGACGGGGCTGGCCGCGGGGTGGTACCTGCTCAGCGTGGCGCAGCCCGGGCGCGATGCGCAGCTGCTCCTCCAGGTCACCGACCTGGGAGTCTACGCCCTGGCGTCCCGGACGAGCACGGTGGCGTGGGTCAACGACCTGACCCGCGAGGCACCGGTGCGCGGCGCCGAGATCACCCTGGTGGACGGGCCCGCCCTCGGCGCGACCGACGCCGACGGCCTGCTCGAGGCAGCGACGCCCGACGGGCTCGAGGCGCTGGGCGGCTCTGCGGCCGGTGCGCGCCTGCTGCTCGTGACCGCGTCCGACGGAAGACGAGTGATCGCCCCGTTGAGCGCCGACTGGGCGTGGTATGCCGGTGACGACCCCTCGAGCCGCTGGTGGCTCATGCTCGCCACGGATCGGCTGGCCTACCGCCACAACGACACCATCCACGCCTGGGGCCTCGTGCGGTCGCGCGCCGACCGGAGCGTCCCGGAGCAGGTGGAGCTGCGCCTGGTGGCCGGTCTCGACACGCAGGGCCCGCCCCTCGCGCGGGTCTCCGTCACTCCGACGCAGCGCGGCGTCGTTGTCGGCGATCTCCCCATCCGCGACCTCCCGGCGGGGCAGTATGCCGTTGCCCTGTTCGCCGGCGGCGAGGCTGTGGCAACGGCCGCCATCTCCGTCACCGACATTCGCAAGCCGACCTTCCGGATCGGGGTCGAAACGGACCGCCATGCGTATATCCACGGCGACCGGATCGAGGCCGCGGCCGAGGCGACCTTCTATGACGGGACGGCTGCCCCGGGGATGGATCTGCGCCTCTACGCGTCGGGCGTGAGCACCGAGGAAGAGCGAGTGGTCACCGCGGGTTCCGACGGCCGCGCGACGCACGCATACGAGGCCGTGGCACCGGATGGCTATCTCGCATCCGGCCATCTGGCGGCGACACCCGCGGCACCGGAGCAGGGGTCGAGCGAGGGCAGTACCCGCTTCGTCGTCTTCCCGTCGAGCGTCTGGCTCGCGGCCGAAGCGGAGCTTGGCAGCCGCAGCCTCGAGATCTCGGGCCGGCTCAGCCGCGTCGATCTCGTGGAGGCGGAGACCCAGGTGCAGGTCAACGGATGGGTGGATGACGCTGCCGGACCAGGCATCAGCGGCGAGGTGACGGTCGCGGTCGACCGGGTCACGTGGAACCCGGTCCGCACCGGCACCACGTACGACTTCCTGCTCAAGCGCACCGTCCCGCAGTTCCGCTACGACCGCGTCGTGGAGCGCATCGGCACCTTCCGTCCGCGCGCCGGCGCTGACGGCAGGTTCGCGGTGAGCGTTCCCGTGCAGGATGTCGAGACGGGTTCGTTCGAGGTCGCGCTGACCGCCGCAGACGCGGAGGGGAGGGTGGTGCGGCAGTCCGCCTACGCTGCCACGTCGCTGGATGTCCCGACATCGGTCAGCTATCCATACCTCGAGGATCGTCTCTACTGCGGGTCGGGCGTCACCCGGGAAGCCGCCCTCGACCAGCAGCTCAGCCTCACCGTCTATGACGGCGACGGGAGCCCCAGCGACGGGCGCACCCTGTTCGTGGTCGGGCGCCTGGGCATCGACCAGGCGGTAGTGACCAGCGAATCGAGCCTGGAGCGTCGGTTCCGCGACGGCGACCTTCCCAGCCTGACGGTGCGCGCCATCCGATTCACGGCAGCGGGATACGTGGTCACCAACGACGTCCTCGTCCGACCCGAGCCGGGGGCGCGGGAGATCGATGTCACGCTCGAGCCGGACGAGGAGCGCTACGCGCCCGGCGACTCGGCCGCCGTGACGATCCGGACCACCGGCCCCGATGGCCGCCCGATCTCGGCCGACGTGGTGGTCCAGGCGGTGGACATGAAGCTCTTCGCCATCGGTGCCGCCGGAGAGGTCGACACCAGCGGCCTCATGGCTCCGGCGTCAGCGGGCTTCCTCGGCTCATACGCCTCGCACCGCGTTCCGACGCCGAGGTTCGGGGATGGCTGCGGCGCCACCACGGGCGGCGGGGACGCGGAGATTCGCGACGACTTCGCCGACGTGGCGACGTTCCAGCTCGTCTCGACAGATGCGGACGGGCGAGGCACCGCATCGTTTGAGCTCCCGGACGACCTCACCAGCTGGGGCGTGGCCGCCGCGGCGTTCGCCGCCGGACTCGAGAGCGGGACGGAGGCGATCGAGATGCCGGTGGGCCTTCCCTTCTTTGTCGACGCCACCCTCGCATCGGAGTACCTCGCCGGCGAGGACGCCGTCGTACGACTCCTGGCCCATGGTGATGCGCTCTCCGTCGGCGACGCAATCCGGTTCACCGTCTCCGCGCCTTCGCTTGACATGGCGGAGGCGACGGTCGAGGGCACCGCGTTCGAGGCGGCCACCGTCGCCCTGCCGACGCTCACCCTCGGTGATCATCGCCTCACCATCTCCGCCGAGCGGGTCGGGGCCGGTCCAACGCTGCGGGACGGCATCGCGCGCACCATCCGGGTCGTTCCGACACGGCTGCGCACGCTGCATACCGACTACGACCTCCTGACCGATGAGCTCGCGCTGCCTGGCGGCGGTGGGCTGACCACCTACGTGGTGACCGATGCCGGCCGCGGGGCGCTGCTGCGACCCCTCCAGGAGCTCGCGGCGAACCCGTCGGCACGCTTCGACACGATCCTGGCGGCGGATCTCGCGCGTGAGCTCCTCATCGAGGAGTTCGATGCCGACGAGGCGAGCCTGCCCGGTTCGGGGCTCGAGGGGCTGCCGCTGCCGTCCGAGGATGGCATCGCGCTGCTGCCCTACGCCGCTCCGGATCTGCTGCTGACGGCGAAGAGCGCGATGGTCGCGGGGGATCAGCTGCGTCCCGATGCGCTGAGCGCGGCGCTGCGCACCTGGGCCGATGCGCCCGAGACGGCCCGTGACCGGCGGATCATCGCCCTCGCTGGACTGGCGAGCCTCGGTCACGACGTCACCACCGAGCTGGCCGCATTCGAGCCGGATGACCTCACCGTCCGTGAACGAGTGTGGCTGGCGCTGGGACTGCTGGCTGCCGGCGACGAGCCGACCGCCCGAGCCATCGAGCGGGCAGTGCTGACCGCTCACGGGCAGCGGCTCGGCCCGTGGGTGCGTCTCGACGCCGGCGCCGAAACCCCCGAGACTGCGGAAACCACCGCATCGATGCTGCTCCTCGCGGCACGCCTGCGCGATCCGATCGCAACCGATATCTCGCGCTACCTCCTGGACAACCCCTCGACCGAGGCCGTCTCCGTCCTCGAGCAGATCGGCTACATCCAGTCGGCGATCCAGTGGCTGCCGCGCCCCGCCGCGCGGATTGCGTGGACCGTCGACGGCGAACGGCACGAGGAGACCATCGAGCCCGGTGGCTCGTTCACCGTGGTCGTCTCGGCTGCGCAGCGTCGCAGCCTCGAGTTGGAGCGGCTGGAGGGCGACCTCGCGGTCGCCAGCTCGTGGGCCGGAGAGGCACGCTACGACGACCTGCCAGACGACCCATTGGTGAGCATCGAGCGGACGGTGACCCCGGCTGCGGAGGCACGAGCGAATCAGCTGGTCCGCGTGGTCCTCAACGTCCAGGTCGAGACAGGGGCGCCACGCGGGTGCTTCCAGGTGACCGACCTCCTGCCCTCGGGGCTCGCGCCGGTGGTGGCCACCGCCTACGGCTTCGCGCTGGAGGATGAGCCCACCGTCATCGCCCCGTATGAGGTCGAGGGGCAGCGGGTGTCATGGTGCGTGGATCCGTCCCGCCAGACGGCGCAGCTGGGCTACTGGGCACGCGTCGTCTCCTCGGGCACGTATCGTTGGGAGCCCGCGGTCGTCCAGTCGGTCGCCGCGCCGGCGGTCGGATCGGCTACCGCGCCGGTGCCGTATCGGATCCGATGACCGACGTCACACGCGGCGAGCGGCGTCAGGCCGAGGTTGCGAACGCCGCGTCGAGCGCCTCGTCGAGGCTGGCGAACTGGCCAATGGGCTGGAGGACCGCGGTCCGCTGGTCGTAGCGCCCCACCACGTAGACCCCGAGCCCCTGCCACCAGTAGAGCTGGACGATCGCCGCGTCGGCACGCGGCGTGAAGGTCGCCCACTCGCGGCGGTTGCTGGTCCGGATGTCGGTGGCGCCACGCGCCCGCAGCTCCTGCACCAGCCGCACGTTGCGCTGGCTGTCGGCCTCGGGAGACCGGTCGAACGAGACACTCTGATTCGTGGCGAGCGCCACCACGTCGAGCAGCTCGTCAATGTCGAACGGCTTGCTGAGCAGGGCCGCGAAGCCGGCGGCCCGCGCGCGCTCGCTCGTTCCCTCGGCCGCCTCGAGCAGCGCCGTGCGGTGCGCGCTGAACATGATGACCGGGACCGCTCGCTGCCGGCCGGCGAGGCTGGCCGCCTCCGCCCAGCTGTCGCCGTACTCCGGGGAGGAGGAGCCATCGAGGAGGAGGCAGTCGGGCTCGACCCGCCCCACCGCGCGCGTGATCGCCTCGTGGGAGTGGTCGGTGATCGCGCTGGTCAGGTACCCCGCATCGGTCAGGATCGCCTCGACGACACCTGCGACGTCGGCGTCGCGATCGACGATGAGGACGCGGGCAGGAGATGTCTCCTCAGGCATCGGCTGTCAGGGACTCCATCGGTCCAGTCATGAATTGTGCGCCGATGCGGACATCCGCGCCCGCCATGGTCATGCAGATCGCTTGCCAACCAGGCGACCGTCAGGCCCTCGGCCACCGCTGCAGGATGATCTCCCCATCTGCTGCATCCATGCGGTAGCCACGCGCGTCCGGATCCCAGCTGATCAAGTCGCGACGTGCCACCCGCCGCATGACCTTGTTGGGGCCGGCCACGATGCCGGCGAAGGCGGTGCCGGACTGCTTGCCGTAGCGGATCGCCAACTCGGCGTCCAGCACGAGGGCCGCGCCGGTCGCGGAGAGTTCCGCCACCTCCCGCACCAGGCGGCGGCTGTCGGCGCCGCGGATGGCATTCAGCACCTCGCCCAGCTGCCGGCGCCGGAGGTCCGCGGCGTCCGCGGAATCGGCAGCCGTGGCGCCACCCGGCCCGCGCTGCGGACCCATGACCCATCGCCAGGCGAGGGCGATGAGCTCCTCCTCCGTATCGGCCTCGAACTCGACCCTCGGCATGACTCTGACCGCCTGTACGTATCTGAAACGAATCTGTGCCGAATATATCACGGGCTGAAGTCTGGTAGACTGCGTCTCAACGGCTGCAAGGCTGCGAACCGCTTAGAACCTCTGGCCCCTCGAGACGGACTGCCACCGGCGACTCCGCTTCGTGTCGACTTGGCCGCATCGGGGGCAGAGGAGCATCACATGCGTTACGCACGACTTTCCACCTACGACATCACCAGCGGCAGCTTCAACGAGCTGAGCGGCCTGGCCGAGAAGGGCATCCTGCCGACATTCGTCAAGGAGCCCGGCTTCGTGGACTTCGGACTGGTCGACGCCGGCAATCACAAGGTCGTCTCGATCAGCATCTGGGAGACGCGCGAGGCGGCCCAGGAGTCGGCCCGCACCGCGGCCACCTGGGTCAAGGACAACATCGCCGACCGTGTCCGCCTCGTCACCACCTATATCGGTGACCTGGCCCTCATGCACGGTGCGCCGGTCGCCGCCTAACCCCGCACAGGCCGCGCAGCGCGACCGGTCGGCCTACCCGCCGGCCCGCGCACGCCGCCACCTGAGCCGCCTCGGTCCTCGTGACCGGGGCGGCTCTTGGTATCTACGTCGCGGTGGACGGTGCCCGATCGGGATGGGGAACCGCAACCACGATCAGGCCGTCGATGCCGGCGAAGTCGTCAGGGTTGCAGGTATGGAGCGGCAGGCCGTTCGCGACGGCGACGGCCGCGATCATCGCGTCGTAGGCGCGCGCTGACGCCTTTCGCCCGGACCGCCGCAGCGCTGCCGCGACCTGCCCGAAGGCGCGCGCCGCGTCGGAGTCGAACGGAAGCGGATCGAAATCGGCCTCGGCCCGCTGCAAGTGAGCAAGTCGAGCTGCCCGCTGCGCTGCATCGGCGGCGACCAGAGGGCCCACGCTGAGCTCCGCGAGGGTGATGGCCGAGATGAGGGGGCGCTCGGGCAGAACCGATGGATCGCCGAGGCGCGACAGCAGAATGACCGTGCTGGTGTCGAGGAGGCCGGATGCGTGCCGCCTCACAGGCCTGCCTGCAACACGGCGTCGAGATCAGCACGGAGGGCAGAGGCGTCCAGGTCCGGTAGCCGTCGCCAGCGCTCCAGCAGCTCCTCGGCCGTCAGGGCGTTGGCATGAAGAGGGCGCAGCTCAGCAACCGGTCTCCCGCTGCGGGTGATCGTCAGCCGTTCGCCGGCCGCAGCGCGGTCCACCACCTCACCGCCCCGATTGCGCAGCTCGCGGATCGTTACCTCAGCCATTGCAGCAATGTATCACATGTGATACGGCCCGAGGTCTGAAGTACCAAGCGGCGTTCAGCTGGACGGTCAGCGCGCGCGACGTGCAACCGGCTGGATCAAGGTACGCTCTGGCCGCCGAACCATACGCTCACTCGAGGTCGAGACATGGCTGACGAACGGCCGTACGTCGCCGCAAACAACCACCAGCGCGAGCGCCTCCGAGCGCTGGTCGAGCGCCTCGACGACGATGCGCTGCGCGTGCCCGTGAACGAGTACTGGACCGTGGCCGGGGTACTCGGTCACATCGCCTACTGGGACATCCGCGTGCTGGTCCTGGCGGAGAAGATCGAGCGCGGGGAGCCGTGGGCGGCCGGGGACGCCGAGCCCGAGGGCGACTGGCTCAACGACACGACCCGTCCGCTGATCCACGCAATCCCTCCAAGGGATGCCGCGCAGCTTGCGCTGCGTACGGCTGAGAAGACCGATGCCCTGGTGGCGAGGCTGCCCCTGGACCGCATGTGGCCTGGCGACCCCGACAGCCCGATCAACGCCGCGCGGAGCGAGCATCGCGGTGAGCACCTCGACGAGATCGAGAGCGCCTTGGGCGCTCTCGGCTAGGCCGGGGCGGCGAGGATTCGCGCCTCGTCTTCCGTCAATGCCCCGATCAACATCCACCCCACGCCGAAGATGAGGATGCCCGCCGGGAGAGCGAAGCCGACGAGGTCGCCGACACCCCCGCCCTGGGCGGCGTACCACGCCCACGCCACGATCTGGAGCATCGCTCCGACCGCGACGACCCAGCGGGCCGATGGCGGACTCACCCGGCCAGCGGCGATGGCAACGGCGGTGACCGTCCCGACCCACCCCGCCCAGGCCGGCGCCACGAGGGCGTCGGGGTCCAGGATGCCCCAGAGCGGAACCGTGTCGCCCACCAGCGCATACATCGCCGCAACCGAGATGGCGGCGGCGGCCGTGACGATCAGCGCCAGGCTCGCCGTCCTTCGCAGAACCTGCCACGCCACGCTGCGCGCCATCGCGAGCCCAACGATCATGAGGCACGCCACACTCGCGACGAGCAGGATCTCACCGATCGAAAGTGACACCATGGGCGACGGTGCCGGAATCGAAACGATGCTCAGCGGCACGCCAGCGATCCACGCGACTCCCCCGGCGATGGCGAGCGTTCGAGGCATCGGGTTCACCCCGCTTCGTGAAATGGTCGGGGCGAGAGGATTTGAACCTCCGACTTCATCGTCCCGAACGATGCGCGCTACCTGGCTGCGCCACGCCCCGACCGGCTCGGCCCGCCCGCATCGCGCGGGCTCCGAAGGTGACCGATGGTAGCAGCAGCGCTGGTATCGGTCCACCGGCGGGCACGAGTTGTCATATGCGCGCCTGAGCCTGCATTAGCGCCAGAACTTGACCGATTCGCAAGCGATCCACGCTCAAACGGGGCCGCACTCGGGGGCCGTGGCGCCGCCAATGCGAACCATGGCGGCATTGGACAACTCGCCGGCGAGCTGCGGAGGTCGGTGTATCCTCGATTCGAGATGCTCACCTATCGGTCCAGCGTGGTGATCGCGCGACCCGCGGACGTCGTCTTCCCCTATCTTGTCGAGCCCCAACGCCAGGCGCTGTGGTCGGACGTGCCGATGCGCCAGCTGACCGACGGCCCGCTGCGGACCGGATCCCGCCTCGAGGTCACCTTCGGGAAGGGCCCGCTGAAGGCGGTCATCGGCCTGGAACTGACCGAGGTGGCGCCCGCGCAACGCATGGCCTGGCGGTCCTTCTCCGGGCCGATCGGTTGGCGTGGCAGCTACGAGCTGACCGCGACGGATCCGGCGACCACGAGCGTCGCCCAGGACGGCGAGCTGACGTTCCATGGCCTGTGGCGACTGGTCGAGCCGATCGTCAGTGGCGAGATCCGCAGCGGCGAGGTGAAGGAGCTCGAGCGCCTCAAGGAGGTGGTCGAGGCCGGCTGACCGGCCGCCACGAGTTGTCATATGCGCGCCTGACGCTGCAGTAGCGCCAGAAACCTGACCGATTCGCAACCGATCCACGCTCAACGGGGCGGCACTCGGGGGCCGTCGCGCCGCCAATGCGAACCATGGCGGCATTGGACAACTCGTCCGGGCGCCACGTAACCGCCAAGCCCCTACACTCCGCGCCATGCCGCGCCTGCGCCTGCCTCATCTCGCGCTGACCGATGATGACTGGGACCTCATCGGTCTGACGCTCCTGGTCAAGATCGGGCTGCTCGTCTTCGGCGTCATCGCCTACGTGGTGGTCAACGACGACAAGATCGTGGACCCGCATCGGGCGCTGGACATCTGGAACCGCTGGGACGCGCCGCACTACCTCGACCTGGCGCGCTACGGCTACAACGCCGAGGGCCCCGGCGACGTCCCGCTGTTCATCGTCTTCTACCCGCTCTATCCGTGGCTCACCGGGGCGGTCAACGCGCTGCTCAACGACCCGGTGGTGAGCGGCTTCCTGGTCACCACCATCGCCAGCCTGTTCGTGGCGCCACTGCTGGCGCGCGTGGTGGGGCGCGAGCTCGGCGCGCCGCTCGGCCGCAGCGCCGCGTGGTTCCTGCTCATCTTCCCGACCGCCTTCGTCCTCCACATCCCGTACACCGAGGCGCTGTTCATGGCGGTGCTGCTCGGCTCGTTCCTGGCGGCGCGCAACGAGCGGTGGTGGCTGGCGGGGATCCTGGGCGCCCTGGCCACGATGACCCGCGTGAACGGGCTGATCCTGGTCCCGGCCCTGGTGGCGGAGGCGCTGACGCAGTGGCTGGTCGACCCGGAGCGGCGGCTGCGGATCTCGTGGCTGGGCATCGGCCTGGTGCCGGTCGGCTTCCTGGTCTATCTCGGCGTGAACGTCGCCGTCTACGGCGATCCGTTCCACTTCCTGTTCGTGCAGCAGGACCACTGGTTCAAGTCGCTCGACGCGCCGTGGGTGGGGATCGGCGGGGTGTTCGACAGCATCGTCCATCGCGAGCCGTGGCAGTCGATGATGCTCGGCTGGATGGAGCTCGCCTTCATCGGGCTGGGGCTGGCCGGCACGATCTACGCCGCGTTCCGCTTCCGGCCGTCGTGGTTCGCCTGGATGGCCGGCAACTGGCTGCTCTTCGTGAGCACCTCGTTCGTGATGAGCGTGCCGCGCTACGCGCTCACGCTCTTCCCGCTCTTCGCCTGGTTCGCGCTCGCCGGCCAGCGGCGCGAATGGTGGACCGCCATCACGTTCGTCTCGCTCATCCTGTTCGGGCTCTTCGCGAGCCGCATGGCGATCGGCGAATGGGCCTTCTGAGCCGCCTGCCCCTGGTCGGCGTCCTGGTCCTCGGCGCCTGCGCGTCCCAGACCGATGCGCCTGCGGCGAGCCGTCCCTTCGTCCCCACCCCGGCCGCCGCCGAGTCCGTGCCGCTCCCCGACGGGGGCGCCGCGCGCGCCTGGGGCGACGGCGAGTACGGCGTCGCGCTCGTCGGCGAGGGATGGGAGGAGGCAGGCGTCCCGCAGGAGCTGGCGCTCGAGCGCATGCGGGCGGTGGTCGCTCCGGCGGCCTCGCCCGAGTCGCTCCGCGCGACCATCGAGGCGCTGCACGGCGAGGGCGTCGAGCGCGTGGCCGTGATGGCGGTGGGTGCCGGTGTCGATGCCGCCCTGTCGCTCGGGGCGTCGATGCCCGCGCTCGTCGATCAGCTGATCGTCGTGTCCGGGAGCGGCGACGTGGGGGAGCTGGGCGAGTTTCCCAAGCTGTTCGTCGCCTCGGCGAGCGAGCCGCTGGCCGGGGAGGCCGAGCGGATGGCCGACGAGGCGCCCGGCGCGTGGAACGCCGTCCTGCTGACGCCCCACGCAGGGACGGGGCTGGAGGTGCTCGTCGACCCGGCCTCAGGCGAGCTGGCCGACGGGATCCTGCGGCGGCTGGAGGAGCGGCGCTGAACTGTGCCCCGTTTCCGCGCACACGAAGTGTCCCGAAGGAACCGTCGCGACCGTTGATGTGATCTCCGGTCGGCTGACTGCCCCTTCGGGACGACCACAGTATGGCCCGTGGTGCGCCAACGCCACAATCCCCTTTCTCCACGACTTTGGTGGAGAACTTGGGAGTTATCCACACGCCGTCCCCGAGTCCCCCAACCGATGGCGGGGCCGCCCTCCGGCCAGGTTGTGCGTCGGACGCAACGGTGCGTGGGACGCACGAGTCAGCGGGGGAAGGGGCGTTGCTCTGTCAGGTGGTGCGTCCGGCGCACCGTCCGGCGGAGGAGGGGCCGATTGGGGGCCGATGGGGGCCGGAACGTCTCCCGTTCGTGCGTCGGACGCAACGGTGCGTGGGACGCACGAGTCAGCGGAGGAGGAGGCGTTGCTCCGTCAGGTGGTGCGTCCGGCGCACCATCCGGCGGAAGAGGTGCCGATTCGGGGCCGATCAGGGCCGGTACCTCTCCCGTTCGTGCGTCGGACGCAACGGGGCCTGCGGTGCGTGGCTTGGGCTACGCGACCCGCGCCCGACCCAGCGCCCGCGCCAGCATGACCGGCAGCTCCTCGGGCCGCCCCGTGGCGGCGATGTGGGCGTCGGGCCGGATGAGCCAGGCCCGCGGCTCCGGCTCCGGCTCCGGGTCCGACTCCGACTCCGGGGCGGGGGCGTAGGGCCGCGCCAGCGCCGGATCGGTGAGGACGGTGACACCGGGCAGCGCCGGCGCCGCGCCACGCGGGACGAGCGCCACGAACCCACGACCGGTGAGCTCGCGCAGGCGCCGCCCATCGCTCAGCCGGACGTCGACCAGCACGCTCCCCGGGCGCGGCAGCCGCGGGTCGGCGGCCGGCTCCCCGACAAACCGCGACGCGGCGTAGGTCGCGGGCTGCGCCAGGCGGCCGGAGTTGACCCGCCGCCGCGCCCACGCGACGTGCTCGGAGAGCCGCAGGATGACCTCGCGCCACGCCCGACGCAGCGGGCCGTGCGGGACCATGAAGCGCATCGTCGCCTCGGTGACCGCCAGGTTCTCGCGGGCCGCCGTGCGCCGCTCGGCGTCGTACGAGTCGAGCAGCGCGTCGCTCCCCTCCCCGCGCAGCACGGCGGCGAGCTTCCAGGCCAGGTTCTCGGCGTCGGCCGCCCCGGAGTTGAGGCCGCGGGCGCCGAACGGCGAGAAGACGTGCGCCGCGTCGCCGGCCAGGAAGACCCTCCCCACGCGGAACCGATCGGCCAGCCGCTGGCTGAACCGATAGGCGGTCATCCACACCAGCTCGTACGGCACGTCCGGGCCGATGACGGCGCGGATCCGCGCGTCGAGGCGGCCGCTGGCCACCTCCGCGTCCGGATCGGTCTCGGCGGGGACCTGCCAGTCGATTCGCCACCCGTCGTCCGGCTGCGGGTGGATGAGCATCTGCCGCCCGGGGTTCCACGGCGGGTCGAAGAAGAAGCGCCGCTCCCTGGGGAAGGGCAGCCGAGCGCGCACATCGGTGATCAGGAAGCGGTCGTCGAACGAGTACCCGTCGAATGACAGGCCGATGGCGTGGCGGACCCCCGAATGGGCGCCATCGGTCCCCACCGCGTAGGCGGCTCGCTGGTGCGAGCCGTCCTCGAACGCCAGGGTCACCCCCTCGCCGTCCTGCTCGACACCGACCACCCGCCGGCCCCACTGCACGGTCACGCCGAGCTCGGCGAGGCGCGCCAGGAGCATCGCCTCGACCTCGGTCTGGCTGATGTTCACGAACGGCGGGAAGTGATCGTCGGTCGTCGCCGGCAGGGTGATGCTGAAGAGCTCGCGCTCGCGGAAATAGGTCCGCCCGACGTGCCACTGGATGCCGCGCTCGGCCACCCGCTCACCGATCCCCAGCCGGTCCCAGATCTCGAGCGTCTCACGCTGCATGCACAGCGCCTTCGAGCCCTCGCCGACGTGCCCGGGCGCCGCGTCGAAGAGCGCCACCTCCACGCCGTGCTGGGCGAGGCGCCCGGCCAGCGTCAGGCCGACCGGGCCGGCACCGACGACGGCGACCCCGGTCATCGGTCAGTCCTGGAGGGCGTTCCAGACCTCGCGGTCGCGCTCGGCGGTCCAGATGCGCGGATGGTCGATGCCGTCCAGCTCGTCCCAGGTGCGCTGGACGTTGAACGGCATGCAGTGCTCGAAGATCGGGAAGCCGGCGTAGCGCGGCGCGAGCTTGGCGTGCACGTCGTCGAAGGCGTCCTTGAGCGTCCCGCCCGCGTCCCGCACGGCCCGCGTCCCGTCGAGCGTGGTGCGCAGGAAGGCGCGCGTATCGTCGATGGCGGTCGGCACGTCGTCGCCGCGGACCACCGGACCGCGACCGCCGACCAGCTGGTTCGCGCCGAGCGCGGCCAGGTTGTCGAGCGTGGTCGACGACCACTCGCCGACGTGGGCGTCGCCCATGTACGGCGCCGCCTGCGCCTCGACCAGGTCGCCGGCGAAGCAGATCCGCTCGTCGGGGAGCCAGACCACGATGTCGCCGCTGGTGTGGCCGCGACCGAGGTGACGCAGCTCCACCACGCGGTTGCCCAGGTCGAGGGTCAGCGCATCGTCGAACGTGTCGGTCGGCCGCGTCAGGCCGGGGATCGTCTCGGCGCCCAGGAAGAGGCGCGGCATGCGGCCCTGCTCGCTGGCCCAGTCCTGCTCACCGCGCTCCTCGATCAGCTCGGCCGTCTTCGCGTGCGCGAGTATGCGGCGGGCGCCGAACGCGCTGGCGCCCAGCGTCCGCACGGCGTGGTAATGAGTGAGCACCAGGTCGCCGAACGGCAGGTCGCTCACCTCGGCCCGGATCACGTCGATCCAGCGCTGCGCCATCACGGGGGTGGCGCGCGCCTCGATCACCAGGATCGCATCGGTCCCGACGATGCATCCCACGTTGGGGTCGCCCTGCGCGGTGAAGGCGTACACGCCGTCGCCGAGGCGCTCCAGGGTCGCCTCCTTCTCCGCCAGGTCGGCCGACGACGCGAACGGCTTCGTGCTCATGCACCGATTGTAGGCGCGCCGATAACTGGCCGATAAGGACCCGTCCACCACCATGCTCCGATGGCCGAAACCGTGAACGTACTCGCGGGGATCGCGCGGCGCGATGCGCCAGCCGTCGACATCATTCCCCGGACGCACACCCGATGGATCAACGTCACATTCGAGGTCGACGACCTCGCGCTGGCACACGCCCGCGGCCGGGCCGTGCTCGAAGGGACGTCGATCAACCAGCTCGTGCAACGCCTGCTGGCCGAGTACTCCGGGATCGCCCCTGTCCCCAAGCCCCCGCCACCTCCGCCGCGCAAGCGGGTTCGGATGACGGATAGCTCCTATCGCTGACGTGGGGCGCTTGCCGCTGTCAACAGGTGCTCGTGGAGCACGAGGAGTCGCACACCCTTGCTCGTGGAGCACGAGACAGTGTTGACGGCCGGCCGCGCCCGCGTTCTCAGCCTGCCGGCGGCCTTGCTCAGAGCGGCGGCAGCTCCACGACCCGCGCGGAGATGATCCCGTCGGCGGCGGCCAGGCGGGCGAGGGTGGCGGGCGGCAGCGGGTCGTCGACCGCGACGAACATCATCGCCTCTCCGTGGGCCGCCAGGCGCGACAGCTCCAGCGACGAGATGTTGATCCCCTCCTCGGCCAGGATGGTGCCGACCGCGCCCACGATCCCGGGGCGGTCGTGGTGGCGCGTGACGAGCATCGGTCCGGCAAGCTCGGCGTCGATGGCGAAGCCGTCGAAGCCGGCCAGGTGCGGCCGCCCGTGGGCGGTCGAGCCGGCGAGGCGCAGCGGTCCCGCCTCGAGGATGACGAGCGAGGCCCACGGCTCGGAGTCGTCGGTGCGCGTCTCGGTGACGGTGAGGCCGCGCTCGCGGGCGACGAGGTCGGCGTTGACCGC
>DASSPJ010000066.1:0-2800 GCA_035699665.1 Candidatus Limnocylindria bacterium
AGGTGCGACACCATCGGCGCCATGCCGTGGTAGCGCAGCCCGCCGGCGTGGATCGGCGCCGGTCGGAAGTCGTTGCCCAGGGTGTGCATCTTGAGCAGCGGCGTCGTCCCGGCGGTGTCGCCGAAGTCGTACCGATATTCGCCCTGGGTGAGGCTCGGACACGAGGCCGGCTCGACGGCGAGGAAGCGGGTCTGCGACGCACCCCGCAGCCGATCCCGCAGGAACGGGAACGCGATGCCGGAGAAGTTCGAGCCACCGCCGGCACAGCCGATCACGACGTCCGGCGCCTCGCCGGCCATCTCCATCTGGGCCATCGCCTCCTGCCCGATGACCGTCTGGTGCAGCAGGACGTGGTTGAGGACGCTGCCCAGCGAGTACTTCACGTCGTCGTGGGTGGCCGCCACCTCGACCGCCTCGCTGATCGCGATCCCCAGGCTGCCGGTCGAGTCCGGCTCGGACGCCAGGATGGCGCGCCCGGCATTCGTGCGGTCACTCGGGGACGCCACCACGTCGGCGCCGAAGCTCTGGATGAACGAGCGCCGGTAGGGCTTCTGGTCGTAGCTGACGCGCACCATGAAGACCTCCACGTCGAGGCCGAACATGGCGCCGGCGATGGCGAGGGCACTCCCCCACTGGCCGGCGCCGGTCTCGGTGGCGAGCTTCGTCACGCCCTCGGCGCGGTTGTAGAAGGCCTGCGGGATGGCGGTGTTGAGCTTGTGGCTGCCGGCCGGCGAGACCGACTCGTTCTTGAAGTAGATGTGCGCCGGGGTGCCGAGGGCCTTCTCGAGGCCCAGCGCGCGCTGGAGCGGGGTCGGTCGGTACGTGCGGTACGCCTCGCGGACCTCCTCGGGGATCTCGACGAGCGGGTCGGAGCTCACTTCCTGCCGGATCAGCTCCATCGGGAAGAGCGGCGCCAGCATCTCCGGGCCGATCGGCTCGCGAGTCCCCGGGTGCAGCGGTGGCGGCAGCGGTACCGGCAGGTCCGCGGCGATGTTGACGTAGTGCGTCGGCAATCGGTCCTCGGGCAGGACGAAGCGGCGCTGGGTGCGGGAGATGGTGACCGTCATGGCTTGTCTGAAGCCTCCGTGAGAACAACACGACCCCGTCGCCGCAACGGGCGAGGGGGTCATCTCACGGTGCCACCGTTGTTCCCGGGGTGTTCTCGTCCCCGGCTCATTCGACCACGGACCGATGCGGGGGCTGCCCGCAGCGCTCGATGGCCTCGGCCTCGATATCGGTGCCTCTCCGCCGGTGACTAGTGGCGCGCCGCTGGTCGCGTCGCGCGTTCGCCGCCGGAGCTCTCGGGGCCATTCGCCGCTCGCGCCACCGCCGGGGTCTCAGCTGTCCCGGCTCCCTGTGGGTGCGTTCGTGCGGGTACTCGTCCCGATCATCGCCGTGTTCGGTTGTGAGGCGCGACGGTACGCGCATCGGCCCCGCGGCGTCAAGGGTCATCGCGGGGAGCACCGCCGCGCCAATTCTCATCTGGTGCGCCTTACGCCGCCCGTCGAGCCGTCCGGCGGCCGTGACTCTGGGTATATCTGCGCATCCGCTCCCCACGAGAGGCGGAATCGCCTCGTAGGGCGCACGCGGTGGGTATTGACTCGCCGGTGGCACGCACCGTGCGCAGTGCCACGACCGTGAACCAGCAACCAGACCGGCGCGCGCCCGCCGACCTCGAGGCGCTGGCGTGGCTGATGGACAACAGCATCCCGATCCCCGGGACCGGTCGCCGCGTGGGGCTCGACGCGATCATCGGCTTCGTGCCCGGCCTCGGCGACATCGTCAGCAGCGGGGCGTCCCTGTTCGTCATCCTGCGGGCCGCGGGCTACGGCGTGCCGCGCATCACCGTGGCGCGCATGCTCGTCAACCTCGGGCTCGACCTCACCATCGGCGCGATCCCGGTGCTCGGCGACGCCTTCGACCTGTGGTTCAAGGCCAACGAGCGCAACGTCGACCTGTTCCGGCGCCACGCCGTGACCCCCGGGGCGGGCACGCGCGGCGACTGGAGCTTCGTGCTGACCGTGCTGGTCATCGGGGCGGTGATCATCGTGGCCGGCATCGCCCTGTCGATCTGGCTCCTCGCGCAGCTGCTCGGTGCCTTCGGCTGAGCGTGGCCGGCACGGCACGTGCCTCCACATCGGTCGAGCCAGCCCATCACAGGAGCAGACCGATGACCCAGCAGCCAGGACGCGCCACCGGTGAGACGCACGGGAGCGAGCCGGTCGTGACCGGCGGCTAGACGTCCCGCGGCTGCACGCCCGGGAGCGTCACCGCGAAGCAGGTGCGCCCCGGATGTGAGGTCACCTCCAGCCGCCCCCCGTGGCGCGCCACCACCTGGTGCGCGATGTGGAGCCCCAGCCCGGTGCCCACGCCCTGCGGCTTGGTGGTCAGGAACGGCTCGAACAGGCGCGGCAGCAGGTCGGGCGGGATGCCCGGCCCGTCGTCGCAGATGGACACGCGGACGGCGTTGCCGTCTGCCTCCAGGCCGATGTCGAGCGTCCCGCGGCCGTCCATCGCGTCGATGGCGTTGTCGATGATGTTGGTCCACACCTGGTTGAGCTCGCCCCCGTGCCCCTCGATGTCGGGCAGGTCGTCCGCGAACGAACGCCGCACCTCCACGTCGCGCAGGCGGTGGCGGAGGATGACCAGCGTGTCCTCCAGCCCGGCGCGCAGGTCGACGCGCTGCACCGGTGCCTGGTCGAGGTACGCGTAGCCCTTCACCGCCCGCACGATCTCGCTCATCCGCTCGGCGGCCATCGCCACCTCGCCGAGCAGCGCCGAGGCGGTCGCGACGCTGCTC
>DASSPJ010000067.1:0-9824 GCA_035699665.1 Candidatus Limnocylindria bacterium
TGCGTCGGCCGTGCCGGACGAAGCGGCGCCCACGGCGGATGAGGAGCCAGCGGCACCCGCCGAGCCCGTCGCCGAGCCGACCACGATGGCCGAGCTGCTCGATGCGCAGGAGAGCGACGTCAAGAGCCTCAAGCACGGCGATGTGGTCGAGGGCACCGTGGTCCGCATCGACCCCGACGAGATCCTGGTCGACTTCGGCGGCAAGAGCGAGGGCGTCGTCAGCAACCGCGAGCTGCTGAATCGCCGCGGTCGCGATGGCGGCGAGGACACCTCGCAGCGCCCCGAGATCAAGATCGGCGACGAGGTGCTCGTCTACGTCCTGCAGCCCGAGTCGCCCGAGGGCCATGCGGTCCTGTCCCTGCGGCGCGCCGGCCTCGAGCGCAAGTGGCGCGCAATGCAGGAGCGCTTCGACGCCGGCGAGATCGTCGAGGCCCGGGTCATCGACCACAACAAGGGTGGCCTCATCGTCGACCTCGGCGTGCGCGGCTTCGTGCCGATCAGCCAGATCGTCGACTTCCCGCGCCGCCCCCGCGACGAGCAGCCCCGGGACGCCGCCCAGGAGATCGCCGAGAAGCTCCAGCCGTACATCAACCGCACGCTCCGCCTGAAGATCCTCGAGGTCAACCGCAAGGCGAACCGGCTCATCCTGTCGGAGAAGGTCGCCCTGTACGAGGAGCGCCGCGAGAAGCGCGACGAGCTGTTCAGCAGCCTCCAGGTCGGCCAGCGGGTCACCGGGCAGGTGCGCAGCATCGCGCCGTTCGGCGTCTTCATCGACCTCGGGGGCATCGACGGCCTCGTCCACAAGAGCGAGCTGTCGTGGAACAAGGTCAACAACCCCGAGACCGCCTACCAGATCGGTGAGGAGGTCGAGGCCGAGGTCATCGACATCAACCACGAGCGCGGCCGCATCAGCCTGTCGATCAGGCGCCTGCAGCCCGACCCGTGGCAGGAGTCGGTCGCCAAGTACAAGATCGGCGACGTCATCGACGGCACGGTCACCAAGCTGGTGAACTTCGGCGCGTTCGTGCGCGTCGAGGAGGGCCTCGAGGGGCTCATCCACATCAGCGAGCTCTCTCACCAGCGCGTCGCCCACCCCGGCGACGTGGTGAAGGAGGGCGAGACGGTGAAGCTGCGCATCATCAGCCTCGACTCGGAGCGCCACCGCCTGGGCCTCAGCCTGAAGCAGGCCGAGGACCGCCCGGCGCCCCAGCCACGGACCGATGACCGGCCGCGCCGCGGTGGCGGTGGACGCGATCGCCGTGACCGCTTCGACTACCGGCCGGAGGATGCGATCGCCGAGCCCGAGGGCGGCATCGACAGCACCATGGCCGCGGCATTCGCGTCATCGGGCCTGCTCGACCAGTTCAGGACCTCCGAGGCGGAGGGTCAGCCCGCCGCCGCTCCCGAGGAGCCGGCAGCCGAGGAGACCGCTGCGGCAGCCGACGAGGCTCCGCAGGTCGAGGAGCCGGTGGCGCAGGAGGAGGCTCCGGCCGTCGATGGGGAGCCGGCCGCCGAGGAGGAGGCTCCGGCCGCCGAGGAGGAGCCGGCAGCCGAGGAGATCACCGCGGCCGTGGACGAAGCTCCGTCCGCCGCGGACGAGGAGCCTGCGGCTGCGGCCGAGGAGGCCCCTGCCGCGAAGGAGGAGCCTGCGGCCCATGCCGCCGAGGAGACGACCGAGGCCGACGCGACCGACGCGCCGGAAGCGGCCGCCGATGACGAGGCGGGCTCCACCGAGGAGCAGTCAAAGGCCTGATCGCCGCTCGGCGCAGTGCGTCGGACGCACGAACGGGCGAAGAAGGGACGCTTCCGCCGTCGTCCGGTGCGTGTGGCGCGCAGCGTGACGGAGGAACGCGGAAATCGGACCGTTGCGGGCACCGTGCTCCTCCAGTTCGTGCGCGTGACGCACGGTGGCTCGGACCGCCCGCCCCCGGGCGCCAACAACGTGGCCTCGGCGCAGTGCGTCGGACGCACGAACGGGCGAAGAAGGGGCGCTTCCGCCGTCGTCCGGTGCGTGTGCCGCACAGCGTGACGGAGGAACGCGGACATCGGACCGTTGCGGGCACCGTGCTCCTCCAGTTCGTGCGCGTGACGCACGGTGGCTCGGACCGCCCGCCCCGGCGCGCGCCGCGACCTGCCGAAGCGAATGAGCCGCATCGGTACCCGCGACGTACTACCTATTGAAGGCGCTGCCGTGAGGTGGTGCCGTACACTCACACCCGACGGTCGCGCGTGATCGTAGGATGTGGATAACTCGAGTCAGCGAGACCCGACATGGACCGGTTCGACAAGTTCACCGATAGGGCGCGGAAGGTGCTGACGCTCGCCCAGGACGAGGCGCAGCGCTTCAACCACAACTACATCGGTACCGAGCACCTGCTCCTCGGCCTCGTGCGCGAGGGCGAGGGCGTCGCGGCGCGCGTGCTCGAGAACATGAACGTCGAGCTCTCCAAGGTCCGCACCGCGGTCGAGTTCATCATCGGTCGTGGCGACCGTCCGGTCGTCGGCGAGGTCGGGCTCACCCCGCGCGCCAAGCGCGTCATCGAGCTGGCCATCGACGAGGCGCGTCGCCTGGGTCACAACTACATCGGTACCGAGCACCTGCTGCTCGGCCTCGTGCGCGAGGGCGAGGGGATCGCCGCCGGCGTGCTCGAGAGCCTGGGCGTCAACCTCGACAAGGTCCGCCACCAGGTGATCCACGTCCTGAGCCAGAGCACGACCGCGTCGCCGGCCCAGGAGACCAAGCGACCGTCGAAGACGCCGACCCTCGACCAGCTCGGCATCAACCTGACCGATGCGGCGCGGGCCGGGAAGCTGGACCCGGTCATCGGTCGTGAGAAGGAGATCGAGCGGGTCATCCAGATCCTCAGCCGCCGGACCAAGAACAACCCGGCGCTCATCGGCGAGCCGGGGGTCGGCAAGACCGCCATTGCCGAGGGGCTCGCCCACCGGATCATCAGCGGCGACGTCCCCGAGACGCTCATGGACAAGCGCGTGCTGACGCTCGACATCGGCTCGCTGGTGGCCGGCACCAAGTACCGCGGCGAGTTCGAGGAGCGCCTCAAGAAGATCATCGAGGAGCTCCGCAGCAGCAGCGACAGCGTCCTGTTCATCGACGAGCTGCACACGCTGGTCGGCGCCGGCGCCGCCGAGGGCGCCATCGACGCGGCCAACATCCTCAAGCCGCCGCTCGCGCGCGGCGAGCTGCAGTGCATCGGCGCGACCACGCTCGACGAGTACCGCAAGTACATCGAGAAGGACGCCGCCCTCGAGCGCCGCTTCCAGCCGGTGATGGTCGAGGAGCCGACGGTCGACGAGGCGGTCGCGATCCTGTTCGGGATCCGGGAGCGCTACGAGGAGCACCACAAGGTCAAGATCAGCGACGAGGCGGTCCACGCAGCGGTCGACCTGGCCGTGCGGTATGTCGCCGACCGGGCGCTGCCGGACAAGGCGATCGACCTGGTCGACGAGGCCGGCAGCCGGGTGCGCCTCCGCGCCAGCTCCGCGCCGCCGAACATCAAGGACGCGCAGCGCGAGATGGAGGAGGTCACCCGCCAGAAGGACGAGGCGATCGCCGGCCAGGACTACGAGGGCGCGGCGCGCCTGCGCGACGAGGAGCAGAAGGCCAAGGAGCAGATCGACACGCTGCGCGCCGCGTGGCACGAGGAGTCCGCCAAGGAGACGCCGGTCGTCACCGAGGAGGACATCGCCCAGGTCGTCAGCATGTGGACCGGGATCCCGGTGGTGCGCATCTCCCAGGAGGAGAAGGAGCGCCTGCTGCACATGGAGGACGCCCTGCACGGCCGCGTCATCGGGCAGCAGGAGGCGATCGACACCATCAGCAAGGCGGTGCGCCGCGCGCGTGCCGGGCTGAAGGATCCCAAGCGACCCATCGGCTCGTTCATCTTCCTCGGCCCCACCGGGGTGGGCAAGACGGAGCTGGCCCGGGCCCTCGCCGAGTTCATGTTCGGCAGCGAGGACGCGCTCATCAAGATCGACATGAGCGAGTTCATGGAGCGCCACAACGTCTCGCGCCTGGTCGGTGCCCCGCCCGGCTACGTCGGGTTCGACGAGGGCGGCCAGCTGACCGAGGCGGTGCGCCGCAAGAGCTACAGCGTGGTCCTGCTCGACGAGATCGAGAAGGCGCACCCCGAGGTCTTCAACATCCTCCTCCAGATCCTGGAGGACGGGCACCTGACCGATGCCAAGGGTCGGCGGGTCGACTTCCGCAACGCCATCATCATCATGACCAGCAACGTCGGGGCGCAGCAGCTGCAGCGCGACTCCTCGATCGGCTTCCGCGTCGGCGGCACCGAGTCGGCGATGCAGGCCGCGGAGTACGACCGCATGCGCGAGAAGGTGCTCGCCGAGCTCAAGACGACCTTCCGCCCCGAGTTTCTCAACCGCATCGACGCGACGGTCGTCTTCCGCAGCCTGACCCGCGAGGAGCTGCGCGAGATCGTCGACCTGATGCTCGCCCGGGTCAGGACGCAGATCGTCGGGCAGCAGATGGAGCTCATCGTCACCGACGCCGCCAAGGACTCCATCATCATCCGCGGCTTCGACGCCGCCTACGGCGCGCGACCGCTGCGCCGCGAGATCCAGCACCAGATCGAGGACCCGCTCGCCGAGCAGATGCTCATGGCGACCTACGAGCCGGGCGACCGGATCCTGGTCGACGCCGGCGAGGACAACAACCTCGTCATCACCAAGGCGCCACCGGAGAAGAAGCCGGCCACTTCGGGCACCGGCCGTTCCAAGGAGAAGGCCGCCGCGGCCGACTGACCGATGGCCCGGCGCCCCGCGGTAACCGCGCGGTAAGTCCCGCGTAACCGGTCACGTGGCAAGATGACCCGGGCCCCGCCCGGGCCGTTCCGATTCCTTCACGAGCCGTCTTCCCCCGATGCCCGCCAGCCGATCCGTCCACGTCTGCCAGCAGTGCGGCGCCACCAGCCCGCGCTGGGCCGGCCAGTGCCCGGGCTGCGGAGCGTGGAACACGATGGTCGAGACGCTGGTGAGCCGCGCCCCGAGCGCGCGTCCGGGGCGGGCCCGTGAAGGCGGGGCGGCCGCCGCGGCGGCCATCGAGCCGATTGGGAGCGTGTCGAGCGCCGAGGCCGCGCGCCTGGGGTCGGGGATCGGGGAGCTCGACCGGGTGCTCGGCGGCGGGATCGTGCCGGGCTCCATCATCCTCGTCGGGGGCGACCCGGGGATCGGCAAGAGCACGCTGCTGCTCCAGCTCGCCGCGCGGCTCGCCCGGGGCGGCGCGCCCGCGCTCTACATCACCGGCGAGGAATCGGCGTCGCAGGTGCGCGGGCGGGCGGAGCGGGTGGGTGCCGTGGTCGACGAGCTGTCGATCCTGGCCACCACCGACCTCGCCGAGGCGGTGGCGGCCATCGAGGCCACGGGCCCCGCGCTGGCCGTGGTCGACAGCGTCCAGACCCTGGCCGCCGAGGAGCTGACCGGCCCGGCGGGCAGCGTCGGCCAGGTCCGCGAGGTCGCGGCCCGGCTGGCCGAGGTGGCGAAGCGCGGCCGCACCTGCGTGGCGCTGGTGGGCCACGTGACCAAGGAGGGCACCGTCGCCGGCCCGCGCACGCTCGAGCACCTCGTCGACGCGGTGCTCTACCTGGAGGGGGAGCGGCTCGGCGCCACGCGGCTGCTGCGGGCGGCGAAAAACCGCTTCGGGTCGACCGAGGAGGTCGGCGTCCTCGAGATGGGTGGCGACGGCCTGGTCGAGGTGGCCGACGCGAGCCGCTTCTTCCTGGAGTCCGAGCAGCCGCCCGTGGCCGGGAGCGCGGTGACCATCGCCCTGGAGGGGACGCGGCCCCTGGCGGTGGAGATCCAGGCCCTGGTGGCGCCGGCGGGCTACGGGTCGCCGCGGCGCGCCGCGACCGGGATCGACGTCAACCGGATCCTGATGCTCATCGCGGTGCTCGCCCGCCACGCCGGCCTCAACCTCACCGGGCACGACGTGTACGTCAACGTTGCCGGCGGGCTGCGCATCGACGAGCCCGCGGCCGACCTGGCGGTGGCGGCGGCCCTCGCCTCGAGCCTGCGGGAGCGGCACGTCACTGAGGGGACGGCCCTCGCCGGCGAGGTGGCGCTGTCGGGACGCCTGCGGGCCAGCGTCCGCGCGGACCGGCGCCTGGCCGAGGCGCGGCGGCTCGGCTTCGAGCGGCTGGTCACCGGCGCGGCGCACGCGCCGCGCGAGCGCGCCGACGGCCTGCTGGTGGCGCGGGACATCCGCGAGGCGATCGGTCTGATCCTGTCGGGAGCCGGCTGAGCGGGGGCATTGCCCCCCGCGGGGGCGCGTGCTACCGTGACCGCCCGCTCGCGCGGGGACGGGCTCAGCGACGGATTTCATCGGTCATTCATTCGCCGTCGTCGAGGCCGACAACGTCATCCAACCGCACTCATCTACAGCGACCTATGACCAGGATCATCCAACTGGTGGGAGCGCTGCTCGGCACGCTCCTCGGCTTCGGGCTGGGCCTCCTCATCCTCGACCGCACCGGCGACGTCGTGAGCGCCCCGAATCGCCCTGCCTTCCTCATGGCGGTGGTCGCGGCGAGCCTGCTGTTCGGCTACCTCGCCATCCCGTACATCACCGTCTATCCGACCCGCTGGGCGGTCGACCGGATCGGGGCCGCCGGGGCCGGCGACTTCGCGCTGGGCGTGGCGGCGGTGGTGGTCGGCCTGGTGATGGGGCTGCTGCTCGGCGTCCCGCTCGCGGCGCTCGGAGGTCCGGCCGGGGCGATCCTCCCTCCGCTGGGCGCCCTCCTGCTCGCCGGGATCATGCTGTGGATCACGCTCTACAAGCGGGACGTGCTGCTGCCCGCGCTCGGCGGCCTGCTGCCCGGTGGCCGGCGGCGGGGCTCGGTCGGCCTGGTGGTCATCGACACCAGCGCCATCATCGACGGGCGGATCGCGGACATCGCCAAGACCGGATTCATCATGGGCACCCTGGTCGTCCCGCGCTTCGTCCTCGACGAGCTCCAGCGCATCGCCGACTCGCCGGACGCCATGCGTCGCAACCGCGGGCGTCGCGGGCTCGAGATCCTCACCGCGCTCCAGCGCGATGCAGTGACGCCGGTGAGCGTCGACGAGGAGACCTACCCCGAGATCGCGGAGGTCGACGCCAAGCTGATCGCCTTCGCCCGCGACAACGAGGCGGCCATCCTGACCAACGATTTCAACCTCAACCGCGTCGCCGAGATCCAGGGGATCCGCGTCCTCAACATCAACGAGCTGGCCAACGCGGTGAAGTCGGTGGTTCATCCCGGCGAGGAGATGAGCGTCCGCATCATCCAGGAGGGCAAGGAGCCGGGGCAGGGGGTCGGCTACCTCGACGACGGCACCATGATCGTGGTCGAGGGCGGCAGCCGCTTCATGGAGCGCGAGGTCCCGATCACGGTGACGCGCGTCCTCCAGACCGTCGCCGGCCGGATGATCTTCGCCCAGCCGCGCGAGCCGCACTGACGTCGTGGCGACCCCGCTCGTCGCGATCTGCGTGGCCGCCGGCCGCTCCCTGCGGATGGGCCGCGACAAGCTGTGGATCGACCTGTTCGGGCGACCGGCCTGGCGCTGGTCGTTCGACACCCTGGCCGGGCTGCCCGGGATGGGACCGATGGCGCTGGTGGTCCCCGATGACGCCCTCGACCGCTTCCGCGACGCCCTCCCGCCGGGACTGGCGGACCGATGCCTCCTCGTCCCTGGTGGCGAGGAGCGCCCGCAGTCGGTGCTCGCCGGGGTGGCCGCCCTCCTCGAGGCCGGCGTGCCGGCCGACACGATGGCGCTGGTCCACGACGCCGCGCGCCCCGGGCTGACCGCCGAGCTCGCCACCGCGGTGGCCGTCGCGGCGCGCGGAGCGGGCGCCGCGCTCCCGGTCCTGCCGGTGGCCGACACGCTGTGGCGCGTCACCGATGGTCGCGGGATGGGGATCGTCGAGCGGGCCGGCCTGGCCGGCGCGCAGACGCCGCAGGCGGCGCCGCTGGAGCTGCTGCGCGACGCCATTACCGCCGCCCTGGCGCGTGACGAGCGGCCCACCGACGAGGCCGCCGCACTGCTCGCCCACGGCGTCGCGGTGGTCACCGTGCCCGGGGATGCGGCCAACCGCAAGCTCACCGATCCGGGCGACGAGGAGGTGGTGCGCGCCGTCCTGCGCGAACGCCTGGTCGCGCCGCTGGCGAGCACCGAGGCCGATGCCGGCAGGCGGAGCGGGATCGGCTTCGACGCGCACCGGCTGGTGGAGGGACGTCCCTTGCGGCTGGCCGGGCTGGACTGGCCCGACGAGCCGCGCGGCCTGGAGGGTCACTCCGACGGGGATGCGGCGCTGCATGCGGTCATCGACGCGTTGCTCGGCGCGGCGGGTGCCGGTGACGTGGGGACGCTGTTTCCCTCCGACCGCACAGCCCCGGGCGCCGACTCGACTGAGCTCCTGCGCTCCGCGGTCGCGCGGGTCGCCGAGGCCGGCTGGCGCCCGGTGAGCGCCGACCTGGCGATCGTTGCCGCCCGTCCCGCGATCGCGCCGCGCCGGGACGAGATCCGCGACGCCCTCGCCGCGCAGCTGGGCCTCGACGCCGCATCGGTCACCGTCCGCGGCACGACCTCCGACGGGCTCGGCTTCGCCGGCTCGGAGGGGATCGCCGCGTGGGCCAGCGTCACCCTCGAGCGCGCCGGGTGAGCGACCGGATCGGCGGCCGGCGACCGGTCATCGAGGCCCTCCGCGCGGGGCGCGAGGTGCATCGGCTGTGGATCGCCGACAACGCGAGGCCGTCGCCGGAGCTGAAGGAGCTGCTGGCCGCCGCGCGGGCGCGATCGGTGGAGCCCGAGTGGGTCGACCCGCAGCGGCTGGCGCGCGAGGCCGGGTTCGACGGCCACCAGGGCGTGCTGCTGGAGGTGGGGGAGCGGCAGTTCGCCGACCTCGAGGCGATCGTCGGCGACGCCCGCGCCGCGGGTCGCGAGCCCTTCCTGCTGCTCCTCGAGCACCTCCAGGACCCGACCAACTTCGGCACCCTGCTGCGGTCGGCCGAGGCGGCCGGGGTCGACGGCGTGATCTACCCCGAGCGCGGCGCGGCGCCGCTCTCGGCGTCCGCGGTGAAGGCATCGGCCGGCGCTAGCGAGCACCTCGCCCTGGCGCGCGTCGGCAGCATCGGCGAGGCGATCCACGAGCTCAAGACGCGGGGCATCACCCTTGCCGCGGCCGACCAGGGTGCCCCGGCATCGGCCTGGCAGACGGACCTGACCGGACCGATGGCCATCGTCGTCGGCTCCGAGGGGAGCGGCCTGTCAGGGGCGACGCGGCGGCGCTGCGACCTGCTGGTCAGCTTCCCGATGGCGGGCAGCGTCGCCAGCCTGAACGCCGCCACCGCCGGCGCGCTCCTCCTCTTCGAGGTCGTCCGCCAGCGCCACGCCGCCCGCTAGAATCGGGTCCGCGAGGCCGAGGTAGCTCAACGGCAGAGCAGCGGTTTTGTAAACCGCCGGTTGTGGGTTCGATTCCCACCCTCGGCTCCACCACTCGGCTCGGGCTGAACATGCAGGTGCCGATATTCGGCGTGAACGCGGGTTCGTGCGGGGTTTGGCACCTGTGCGGTCAACTGCTGAGCGTGGGCCTGGCGGGCCGATCGGTCCTCGTGCCCAGCGGCCGAACATCCATGTTCCAGATCCCGATCGGCACGGCCGCCGCGCCAGAAATCGGCACATCCATGTTCGGCGCGGCTGCGCTCACGCGCCGGCCCAGCACGGGACCGGCGACGAGCACGGCTACAGGGAGCAGAGCGCCTCGAAGTCGAACTCGCCGGTGAAGACCGGGTGCTGGCCGTTATCGGCGA
>DASSPJ010000068.1:0-12340 GCA_035699665.1 Candidatus Limnocylindria bacterium
CGCGCGCGTGCTAGGCTCACGGGCCCGGGGGCGGTTAGCTCAGCTGGTCAGAGCACCTCGTTTACACCGAGGGGGTCGGGGGTTCGAGTCCCTCACCGCCCACCACGATCGTCAGCCGGTGACGTACGGCAGCAGCCCCAGTACGCCGATGATGATCAGGTACACCGCGACGACGTAGTTGAGGATCCGGGGGACGAGCAGGATCAGGATGCCGGCCACGAGCGCGAGAACGGGTGCGACGATGTCGAGGTCGATGGTCATGGGGTCACCTCCTGGCCGATCGGTGGTGCATCCCGCGTGCCGCGCATGACGCCTGCTACGATGCGGGCACGAGGCGCGGCACCTGCCGCCGGCCGCACAACGGAGGGCGCCTGAGCACCGATGGATCCCATCTGGATCGTCCTGATCGTCATCGCGGTCATCGCGGTGTTCCTGATCTTCACCTACAACGGCCTGGTCCGGCTGCGGAACATGGTCGACGAGGCCTGGAACCAGATCAGCGTGCAGCTGAAGCGCCGCCACGACCTGATCCCGAACCTCGTCAACGCCGTGAAGGGCTACATGGACTTCGAGCAGGAGACCCTGACGCGGGTCATCGAGGCTCGCAACCAGGCGGTCAGCGCCCAGCAGGCCGGTCCGGCGGGCGCGGGTCAGGCCGCCCAGGCGGAGAACTTCCTCACCGGCGCCCTGCGCCAGCTGTTCGCGCTGGTCGAGAACTATCCCGACCTGAAGGCCAACCAGAACGTCATGCAGCTCCAGGAGGAGCTGACCACCACCGAGAACCAGATCGGCTTCAGCCGCCAGCACTACAACAGCACGGTCCGCGAGTTCAACACCAGCATCCAGACGTTCCCCAACGTCCTGATCGCCGGCATGTTCGGCTTCCGCGAGCGCGACTACTTCCAGATCGAGGAGGCGGACACCGCCGTTCCCGAGGTGAACCTCCGCAGCTGATCCCGCGCAGCGCACGCTCGAGGGACCGATGACCGTCCCGGCCGCGCCGGTCCGGCCGACCACCTTCTTCCGGGAGATCGACCGCAACCGGCGCAACTCGATCCTGCTGGTCGCGATCGTCGTCGTGCTGCTCGGCGCCCTGGGGGGCGCCATCGGGTATGCCACCGGCTTCGGCTGGGGCGGGGTGATCGTCGCAATCGTGGTGGCGACGCTGATGACCATCGGCTCGTACTTCGCCGGCGACTCGCTGGTGCTCGCCAGCTCGGGCGCTCGCGAGGTCGACGTGGCGAACCCGCCCGAGGCGTACACCCAGCTCGTCAACGTGGTGCAGGAGATGCGCCTCGCCTCGGGCCTGCCGATGCCGCGCGTGCACGTCATCCCGGACTCGGCGCCCAACGCCTTCGCCACCGGGCGCGATCCGAAGCACGCCTCGGTGGCCGCCACGACCGGCCTGCTCGAGAAGCTCGATCGCGAGGAGCTCCAGGGCGTCATCGGCCACGAGATGAGCCACATCGGCAACTACGACATCCGCTTCGCGCTGCTCGTCGGCGTGCTGGTGGGGAGCATCGCGCTGCTCTCCGACTGGTTCCTGCGCTTCACCTTCTGGGGCGGCGGGCGCAGCCGCGACAACGACCGCGGGGGCGGCGGGGGAGCGGCCGCGATCCTGATGATCGCCGCGCTGCTGCTGGCGGTGATCGCCCCGATCATCGGTCGCATGGTCCAGCTGGCGGTCAGCCGGTCGCGCGAGTCGCTCGCCGACGTGAGCGCCGTGGACCTGACCCGCAACCCGGTCGGCCTGGCGCGGGCGCTGCACCGCATCGCGGCGGACCCGGAGGTGCTCGAGGTCGCCAACCGCGCCACGCAGCACCTCTACATCGTCAACCCCATCAAGCCGTTCGAGCAGCGCGCCTCGGGCCTGTGGGACACCCACCCGCCGGTGGCGGAGCGCATCGCCAACCTGGAGCGCATCGCCGGCCAGATGGGCCTGCTCGACGCCACCCGGTGAGGCCGGAGCCTCCGATCCATCGCGGGAACGGCGCCTGAGCCGTCGCCCCGGTGCCGATCCGACGATGGATCGCGGGCCGGCGAGCGGGAGCGACGCCCCGCGGCGCATCTCACGCTCAGGGGCCTAGGCTATATCGGAGGAATGACGCCCGAGGGTCGTCTCCCGCGCCGATGCGACGGAATATCGCGGGCGCACGTCCGGAGGGCTTCGCCCGTGGTTGCGCCTGCCGGTCCGCATCGGTATCCTCTGGTTCGCCCGATGCGGAGAGCGCAGACGGAGTGCTGAGACAAGCCTCAGCGTTCGGCGCCGAGGTAGCTCAGTTGGTAGAGCACCGCCCTGAAGAGGCGGGTGTCGTCAGTTCGAATCTGACCCTCGGCACCAGTCAGCGTGCCATCGGTCGGGCGGTTTCATACGGGCGGAAGTGGCTCAGTTGGTAGAGCATCACCTTGCCAAGGTGAGGGTCGCGGGTTCGAGTCCCGTCTTCCGCTCCATTTTTATGCGCGGCTCGCTGTTGCCCGGCCGCTGACCTGCTAGCCTCGGGTGCGCCGATTGCCCCGTCGTCTAGTGGTAGGACAGCGGACTTTGGATCCGTGAACCGAGGTTCGAATCCTCGCGGGGCAGCCAGCCGCACGGTCTGTGGCGACGTGCCCGAGTGGTCAGGGAGCGGTCTGCAAAACCGCGTACACGGGTTCGATTCCCGTCGTCGCCTCCATGTTCCGCGCCGGTTCGGCGCCCGAATGCTCGGCCAATCGTTCCTTAATGGGACGGCTTGGGTGGGCGATGCCGACGGTGCGCGTCATAGTCGGCGAACGATCCGTCGCCTCTCGGTGTCAGGTGGACATGAGCATCGTCATCCGCCGCCTCGGGTTCGTGATCGGCTCCATCACGATTCTCAGCGCAGCTGGCTGTGTGGCCCCCCCTCCAACCACGCCACCCCGGGTCGTGACCATCGGGTCCGTGGTCGTCGCGTATCCGGAGCCCACCGGATGGGCGCTCCAGGTGGCCGCGACGAATCGCGTGGTGGGGTTCGGCGACGGCGTCGCCGGACTGTCATACGGCCGCGACGGAGATCAGGAGGCGGGCCGCGGGGTCGTCATTGCCGACATCACGGGCGCGACCTTCCACCTGGATCCGGAGGATCAGCCTGAGCGTCCGGCCACCACGGCTGCCGAGTTCCTCAGCGACCTGGGGTCCGTCGAGCGGTCCGCCGGTGGGGCGGCCTACGCGATCTCCCAGCCACGACCGACCACGTTCGCGGGCAGGTCGACCACCATGGTCACCGTGACACCGGCCGCGGGATACGCGTATCCGCTGCTCGAGATGGAACCAGACAGCCACGTCGTGTACCTCGGTGTCAGCCAGCGGTTGGGGGCCATCGACGTGGGCGGGGCGATCGTGCTGGCACAGGTGTGGGCGGCGAACGAGGAAGACCTGGTGGCGTGGCTGCCGGAGGCAGAGGCGTTCCTCGCCGAGCTCGAGATCGGCCCGGCTTCCGACCCGAGGTAGCGGAACGGTCGTTGCCCTATCGCCTGCGGGTCCGGAGTGCGGCGTGTAGGCTGCGCTGCCGGCGCCGGAGTGGCGGAATGGCAGACGCAGCCGGCTTAAACCCGGCGGCCGCAAGGCATGGGGGTTCGAATCCCTCCTCCGGCACCACCCCGCCGCGTGAGTCGCCCTCCGTGGCGAAGCGCCAACATTCTCACCCCACGAGCGTGCCGCTCACCGGGTGAGCACTCTGCGGTTTGGAGCGCTTGGGGCGGGGCTCAGCGGCGGAACAGCCCGCGTCGACGGCGCTCCGAGGAAAGGTCGCTGCTGCTGACCGGCGGAGCACCGAGCAGCGTCTGCGCCAGCCGCTGGAGCGCGAGCGAGGCGGGCGACGCGGGCCGCGACACGGTCACCGGAACGCCCTCGTTGACGGCGCGGATCATCTCCACCTCGGTGTAGGGGATCTCGGCCGCCGGCTTGGAGCGAAGCAGGTTCTCGACGTCGCGCGTCTTGAGCAGCTCCTTGGGGAAGATGTGGTTGACCACGAAATGCGTCCGCGCCCGCAGCGTGGCGGTCTCCGCGAGGAAGCCGAGCAGGAGCGACGTGGCCCGCAGCGCCGCGATCTCCGGGAAGATGACGAAGACGTGCGTATCGGCCTGCTCGAGCATCCAGAGGGTGCGCTGGTCGAGACGCGAGCCGCAGTCGACCACGACGAGGTCGAAGCGCGGCCGCAGCACGGCGATCACCCGCTGGAGCTGCTCCAGCGAGACACGGAAGTCGGCCTCGGGGTTGGAGGGCGCCGCCAGCACCGTCACGCCGGAGCTGTGCTGGGCCAGGTACGAGGCGGCGAGCTCGGGGTCGTTGAGCGCCGGCTCGTCGCCGGCGAGCCCGGCGAGGTCGAAGCGCGGCGACAGGTTGAGGTGCGTGGTCACCTGGCCGAACTGGAGGTCCAGGTCGATGAGCAGGACGCGCGCTCCCTGGATCGACGGCGTCGAGGGTCGAGGCCCGCTGCCCGCGGCGCCCAGCGTCCCGCCGCCACCGGCGAGCAGCACGGCCGTGTTCACCGCCAGCGTCGTGGTGCCCACGCCCCCCTTGGGCGAGAAGAACGTGATGATCTCGCCGGCCGCCGTGCCGGAGCGCTCCTCGGGGCGCAGGCGGCCCGCCCGGATGAGCAGCGCCTCGATGCGCGCCTCGAGCTCGCGGTCGGCGAAGCCGGTGGCGATGACGTCGTCCGCCCCTGCCTCGAGGAAGGCGATGCGGGCCTCGACGTCGCCGGCCGGCGCCACGATCAGGACGGGCGTCGGCGCGGCCGATGCGCCGCGGATGCCGGCGATGGCGCCCGAGACGGCGAGCCCCTCGGCGACGACGATGTCATAGCGAGCGTCGCGCAGGGCGGCGACCGCGTCGGCGGGCGTCGGCACGGCCGCGGTGTGGTAGCCGGCGGCGGCGAGGGTCTGCTCGAGGCTCGAGCGCAGCGACTCGGTGGGTGCGCAGAGGAGGATCGGGTTGCCGGGCATCGAGACCTTTCGTGGCAGCACTGAGGCGAGATGGAGTATAGGTGCAGGATGCGGGCCGTTGTCCGCCGCCGATCGGGGTGGTATCCTCGACCTGCGCCTCCGGTTCGCGGAGGCTCGTTTCATGTACGCATCTGGGCTCTTCTCTGCCGCTCCGCCGCGCGCTTCGCGCGGACCCGCGTGAGCCGCAAGCCCATAGAGAGGAGGAACGCGCGCCATGCGCCGTTACGAACTCATGCTCCTGCTGCGACCCGACCTGGAGGACGACAAGCTCCAGGCGGCGGTCGAGAAGGTGACCCGCGCCATCGTCAACGCCGGTGGCTCACTCGCCAAGGTCTCCCCGTGGGGGAAGCGCCGGCTGGCGTATGACATCAAGCGGCACCGTGATGCCAGCTACTTCCTGATCCACTTCGACATCGAGCCGGCCGAGATCCGCGCCCTCGAGCGGAGCATGCTGATCAGCGAGGAGATCCTGCGGCACCTCGTCACCGTGCTCGAGGAGCGCAACGCCGAGGAGGCGGAGGCGATCAAGGCCACCCCGGCCGCCGTCTCCGCCGACGACGTCGAGCCGCTCGGACCCGACGAGGAGGCCGCCATGGCCGCCGCCGCGACGACCGCCGGCCAACCAGCGGCGGATGCGCCCGAGGCGGACGAGCCTGCGCCCGCCGCTGCATCCGACCAGACCGATGCGTCCGACGAGGCGGAGCGCGAGCCCGCCGAGACGACCGCCTAGCCCGCGAGGAGGACACCGATGTCGCTGAACAAGATGATGATCATCGGCAACCTGGGGGCCGATCCCGAGCTGCGCTACACGCCGAGCGGGAAGGCGGTCACCAACCTGCGGGTTGCCGTCAACGACCGCAGCCGCGGCGCCGACGGGGAGTGGGTCGAGGAGACCATGTGGATCGGCGTCGAGGTCTGGGAGCAGCAGGCCGAGCGGCTGGCCGAGCAGCTCCGCAAGGGCAACAAGATCTACGCCGAGGGCCAGCTCCGCGCTCGCGAGTACGAGGCCCGCGACGGCCAGAAGCGCACCGCGCTCGAGCTGCGCTTCGCGCGCGTCGTCAACCTCGAGCGCCGGCCACGCGACGAGGAGGGTGGCTTCGGCTCCCAGGACGGACCGATGGATGCCCCGGTCGCGCGTCCGCGTGGCTCGGAGCAGCGCTCCGCGCCGGCGCGCGGCGACGCGATGGACGTCGACGACATCCCGTTCTAGCCACGCATCCAGACACACGACCTACGACTTCGAGGACCGAAACCGACCATGGCAAGCCCCCGCAGCCGTCGCGAGGCGGCCGACTACTACCGCGACCGACGTCGCCGCAAGGTGTGCAACTTCTGCGTCGACAAGGCGGAGAGCATCGACTACAAGGAGGTCAACCGCCTCCGGCGCTACCTGTCCGAGCGCGCCAAGATCGAGCCGCGCCGCAAGACCGGCACCTGCGCGCGCCATCAGCGCATGCTGACCACGGCCCTCAAGCGCGCCCGCCACGTCGCGCTGCTGCCGTACGCACCGCAGCACCTGCGCCCCTGAGCTCGTGACGGACGCCGCCACGGCGGCGCCCGCGCTACCCGGACACCGGCATGCGGCTTGCCCCGTGCCACCAGCGGGCTGGGCTGCCAGCCCGCATCAGTCAGCACGCACGAGGATTCGAAGGACCGCCGTTGGACGTCATCCTGCTGTTCATCTCCCTCGCGGTGATCCTGGTCGCCGCGGAGCTGTTCACGAACGGGATCGAGTGGCTGGGCCACAAGCTCAAGCTCGCTGAAGGGGCCGTGGGCAGCGTGCTCGCCGCGGTGGCCACCGCGATGCCCGAGACGCTGATCCCGGTCATCGCCATCCTGGGGCCGGTCATCACCGGAAGCGACCCGGGCAGCGGCAACGCCATCGGCGTGGGGGCCATCCTCGGCGCCCCGTTCATGCTCAGCACCCTGGCGATGTTCGTGACCGGGTTCGCCATCCTGCTCTTCGCGCGGCGCGGTCGCCGGACGACCGGCATGCGCGTGAACGTGAAGATCCTGGGTCGCGACGTCGGGTTCTTCGTCGTGGGCTACGGGATCGCCATCGGCACCGCCTTCCTGCCCGCCGAGCTCAACTGGCTCAAGTGGGTCGCGGCGGCCGCGCTGTTCGTGATCTACGCGGTGTATGTGCGCGCGCACTTCACCGACGAGGCGGAGGAGGGAAACGCGGAGGAGCTCAATCGCCTGCACCTGACGCGCATCACCGGCGACAACGGCACCGTGCAGGTGGTGGAGGGCGACCAGCTCGAGATCGACGCCTTCCCGGGCGACACCTCGATCCTCGGCCGAGAGCCGAAGCTGGGCCTGGTCATCGGCCAGGTGGTGCTGGCGCTCGGGCTGATCATCGTGGGGGCGCAGGTCTTCGTCGGCGCCGTCGAGCATCTCGCCACCGAGATCGGGCTCGACCCGACCATCCTGGCCCTGATCATCGCCCCGATCGCCACCGAGCTGCCCGAGAAGTTCAACAGCGTCCTGTGGGTGCGCAACGGGAAGGACACGCTGGCGATGGGCAACATCACCGGCGCGATGGTCTTCCAGAGCTGCCTGCCGACCGTGCTGGGGCTGCTCTTCACCAGCTGGACCTTCAGCGCCGGGACGGCGATCGTCTTCGCGTCGGCCGGCGTGGCGTTCGTGTCGACCATCCTCATCTTCGGGACCATGCTGCGCAGCGGGAAGCTCAACGCGTGGCACCTGATGGTCGGCGGGCCGCTGTACCTGGTGTACCTGTACCTCGCCCTGTTCACCGACCTGGGCCGCGCGGCGGCGCCGATCCACTGATTCCGTGGACGGGCTCGGCAACGGGTTCGTCCCCGGCCCGGCCGGTATACTGACGCGCGGCCGAACGGTCGCCGCCCAAGCGCTGCGATCCGGCCAGCAAGGAGACCATCGTGCTCAAGCAGGCAACTCCCGCCGCGACCTCGACCGCGGAGCGCAGCCCCGACCTGTGGGCCTTCTTCCGTGGCGAGCTGGTGCCGCTCCGCGAGGCGAACGTGAACGTCATGACGCACGCGTTCAACTACGGGACCGGCGTCTTCGAGGGAATCCGTGCCTACTGGAACAGCGACCAGGAGCAGCTCTTCGCGCTGGACCTGCTGCCCCACTACGAGCGGATCCTGCGGTCGGCCCGGCTGCTGATGATGGAGATCCCGTACTCGGCCCAGGACCTGGCCGACGCGACGGTCGAGATGCTGCGCCGCGACGGGCTGCGCGAGGACGTCTACATCCGGCCGATCGTCTACAAGTCGAGCGAGATCATCGGGGTCCGGCTCCACAACCTCGACTGCGACGTCACGATCTTCGGGGTCCCGTTCGGCCAGTACATCGACACCGAGGGCGGCATCCGGGCCCAGGTATCGACCTGGCGCCGGACCGATGACAACGCCATCCCGGCCCGCGGCAAGATCTGCGGGGCGTACGTCAACGGCGCGTTCGCCAAGAGCGAGGCGCAGCTGAACGGATACGACGAGGCCATCGTGCTCACCCAGGACGGCCACGTCAGCGAGGGAAGCGCGGAGAACCTGTTCATCGTCACCGGCGGCGTCCTCGTCACGCCGCCGGTCACCGACAACATCCTGGAGGGCATCACCCGGCGGCGCCTCATGGACATCGCCCGCGACCGGCTCGGCGTCGAGGTGGTCGAGCGCAGCATCGACCGCACCGAGCTGTACTCGGCCGAGGAGGTCTTCCTGTGCGGCACCGGCGCGCAGCTGTCGCCGGTGGTCGAGGTCGATCGCCGGGCGATCGCCAGCGGCCGGCCGGGGCCGATCACCCGCGAGCTGTCGAGCATCTACTTCGACGCGGTCCGTGGCCGCCTCGACGAGTATCGTGACTGGCTGACCCCGGTCTACTAGCCGCCCCCGCCGACCGCCCCGAACCGGTCGGGCGGGGTCGGGCGAGGAGCGCAGTGGCGGAAGGACAGGACGCGGAGCGCTACCGCTGGCTCGAGCGGGTGCTCGAGATGGTCCCCGGGCTGATCAGCTGGGCGATCATCATCGGGCCGATCTGGCTCAGCTTCAGCTACCCGTGGCTGGTCGCCTACTTCGTCCTCAGCTTCGACTTCTACTGGCTGTGCCGCGCCCTCTGGTTCGCGGGGGCGGTGCTGATCGCGTACCGCCGCATCCGCGACGTGCTGGCCGCCGACTGGCCCGGCCGCCTCGCCGCCCTGCGCGATCCCGCAACGCGGCGGGCGACCCTGCGTGCCAGGCTCCAGGCGCTGCGCGGCGCGCCGGTGCTGGGCTTCGTGGCCACCGGGGCGTCGCGACGATCCGCCCTGCGGGCGGTCCGCCAGGAGCTGGCTGCGCTCGATCGCGTCGCGCGACTCGGCGACATGCCGTCGCCCGACGAGTACGTCCACCTGGCCCTCATCCCGACGTACACCGAGCCGCTCGACAAGCTCCGCCTCACCGTCCGCGCCCTTGCCGAGGCGGAGTGGCCGCGCGAGCGGAAGATCGTGGCCATCATCACCCGTGAGACCGACGAGGGCGGGATCGCCAACGTCAGGGCCCTGCAGGCCGAGTTCGGCGACGCGTTCGCCGAGCTCATCCACATCCTCGACCCGCTGGAGCCGGGGATCGTGGTCGGCAAGAGCAGCGCGATGGCCTGGGGCGGGCGCTGGCTGTATCGGTCGCTGGTGCGCGAGCGGGGGATGGACCCGACCAGGATCATCGTCACCGACCTGGATGCCGACTACCGCGTGCACCCGCAGTACTTCACCTACCTGACCTGGATGCACGTGACCGATCCGAACCGCGAGACGCAGCTGTACCAGCCGATCCCGTACTTCCACAACAACCTCTGGGAGGCGCCGCTGCTGCTGCGCCTGTTCGCCGCGGTGCTGACCCAGATGCAGATGTGGCGCAGCGTCCTGCCCGAGAAGCTCCAGAGCTTCGGCAGCTACTCGACCACGCTGCACCTGGTCCACGAGGTCGGCTACTGGGCGACCGACGCCATCCCCGAGGACAGCCGCTTCTACTGGAAGAGCTTCTTCACCTACGGCGACCGGTTCCGCGCCGTGCCGCTGTTCATCCCCATCTACGGCGACGCGGTTCGCGCCAAGAGCTACTGGCGCTCACTGGCCACGCAGTACATGCAGGCGCGCCGCTGGGCGTGGGGCGTGACCGACATCCCGTACGTCGTGCAGAACGCCATCCGCCATCGCGAGATCCCGTTCTGGTCGCGTGCCTGGCGGGTGCTCAACCTGTTCGGCGAGCACATCAACTGGGCGATCGCGCCGTTCGTGATCATGTTCGGCGCCACGGTGCCGCTGCTCATCAACCCCGCCTTCGGCGAGACGACGCTCGGGCAGAACCTGCCGCTCTACGCGTCGACCATGCTCTCCATCGGGCTCGTCGCGCTCGTCGTCCTCATCTGGGTCGAGTACCGCATCGTCCCGCCGCGGCCGGCGACGTGGGGAGCGTGGCAGCGCTTCCTGTCGTATGCGCAGTGGATCGGGCTGCCGTTCGTCGGCATCTTCTTCAGCAACCTCCCGGCGCTCGACGCGCAGACGCGGCTGCTCACCGGGCGCTACCTGGAGTACCGGGTCACCGAGAAGGCCTAGACCGATGCCGCAGGAGCAGACCGTCGCCATCGCCGCCATCCGCCTCGCGCGCTCGATGCGGCGACAGCTCGTGCTGCCCGCCCTGCTGTGGATCCTGGGCGGCGTGGCGATCGGCGCCGCCGCGGTGCAGCTGGACGACCCGCTGCGGCTGCTCGGGGTGGCCGGCGGCGCGATGCTGGTGCTCATCGGGGCGTGGCTGGCGATCGTGCCGCTCACGGTGCGCCTGCAGGTCGAGGTCGGCGCCATCCGCGTCCGCTGGATCGGCGGCGAACGGGTCCACGCCCTGGTGCGCGGCTCGGTCACCCGCGTCACGCTCAAGGGCCCGAACGCGGCGAAGATGCGGCCGCGGCTCGGTCCGCTGAGCCGCGGGCTGGGGACGGCGACGCTGCGTGGCGAGGAGCGCATCGAGCTGGTGCGCCTGGCGCCGACGGCGAGCGCCATCCTCGTCCCCACCGACCGCGGGCGGCTGCTCGTGGCGCCGGCACTGGAGCAGGAGCTGCTGAACGCGCTCGCCGCCTCGGCGCGGGTGCAGGCGCGCCTCGACCAGGTGGCCGAGCGCACACGCGCGCTCGTGGCGCGCGTGCCGGCGGGCGATCCGGCGGCGGCCGCCGCGGCGCACGACCGGGCCGCGGCCGAGATCGAGCCGCGCGCGCTGACCGGCATCGAGCGCCAGCTGCTCGAGGAGCGCCTGGCCGCCGAGCGGGCGGCGGCACTCGCCGCCGCTGAGGCCGAGAGGGCCGCCGCCGAGGCGGTCGCGCAGCGCGCCGCGCAGGAGGCCGCCGAGCGCGAGGCGGCACGGGCCGCCGCCGCAGCCGAGCCCGAACCGGCGCGCCGCGGCATGCGCATCCCCGCCTGGCGCCGCTCACCCGAGCCGCCGGCTGCGGTCGCGGCGGACCGGCCCCACACCGCCCCGCTCCCGGCGCGCGGCCGGCGCAACCGACGCAACCGCGGCCTGGTGACCGCCCCGCCGGGCACGGGCGCGCTCATCGTGCTGACCCTGCTGCCGACCCTGTCCGCCACCGCCGGATGGCTGCTCTTCACGTTCACCGGGGCCGACCGGCACAGCGACGCCGAGCGGCTCATCACCGGGCTCGTGCTCGTCGGCCCGCTGGCCAGCCTGGGCGTGCTGATGGCGCGCCGCTGGTGGCCGCGGCTGGCGCCGCTGGTGGCCTACACCTCGGTCACCACCCTCGCCCTGCTCGCCTGGTCGATCGCCGGGCGGGCCTGAGCCGCGGTCTCGAATTGACACGGGCGGCGCCGCGCTGCGACCATCGCGCGACACACATCGGCTGAGACGGAGCCAGCGCTCCGCGTCGCCATCGCGCCACGAGCGAGCCCGGACGGTGAGAGCGGGCGGTCAGCGAGACGCGGGGAGATCACTCCCGAGCCGGAGGCGTGAGCCTCCCGGGTGCGCCACCCGATACCAGCAGGCGGCGTCATCGGTCATGCGTGGCCCGTGGCGCGACGAGTGGACCGATCACGCATCGGTCAAGCGCGGGTGGTACCGCGGACGTCGATGAAGGCGCCCGTCCCGGAGTGTTCCGGGGCGGGTTCGTTGTTTGTCAGGAGAGGAATCGGGTTGTTCAAGCAGGTTGCCAAGGAGCTGGACGTGCCGGCGCTCGAGCGCGCGCAGATCGAGCGCTGGCGCGAGCGCGACACGATGGCGCGCTACCTGGCGCGCAACGCAGCCGCGGAGCGTCGCTTCAGCTTCCTGGACGGGCCGATCACCGCCAACAACCCGATGGGCGTCCACCATGCCTGGGGCCGCACCTACAAGGACCTCTTCCAGCGCTTCCACACCATGCTCGG
>DASSPJ010000069.1:0-9369 GCA_035699665.1 Candidatus Limnocylindria bacterium
ATCCCCAGCCAGCCCCGCTAGAGGTTGCCCCGCCGCGCCTGCTCGATCTCGATCGCCTCGAAGAGCGCCTTGAAGTTGCCGACCCCGAAGCCGCGGGACCCGTGCCGCTCGATGATCTCGAAGAAGAAGGTCGGCCGGTCCTGCACGGGGCGGGTGAAGATCTGGAGCAGGTAGCCCTCCTCGTCGCGGTCAGCCTCGATCCCCAGCTCCTCGAGCGTCTCGATCGCCACGCCGACGTCGCCGACCCGATCCGGCAGCGACTCGTAGTACGCGTGCGGCATGCCCAGGAACTCGACGCCGCGCTCGCGCAGCGCGCGCACCGTTCCGACGATGTCCTCCGTGCGCAGCGCGATGTGCTGCGTCCCGGCGTCGAGGTAGTAGTCGAGGAACTCCTGGATCTGGCTCTTCCGCTTCCCGGCCGCGGGCTCGTTGATCGGGAACTTGATGCGCCCGTTGCCATTCGTCATGACCTTGCTCATCAGCGCCGAGTACTCGGTGTGGATGACCTTGTCGTCGTAGTGGATGAGCTGCGCGAAGCCGAGGACGTCGCGGTAGTAGTCGACGAAGCGATTCATGTCGCCGAGCGCGACGTTCCCGACGCAATGGTCGACCTCGAGCAGGTTCTGGCCGGTCGCGGCGGGGGCGGGCCGGGTGATGCGGTGGTATCCGGGCGCGAAGGCGCCGTGGTACGCGGAGCGGTCCACGAACGAGTGCACCACGTCCCCGTAGGCGCGGATGCTGCTCTTGCGCAGCACGCCCTTCTGCCCGGTCAGCTCGGTCGGCTCCAGGGCGCTCACCGCGCCGCGCGACGTGGTCTCGCGCCACGCCGACTCCACGTCGTCGACGGCGAAGGCGATGTCCCTGACCCCGTCGCCGTGCCTGGCGACGTGCTCGGCGATCTCGCCGTCGGGGGTCAGCGGCGCGGTGAACACGAAGCGGATGTCGTTCTGCACCAGCACGAAGCTGGACCGATCCCGCACCCCGGTCTCCAGGCCCGCATAGGCGACCGGGGTGAAGCCCCACAGCGCGCGGTAGTAGTGCGCGGCCTGCTTGGCGTTCCCCACCCAGAACTCGACGTGATCGATCCCCTGCAAGGGGAGGAAGTCCTGCGCCTCGTCCTGGGCGTTGGGGTTGATGATCGCGCCGGCCTGGTTGGCGGCGCCGCGTTCGGCGAGATCGGTCATGGCGCGAGTCTACTCCGCAGGGCCGATGCCACTGGCGCCCAGCGCAAGGTCGACCATGCGCTCCACCGAGGCCGCCAGGTCCTCGGGAGCGAGGTAGCTCTCCTCGGACGTGACGTCCTCGGCCAGCACGTCGCTGACGACCAGCGCGCACGCTGCCTGGACCCGGTTGCGGGCCGCCAGGTAGAAGAGCGCCGACGCCTCCATCTCGAAGGCCAGCACGCCCCGGTCGCGCCAGCGCTGGGCGTAGTCGGCATCGGGGTTGTAGAAGACGTCGACCGATGCGACGAGCCCGGTGGTGACCGGGATTCCCTGGCGCTCCGCGGACTCCACCAGCGCGCGGGTGAGGTGAAAGTCGGGCACCGGGGCGTAGGCCTCGCCGTGCAGGTAGGTGGCGGTGGCACCGTCGGTCGGGCAGGCGCCGGTGGCGACCACCAGGTCGCCGGTGCGGATCCCCGGACCGATGCCGCCGCAGGTCCCCACCCGGATGAGCCGCGTGGCGCCGAGGCGCAGCAGCTCCTCGACCACGATGCTCAGGCTCGGGGTGCCCATCCCGCTGGTCTGAACGCTCACCGGCTGGCCCTCGAAGGTGCCGGTGTAGCCGAGCATGCCGCGGTGGTCGTTGACGAGCCGCGCGCTCCCGGCGTCGAAGCGCTCGGAGATCGTGCGAGCGCGGTTCGGATCACCCGGCAGCAGGACGGTCGGCGCGTAGTCGCCGACCTCGGCGTGGAGGTGGAGCTGCGGCATCGGTCAGTCCTGCTCGTCGACGAAGGTCGTGTCGATCTGGGCGCGCTGCAGCTTGCCCGAGTAGTCGACGTAGACGCTCTTCCACTCGCTGAAGAAGTCGAGCGCCGCCTGGCCGACCTCGCGATGGCCGTTGCCGGTCGCCTTGGTGCCGCCGAACGGCAGGTGCGCCTCGGCGCCGATGGTGCCGTGGTTCACGTACCCCAGCCCCGACTCGAAGTCGCGGATGCTGCGGAAGGCGAGGTTGATGTCCCGGGTGAAGAGCGACGTGGAGAGGCCGTACTTGACCCCGTTCACGATGCGCACCGTCTCGTCCCAGTCGGTGACCGGAATGACCGAGGTCACCGGGCCGAAGATCTCCTCCTGCGCGATCCGGGCATCGGGCCTGACCTCGGTGAAGATCGTCGGCTGGAAGAACGATCCCTTGCCGAGCGCGCCGTCGCGCGCGGCCTCGCCACCGATGACCAGCTCCCCCTCGTCGCGGCCGATCGCCGCGTAGGCGGCGATGCGCTCGACCGCGGTGTCGTTGATGACCGGGCCGACATCGGTCGTCTCGTCAAGCCCGTCGCCGAGGACGAGCTTCGCGACCCGGTCGCGCAGCTTCCCCACGAACTCGTCGTGGATGGACCGATGCACGATCAGCCGCGAGGCGGCAGTGCAGCGCTGCCCGCTCGTCCCGAATGCCGACCACACCACGCTGTCCAGGGCGAGGTCGAGGTCGGCGTCCTCCCAGACCACGATCGGGTTCTTGCCGCCGAGCTCGAGCGAGACGCGCTTGAGCGTCCTGGCGGCGCGGGTGCTGATCTCGACCCCGGTATCGGTATGGCCGGTGAACGAGATGACGCGCACCTCGGGATGCTCCACCAGCGCGTTGCCGACGTCACCGCCGGACCCGGTGACGACGTTGACCACGCCTTCGGGGATCCCGCCCTCGGCCAGCAGCTCGACGAAGCGGACCAGGCAGGCCGGCGTGTCCGAGGCGGGCTTGATGACCGCGGTGTTGCCGCAGATGAGGGCCGGGAAGAGCTTCCAGGCCGGGATGGCGACCGGGAAGTTCCACGGCGTGATGATGCCCACCACACCGATGGGGCGGCGGATGCTCATGGCGAACTTGTCGGGCATCTCCGACGGGACGGTCTGGCCGAACAGGCGCCGTCCCTCCCCGGCCATGTAGTAGGCGACGTCGATCGCCTCCTGCACATCGCCGCGCGCCTCGGGGAGCACCTTGCCCATCTCGCGGGTCATGAGCCGCGAGAGCTCCTCCTTGTGCTCGGCAAGGAGCCGCGCCACGCGGAACAGGATCTCGCCGCGCTTGGGCGCCGGCATGGCGCTCCACGCCGGGAAGGCCCGCGCGGCGGCGGCGACCGCCGCCTCCACGTCCTCCGGTCCGGAGGCGGCAAACTCCCCGACCACGTCGTCGTGGTCCGCCGGGCTGACGCTGGTGAAGGTGCGCCCGGAGGCGGCGGCACGCCACTCCCCGGCGATCAGGTTGCGGTACGTGGTGGGCACGTCGGTTCGCGTCTCCTTGGTCAGGCTCGCGCGTGCGCGTGGCGCGCGCATGGGACGCCGAATTGTACGCGGCGGCGGCGCCTGCATCGGTTTACGGTCGAGCCGTGCTTCGCTAGGCTCAGGCTCCGCAGCCGATCGAGCCCAGCCGCATGACCAACGCCCACACCGTCCCGGATGTCCTCGCCGCTGCTCGCACCGCGGCCGATCAGCGCCGCTGGAGCGAGGCGGCGGAGCTGTTCCTCCGCGCCGACGCCGAGGCGCCGCTCGGCCCCGCCGATCTCGATCGGCTCGCCGAGGCAAGCTGGTGGACCGGCGAGCTCGACCGCAGCATCGCTGCCCGGGAACGCTCGTATTCGGGACACCTGGCGGCCGGCGATCGGGTGCGGGCGGCCGGGGCGGCGCTCGGCCTGGCCAACGATCACAGTCACCGCCTGGCGACCTCGACCGCCACCGGCTGGGTGCGGCGCGCTGAGCGGCTGCTGGAGGGCGAGCCGGAATCGGGCGAGCACGGCCTGCTGGCTCGCGCGCATCTCAACGCGGCGATCGGACGCGGGGATCTCGATACCGCGCTCGCCGAAGCGGAGCGCGTCCTCGACCTCGGAGCGCGCCTGGGCGACGCGAACCTCGAGGCGCTCGGCCTCCAGGATCGTGGGCGCGTGCTGGTGGCGATGGGCCGCACCGAGGAAGGGCTGGCCGACCTCGACGAGGCGATCGTGGCGGCGCTCAGCGGCGAGCTCGACCCGTACCCGACGGCGGTCGTGTACTGCAACGCCACCATCGCCTGTGAGGATCTCACCGACTACCGGCGCGCCGGGGAGTGGTCCGACGCGGCGCGGCGCTGGTGCGAGCGGCAGTCGATCTCCGGCTTCCCCGGCATGTGCCGCGTGCGGCGCGCCGAGATCGTGAGGATCCGGGGCGACTGGGTGCAGGCCGAGGCGGAGGCGCGGCAGGCCTGCGCGGAGCTGGAGACCTTCTGCCTCGACTACGCCGGCGAGGGCTTCTACCAGATCGGTGAGATTCGGCTGCGGCTGGGCGATCACGCCGGGGCCGAGGCCGCCTTCCGCCGGTCCCACGAGCTGGGCCGCGATCCGCAGCCAGGCCTCGCCATGCTGCGGCTCGCAACCGGCAATCCCGCTGGCGCTCACGAGCTCATCCAGCGTGCTCTCGAGAGCCCGCGAGCCACCCTGCTGCTGCGGGCGCGGATGCTGCCCGCAGCCGTCGAGATCGCACTCGCGGCCGACCAGCGCAACGCTGCCGCCGAGGCGGCGGAGGAGATGGGGACGATCGCCACCTCGTTGGGGACCGCGGCCATGCGAGCGGCGGCTGCCGGGTCGAAGGGCCTGGTGGCGCTGGCATCCGGCGACCCGGGCGCCGCCGCCGAGCACTTCTCGGAGGCTCGACGAGCCTGGCAGGAGGTCGAGGCTCCCTACGAGGCCGCCAGGGCACGCATGTGGCTCGGGGAGGCGAGTCTCGCCGCGGGTCGCCACGAGGCGGCCGGACTCGAGCTGCACGCCGCGCTCGCCACCTTCGATGCGCTTGGCGCTGCCCCCGACGCGGAGCGAGCGAGGTCCCTCCTCAGCGACCCGGCGGCAGCGCAGGCCCGACTGCGGGGCCGTCGCGCGCGGCGCGCATTCATGTTCACCGACATCGTCGGCTCCACGCAGCTGATCGCCGCCATCGGCGACGAGGCGTGGGAGTCGCTGCTGGCCTGGCACGACCAGGTCATCCGCCAGCTGTCCGGCGAGCGGGGCGGTGAGGAGATTCACCATGCTGGCGACGGGTTCTTCCTCGCCTTCGCCGATGCGGAGGCCGCGCTCTCGTGCGCCGTGGCCATCCTCCGCCGGTTTGCCGACCACCGCCGCCAGAACGGGTTCGCCCCGTCGGTCCGCGTCGGGATCCACGTGGCCGAGGGGATCAAGCGGGCCGCCAGCTACGAGGGCGCCGGCGTGCATGCCGCCGCGCGGATCGGGTCGCTCGCCGGGCCGGACGAGATCCTCGTGAGCCGGGAAACCCTGGGCGAGGCGGGCGGGCGCTTCCGCGGCTCGGCCCCGCGCGCCGTCGAGCTGCGGGGCCTCGAGGGCTCGGTGGAGGTGGTCAGCGTCGAGTGGCGGTAGGTTGCCGCGCTGGACTGCCTGCTGGGCCGCTGAGCCGGGGCCGCCGCTCCTAGTGGATCTCCTCCGGCTCGGCGCGCCGAATGCGCTGGGCAAGCGTCTCGAGGATGCGCAGCCGCACCTCGGGGAACTCGTCCATCAGGCTATGGAACTCGCGGCGGCCGACGACGAGCAGCCGCGCGTCGGACGCGAGCGTCACGGTGGCCGCGCGCGGCCCGCCGTCGACGAGCGCGATCTCGCCCAGGATGTCGCCGGCACCGCGCCGCGCGATCACCGTCCCGTCGCGCTCCACGTCGACCGCGCCGTCGATGATCACGAACATCTGGTCGCCGCGCTCGCCCTGGCGCATCAGGACGCGCCCGGCCTTCAGGTCGACCTCGTCGGCGAGCATGCCGAGCCGCTCCAGCTCGCGGCCGCCGAGGCCGGCGAAGAGCGGAACGCGCTTCAGAAGCTCGAGCTTCTCGTCTCGGGCCATGGTGGGCGTCCTCCGTCAGTGTGCGTGCAGGCGCGCAAGCATACGCCCGCTGTCAGCCGTCATCGGGACGCGTCATGCGCAGGACGTCGAGCGCCTCGTCGAGCTGCGCCTCGGTGAGGCGCCCGTCGCGGACGTGGCCGCGCTCCACCACCACCTGGCGAATCGTCTTGTGCTCGGCGAGTGCCTGCTTGGCCACCTTCGCCGCCTCCTCGTAGCCGAGGTACCGATTCAGCGGGGTCACGATGCTCGGCGACCCCTCGGCGTACCGCCGTGCGCGCTCCGCGTTGGCGGTGATTCCGCTCACACAGCGGTCGGCGAAGAGGCGCGTGGCGTTGGCGAGCAGGCGGATCGACTCCAGCACGCTCCGTCCGAGCATGGGCAGCATGACGTTGAGCTCGAAATTGCCGGCCGCGCCGCCCCACGCCACGGCGGCGTCGTGGCCGACGACCTGGGCGCAGACCATGAGCAGCGCCTCGGCGAGGACCGGGTTCACCTTGCCGGGCATGATGCTGCTGCCCGGCTGGAGGTCCGGCAGGCTGATCTCGGCGAGCCCGGCGTGCGGCCCTGATCCCATCCAGCGAATGTCGTTGGCCACCTTGGTCAGGCTCACCGCGATGGTGCGCAGCTGGCCGGAGAGCTCGACCAGCCCGTCTCGCGCGCCCTGCGCCTCGAAGTGGTTACGGGCCTCGGTGAGCGGCAGGCCGGTGTCATCGCGCAGGCGCTCGATGACCGCCGCCGCGAACCCCGTCGGCATGTTGATCCCGGTCCCGACCGCGGTGCCGCCCAGCGGCAGCTCGGCGACGCGTGGCAGCGTCGTCTCGAGGCGCTCGATCCCGCGTCGCACCTGGGCGGCATAGCCCCCGAACTCCTGGCCCAGCGTCACCGGCGTGGCATCCATCAGGTGGGTGCGGCCCGATTTCACCACCTGGGCGAACTCCTCCGCCTTCGCCTCGAGGGCCGCGGCGAGGTGGTCGAGCGCCGGCTCGAGGTCGCGCATCACCGCCTCCGTGGCGGCCAGGTGGATGCTCGACGGGAAGACGTCGTTGCTCGACTGGCTGGCATTGACGTGGTCGTTGGGATGCACGTCGCGCCCGAGGCGCGCGCTGGCCAGGGACGCGATCACCTCGTTGGCGTTCATGTTCGAGCTGGTGCCCGAGCCGGTCTGGTAGACGTCGATCGGGAACTGGTCGTCGTGGTCGCCGCGCGCCACCTCATCGGCCGCCGCGGCGATCGCGTCGGCGACGTCGCGGTCCAGCACGCCGAGATCGGCGTTCACGCGCGCCGCGGCGCCCTTGATGCGGCCCAGCGCGCAGATCTGCGCGCGCTCGAGGCGCAGCCCGGAGATCGGGAAGTTCTCCACCGCGCGCTGGGTCTGCGCGCGCCACAGCGCCTGGGCGGGGACGCGGACCTCGCCCATCGAGTCGTGCTCGATCCGGTCGCCTGCCTGGGTCATCGGTCCAGGTGGGCGTGCTCGTCGAGCTCGGCTTCCTTGATCGTCGGCGGGATGAGGTACGGGATCTCGCCGCTGCGCAGCTCGGCGAGGATCACGCTCGCGCTGCCGATGAGCTCGTTCACCACGATCCCCCGGTGCTTGGGCGCATACGGACGCAGCCGCGACAGTCCCTCGGTCAGCTTGTTGACCGCGCCGCGCCGGTTGCGCCGCTGGAGGTGCAGCAGACCTGCGGCGAGCTGGATGAGGCCCTGGTAGAAGTCGCGCTCCTCGTCGGGCGCCGCGCGCCACAGCGTCTCCCATGCCTCGTGGGCGTGCCAGTAGCGCGCACCGTTGAAGAGGGCGACGCCCTGCCAGAAGAGGCGGTCGGCCGCTCGGGGATCGAGCGGCCCGGTGCGGCCGCGCGGCTGGCCGGCGGGCGGCGGGGCGGAGGTTGCGGAAGAGGTCGCGGCGCTGCGATCGGTCATGGGCGGGTCCGATCGTAGCAGGCGGCGGCAGCCGCGGCGCCATCGGTCTAGCCTGCTCGCGCATGAAGCCCGCGACCCCCCGATGGTGGCAGACCGCCGTCGTGTACGAGATCTACCCGCGCTCGTTCGCGGATGCCGATGGCGACGGGGTGGGCGACCTGGCCGGCATCCAGAGTCGCCTCGACTACCTGGCCTGGCTGGGGGTGGACGCCATCTGGATCGCGCCGTTCTATCCGTCACCGATGGCCGACTTCGGCTACGACGTGGCCGACCACACCGATGTCCACCCGCTGTTCGGCACGCTCGAGACGTTCGACGCGCTGCTGGCCGCGGCGCACGATCGCGGGATCAGGGTGCTCGTCGACTACGTCCCCAACCACACCTCGATCGAGCATCCGTGGTTCGCCGAGTCGCGCCGCTCGCGCGACAGCCCGAGGCGCGACTGGTACACGTGGCGCGACCCGCATCCCGATGGGAGCCCGCCGAACAACTGGATCAGCATGTTCCATGGTCCCGCCTGGGACCTCGACCCGGCGACCGGCCAGTACTACCTCCACACGTTCCTGCCCGAGCAGCCGGACCTCAACTGGCGCAACCCCGGGGTGCGGGCGGCGATGTTCGACGTCGCGCGCTTCTGGCTCGACCGGGGTGTCGACGGCTTCCGCATCGACGTCGCGCCGATGGTCATGAAGGATCCGCTCCTGCGCGACAACCCCCCGAACCCGTCCGACGCCGAGTTCGGGCGCCTGGGGGCGTGGAGCCGGCAGCTCCACCTCTACGACCACGCCCACCCGGACATGCACGAGCTGTATCGCGCGTTCCGGGCCATGCTCGACGCCTATCCCGGCGAGCGGATGAGCGTCGGCGAGCTCCACCATCCCGACTTCGACGTCTGGGCGGCCTACTACGGCGAGGACCAGGACGAGATCCACGTCCCGTTCAACTTCCATCTCCTCAACGCCGCATGGGAGGCCGATGCGGTGCGCGCCGCGGTCGAGGGCGTCGAGGGCGTCCTGCCGCACGGGGCGTGGGCGTCGTGGGTGCTCGGCAACCACGATCAGCCGCGCTTCGCGACCCGCGCCGGGCGGGAGCAGGCGCCGGCCGGGATGCTGCTCCTGCTCACCCTGCGCGGGACGCCGACGCTCTACTACGGCGACGAGATCGGGATGGTGGACGTGCCGGTCGCCGGCGCCGATGCCCGCGACCCCTGGGAGCGCCGCGAGCCGGGCAGGGGACGCGACCCGGAGCGGACACCGATGCAGTGGGACGCATCGCCGCACGCGGGCTTCACCGATGCCGGCGCCACGCCGTGGCTGCCCGTGGCCCCCGACTTCGAGCGGGTGAACGTCGCCGTTCAGGCCGCCGACCCGCGATCTCTGCTGTCGTTGACGCGCCGCCTGATCGCCCTGCGCCGCGGGCATCCCGCCCTGGC
>DASSPJ010000070.1:0-13247 GCA_035699665.1 Candidatus Limnocylindria bacterium
CGCCGCGGCTCGACGAGCGGCCGCTGGTCCTCTCCTACGGCCAGGTCAACGACTACCTCGAATGCCCGGCGCGCTACCGCTACGGCCACGTGATCCGCATCCCGACCCCGCCGAGCCACCAGCTGGTCTACGGGCGCGCCCTGCACGCCGCGGTGCAGGCCTACCATCGGCGCCAGCTCGCCGGCCGCACCATGGAGCGCGAGGAGCTGCACGCGGCCCTGGACGCGGACTGGGAGTCGGTCGGCTTTCTGACCCGCGCCCACGAGGAGGCGCGGCGCGCGGCGGCGCACGCGGCGCTGGACCGCTTCTTCGACGCGCAGCAGACCGACCCGGCGCAGCCGATCGGCGTCGAGCAGGAGTTCTCCGTCCAGCTCGGGCGCGACCGGGTGCGCGGCCGCTACGACCGCGTCGACGCCGATCCATCGGGCCGGGTCACCATCACCGACTACAAGTCGAGCGACGTGCGGGATCCGGCGACCGCCGGCCGACGCGCGCGGGAGTCGCTCCAGCTGGGCATCTACGCCCTGGCGTGGGAGGCGCAGCACGGTCGCCTGCCGGACGAGATGGCCCTCCACTTCCTCGAGTCCGGCATCGTCGGGCGCACCGAGCCGAACGAGCGCCGCATGGCAAAGGCCGCCGAGGCGGTCAGCACCGCTGCCGAGGGGATCCGCGCCGGGCGCTTCGCGGCCAACCCGGGGGCGGTGCGCTGCGGGTACTGCCCGTTCCGCGAGATCTGCCCGGACGCAGCGCGCGCATGACGGTGTCCGGCTAGGTGGGACGGCACCGCGCGACGGTCGCCGCTCTGGTCCTGCTCGGCGTGCTGGCCGGCCTCCTGCTCGTGGTCATCGCCTCACGATTGTGCCCGGCCGAGCTCCCCGGACAGCCGTGCGGCACTGTGGCGACCAACCGTGCGCTGGTGGTCGGCCTGGCGGCTCTCACCATGGCGCTCATCGTGACCCCCTTTGCGTTCCTCGCCGAACTGCTGGCACGGCGTCGCATCGTCTACCGCGGAGCGTGGTGGCGCGCCGCCCGACGCGGGATCTTCGCCGGGCTGGCGGTCGCCGCCCTGGGCGGCCTTCGGCTCGGTGGGGCGCTGACGGTGCCGGTCGCCATCTTCGTGGTGGCCGCCGCCATCGGGCTCGAGTGGTTCGCCAGCCGCAACGTGGACATCTGAGGGTGAGCGACATCTTCGCCGGCCAGGCGGCCGAGCCGGAGCGCCTCGCCGAGCTCTACGACCTGGAGCATGACGAGCTTCGCGACGACCTTGACTTCTGGCGTGAGCTTGCGCGGCGCCACCCCGGCCCCACGCTCGACGCCGGCTGCGGGTCCGGCCGCCTCTTCGCGGCCCTGCTTGCCGGTGGGGCATCGCCGCTGGTCGGGGTCGACGGCTCGGCGGATCTGCTGACGCGGGCCGAGCGGCGCATCGCGGCGGATCCACGCCTCGCGGCGGCGGCCGCGGCCGGCCGGCTGCGCGTGCTGCACGGCGACGTCCGCGCCCTCGGCGCCACCATCCCGCCGCGGACCGCGTTCGGCCTGGTGGTGATCGCGGGTGTGGTGCCGCACCTTGAAGGTCCCGAGGAGGGGGTGCAGCTGCTGGAGGGCGCGGAGGGGGTGCTGGCACCGGGAGGACGCATCGTGGTCGATACCCTCGGCCCGGCGGAGCTCCCGCAGCGTGACCTGCCGCTGAGCGTCGACTGGGAGCGCGACACGCCCGACGGTCACGTCGTGAGACGCTCGCAGCTCACCCGTCGCGAGGCGCCGGACGGGCTCCACGTGGCCTACGCCACCATCACGGACACGGTACAGGCCGATGGTACGATAGCGCGGCTTCCGGCCAGCTTCCGACTCTGGTACCCATCTGGTACCGCCCTCGTGGGCATCGTCGAAGCGGCCGGATTGACGGTCGAGCTGACCTGGGGCTCGTACGAGCTTGACCCGTTCGATCCCCTCGACAGCGAGCGCCACATCGTCGTGGCACGGCGGCGTGACGAGGCGGACGAGATGCCGGCACGGAAGACCGGTCGCTAGGGAGCAGAGCCGAGTGGGCGGAGAGCAGATCCGACTCCTCGTCATCGAGGACGTCCCGCAGGTTGCCTCGCACATGCGATCGCTGCTGGCTGCCCAGTCGCAGATCAAGATGCTCGAGGTCGTCACCGCGGGCGATCGCGCCGTCGCATCGGTCGGGGAGTATCGCCCTGACGTCGTGATCGTCGACGCACTGCTCCAGGGGCGCGTCAGCGGTCAGGCCGTCGCGGAGACGATCCGTCGCTCGGAGCCCCAGGTCGGCGTGATCATGCTGACCGTGCCGCAGAACCCGGTCCGCGAGGATGCCGAGCGTGGTGTCGACGCGGTGCTGAAGATGCCGTTCACCGGCTTCGACCTCACCACCATGATCCGCAAGGTGCACGAGGAGCGTGGGGTGGCCGCGTCGCGCGCCGGCTCCCTGATGGTGAGCCTCTTCTCGCCGAAGGGCGGCGTTGGGCGCACCACGCTCGCCTACAACCTGGCGGTGGCGCTCGGCAAGGAGCACAAGGTCTGCCTGGTCGACGGCTCGCTCCAGTTCAGCGACCTGCGCGGCCTGCTGCGCGTGCCGGCCGTCGCGCCGAGCATCGTCAACCTGCCGACCGACCGCGTGCGCGACTCCGACCTCGCCGAGATCACCTGGCGCGATCCCTCGGGGATCGACATCATGCTTGCCCCGCCGCGGGTCGAGATGGCCGAGATGGTCACGGTGCGCGACATCGAGAAGGTCCTCGGCATGCTGCGCAAGATCTACGAGTTCGTGATCGTCGACACCCGCCCGGCGCTCTCCGAGGACGTGCTGGTCTTCCTGGACGGGGCGGACGTCATCCTGCAGCTGCTCACCTACGACTCGATGGCCATCCGCGGCCTGGTGATGGCGGGGGAGACGTTCAGCGCCATCGGCTACCCGGAGCGCAAGCTGAAGATCGTGCTCAACCGCGCCGACTCCGCCGGCGGGTTCGACAAGGCCGATGTGGAGGCCGCGCTGGGCGCCCGCATCGACTTCGAGGTGGTCTCCGACGGACGCCTGGTCATCGCCGCCAACAACGAGGGGATCCCGTTCGTCAGCAGCTCCCCGGATGCGCCGATCTCGGCCGACGTGCGCCGCATCGCCGACGCACTCGTCGCGCAGCTCGCCGAGCGCAGCCCCGCCCTGGTCCGTCGGTGAGCCGCCGCTCCGACGAGCGCGCCATCGGCGTCTTCGACTCCGGGGTCGGTGGCCTCACCGTCCTGGCGGAGCTGACCGCCCGCCTTCCCGACGAGCGGTTCGTGTACCTCGGTGACAACGCACGCACGCCGTACGGGCCGCGCCCGGCCGACGAGGTCCGCCGCTTCACCCTCGAGTCGGTGGAGTGGCTGCTGGCGCAGGACCTGAAGCTCCTCGTGCTGGCCTGCAACACCGCGACCGCGCAGGCGCTCCCCCTGGTTCGAGACCGTTCGCCGATACCGGTGCTCGGGGTGGTCCGGCCGGGGGCCGTGGCGGCCACCGCGGCCACCCGATCGGGCCACGTCGGCGTCGTCGCGACCGCCGGCACGGTGGCATCGGGCGCCTACGTCGATGCCATATCGGAGGCCGATCCGCGCCTTGCCGTGCGCCAGCAGGCGTGCCCCGACCTGGTCCCCCTCGTCGAGGCCGGGGAGCTCGAGGGTGCCCGCGTCGAGGGGGCGGTGCACCGCTACCTGGCCGAGCTGCGGGCCGCCGACCCACAGGTCGACACGCTCCTCCTGGGCTGCACGCACTACCCGCTCCTGCGGCCGGTCATCGAGCGTGAAGTCGGCCCCGGCGTGGCCGTCGTGGACTCGGCATTCACGACCGCGGTCGCGGTCGAGGATTTCCTCGACGCGCTGCTCATGCGCGCCACGCCACCCGGCGGCGTGCGCGTCGCCACGACCGGCTCGGTGGAGGCGTTCGAGCGCGTCGCAGTCCGCCTCTTCGGCGCCGCGCTGCCGGCGGTCGAGGCCGTCGACCTCGCGCCGGCCGCCGCCCTCCCCGCCGACCCCGGCTAGACTGCCCGCATGGCACGCAACATGGGCCGGCTCGGCGCCGGCATCGTCGTCGGTGGGCTGATGGCCGTCGGCGCCACGGTCGCGCAGCGCGAGCTGATGCGCCGCGCCGGTACCCGGCTCATCGACTGGGACGAGGTGCGCCGCATCGCCCGCCGACGCCTCGGTGACGCGGCGGCGATCATCCCGCCCGCGGAGCACGCCAGCGCCACCGCCTTCTACGCCGAGACGCTGCGCCGCATCGAGCCGGCGGTGGCCGAGGCGATCGGGGCGCAGCTGCCCGAGGCCCTCGAGACGCCGCTGGTGGTCGATCGCACCGAGTGGATCGAGCTCAACGTCGCCACCTTCCAGCAGCTCTTCGGGCGGGTCGAGGAGATCGTCGCCGCGCAGCAGCAGGGGCCGGACACGCCGGGGCGGGCCCTGGCCCGCATCGTGAACCGGCGCATCGGGAACGAGCAGCTCGGCTTTCTGCTCTCGTTCCTGGGGCGCAAGGTGCTCGGCCAGTACGACGTCAGCCTGCTCGCCGCGGCGCCCGACGTCCGCGGCCGCCTGGCGTTCGTCGAGCAGAACATCCGCGCCACGGCGGCGTCCCTGCGCGTGCCGCTCGACGAGTTCCGCACGTTCATCGCCCTCCATGAGGCGACGCATGCCTTCGAGTTCGAGGCGTACCCGTGGCTGCGGGACCATTTCGCCGCATCGGTGGCCGAGGCGGTCGAGCTGCTCGCCTCCGATACCGCGTCGCTCGGCGAGCGCGTGCGCGCCGCCCTCGGCGGCGGCGAGGGCCACTGGCTGGAGCGGATCATGACCCCGCCGCAGCGCGAGAGCTTCCGCCGCACCCAGGCCCTGATGGCGCTCCTGGAGGGTTACTCGAACCACGTCATGAACGACGCCGGCGAGCGGATCCTGCCCGGCTTTGCCGAGCTTCACGCCCGCTTCGAGCGCCGCAACGAGGGGCGCGGCGCGATCGAGCGGATGATCATGCGCGTCACCGGGCTCGACCTGAAGATGGCGCAGTACGCGGCGGGCGAGCGCTTCGTCGACGAGGTGCTGGCAGGCCGGGATCGCGCCTTCCTCAACCGCGTGTGGACCGGCCCGCAGACGCTCCCGACGCTTGACGAGATCGGGGACCCGGCGCGCTGGGTGGCCCGCATGGACGCGCAGGTCGAGGTGGCCTCCTGAACGCGGCGCCCTTCGTCGTCCTCGGCACGCCCGTCTTCGGTGGCCCGCTGCCGCCGGAGGCGATCGCGCGCATCGAGGGCGTGCCCGGCGTTCGCTTCGTCCAGCTCAGCCGCGACGGCCGCGTCCACACCGATGCCGATGACTCGGCCGGCACGATGGAGGCGGCGCGCGTCCTGTTCCGCGGCGGCATGCCGGCGGCGGTCCTCGACCACGTCGTCGGGCGCAGCCCGAACCTCGCCTGGATCCACTCCTACTCCGCCGGCGTCGAGCGCGTCGCCACCCCGCTCGTCCGCGAGCGGGGCCTGCTGGTGACGAACGGCCGCGGCGTCTTCTCGCGTCCCATCGCGGAGTACCTGGTGATGATGCTGCTCGCCGTGCAGCGACGGCTGCCGCAGCTTCTCGAGCTGCAGCGGGAGCGGACCTGGCAGCCGCTGCCGGGGCGGGAGCTGGCGGGCGTGACGGTGGGGATCGTCGGGTTCGGCAGCATCGGGGCCGAGGTGGCCCGGCTGCTCCAGCCGTTCGGCACGGCGATCATCGCGACCCGGCGGCATCCGGAGCGCGGAGCCGGCGAGCACCCCAACGTCGAGATCCTGGGGTTCGATCAGCTGGACGAGCTGCTCCGGCGCTCCGACGCCGTGTTCGTGACGGCGCCGCTCACCGCCGAGACGGCCGGCCTCATTGGCGCGCACGAGCTGCAGGAGATGAAGGAGGGGGCGTGGCTCTACAACATCGCCCGCGGACGGCTGGTCGACGAGATCGCGCTGCGCCGCGCCCTCGAGGCCGGCTGGATCGGTGGCGCGGTGCTCGACGTGTTCACCGAGGAGCCGCTGCCGGCCGACTCTCCGCTGTACGACGCGCCCAACGTGGTGATCACCCCGCACACCTCCTGGGCCAGCGACCGCGTCCTCGATCGCAGCCTCGACCTGTTCGTCGATAACCTCGGCCGCTTCGTGTCGGGCGAGCCGCTCCGCAACCTCGTCGACCTGGAGGCCGGGTACTAGGCCGATGCAGGTCACGATCGTGGGGATGCCGGGGAGCGGCAAGACCACCGTCTTCAACGCGCTGACCGGCGGGACGGCCGAGACCGGTGGCTTCTCCGGCGGCCGCGCCGCGCCGAACGTCGGCGTGGTCAAGGTGCCCGACGAGCGCCTCGACGCCCTCGCGGCGCTCTTCTCGCCGCGCAAGACGACGCCCGCGGACGTGACGTACGTGGACGTCGCGCTGCCCCCTGGCGCGACGCGCGAGGGGACCGTGCAGCCGGACGTGCTGGCGCTCATCCGCAACGCCGACGCGCTGCTCCACGTGGCCCGCGCCTTCGACGACGGCGGGACGGCGGCCGACCCGTGGCGCGACGTCGACGAGATGGACCTCGAGTTCACCGTCGCCGACCTGGGCGTGATCGAGAAGCGTCTCGAGCGGCTGCGCACGCAGGGTCGCCACGGCACGCCGGCGGAGCGCGAGTCGGCGCGCCAGGAGGAGGAGCTGCTGGCCCGCCTCCAGCCGCACCTCGAGGAGGGGCACGCGCTGCGGGAGCTGACGCTCACCGGCGACGAGGAGCGGCTCCTGCGCGGGTACCGCTTCCTGACGCAGAAGCCGGTGCTGATCGTGCTCAACATCGACGAGGGGCGCCTGCCGCAGGCTGCGCAGCTCGAGGCCGACGGCGCGGCCCGCCATGGCGGTCGGGGAACGGCGGTCGCGGCCCTGGCCGGCAAGATCGAGGCGGAGATCGCGCAGCTGCCGGCCGATGACGCCGCGCTCTTCATGGAGGACCTCGGCATCGCCGAGGCGTCGCGCGGCCGCGTCATCCGGCTCACCTACGAGCTGCTCGGCCTCTTCCCGTTCTTCACCGCCGGGGAGGACGAGGTCCGGGCGTGGACGATCCCACGCGGCGCGTCGGCGGTCGACGCGGCCGGCGCGATCCATTCCGACCTGGCGCGTGGCTTCATCCGCGCCGAGGTGGTGAGCGTCGACGACCTGCTGGCGCTCGGATCGTTCGCCGAGGCGCGCCGGCGCGGCGTGCTGCGCTCCGAGGGGAAGGCGTACGAGGTCCGGGACGGGGACGTCATCCAGGTCCTCTTCAACGTCGCGCGCTGACGAGCGCGCGACGCATCGGCCTAGCTGCGGTCGAGCTCGACCACCATGCTGCGGAAGTCGTCCGACCCCTCGACGAGGAACGTCTCGTCGTCCTCGACGCCGACGCTCATGCTGGCGCGCAGCTTCTCGTCGCCGATGTACGTGAAGCCGTGATGGCGCTCCAGCTCACGGGCGATCGCCTCGACCAGGGTGTCCTCCTCGAACGTCCCGATGACGGCGGCGCGCGCGGTCCGCACCAGGCCGTCGAAGGCGGCCGGCGGATGATCCGTCTCGCTCACCAGCAGGGCGTCGGAGAAGAGGTCGTCCTCGCCCTCGTGGAGCTCGTAGAAGTACAGGGTCGGCACGGCGCGATGATAGACCGATGCTGAGCGACCCGCCCCGCGACGGCGGGACGGGGCTCGACCTGTTGATCGTGGGCGCCCTGACGATCGATCGCTTCGCCGACGGGTCACGCGCGGCTGGCGGCTCGGTCCTGCATGCCACGCGGCCGGCGGTCGACGCCGGATACCGGGTCGCCGTGGTGACGGTCGCCGGAGCCGAGCCTGAGGCGGCCCGGGGGCTCGCCACATTGGCCGCGCTCGCGGACGTGCACCGCCAGGAAGCCGGGTCGACGCTCACCTTTGCCCACGAGGAGACGCCCGAGGGCCGGCGGCTGACGCTGGACGTGCCGGCCACCCCGCTCGAGACGCTGCCGCTGGCCGACCCGCCGCGTGCGGTGCTCTACGCGCCGGTCGCCGACGAGATGGGGTCGTCGCTGGGCGGGCAGCGCTATCCCGGCGCGGTGCGTGGTGCCATCCTCCAGGGCTGGCTGCGGCACCTCGACGCGGGTGCCGTCGTGCGACCGCGGCCGGTGGCATCGCTCGGGCCCGAGCTCATCGTCGAGCTTGCCGCCTGTGACGTGCTCATCGCCAGCCGCGAGGACCTCCTCGCCGACGCCCGCGAGCCGGCCGCGCAGATCGACGCGCTGCGCGCGGCCGTCGGCCCGCACCCGACCCTCGTGGTCACCGACGCCGACCATGGGGCGTGGGTCGATCGCGACGGCCGCCGCGTCCTCGTCGGCGTGCCGCGGGTCGTTCGCGACGTCCCGATGGTCGGTGCAGGCGATGCGTATGCCGCCCTGCTGCTGGGCGCCATGGGGCGCGGCCGCCCCCCCGAGGCGGCGGCGCGCGATGCCGCCGGTGGCGTGGCCGAGATGCTCGCGGCGCGGAGCGACCGCCGCGTGTTCGTGGTCGGCGACCTCCACGGCATGGACCGCCGCTTCGACGAGCTGCTGCACGAGGCCGGCCTGACCGATGTCGCGGGCGCGTGGAGCGGCGGGCGCGACGAGCTGTGGTGCCTGGGCGACCTCGTCGACCGCGGTCCCGGCGGCTGGCGCATCATCGCCACGCTGCGCCGCCTCGCCGACGAGGCAGCCGACGCCGGCGGGCACGTCAGCTCGGTGATCGGCAACCACGAGGTGCTCCTGCTCGCCGCCCGCACGATGCCGGACCAGCCTTCCAGCGGGCCATTCGCCACCTTCCTCGGGGACTGGCACGCCAATGGCGGCCGCGACGGCGACCTCGCGCGCCTCACCGAGGCGGACGCGGCGTGGCTGGCGCGCCTGCCCGCGCTGGCGCGCGTCGGCGACGCGCTGCTGATCCATGCCGATGCGGGCCTCTACCTCTCCCTCGGCGCGACCCTTGGCGAGGCCAACGAGCGCATGACCGCAATCCTCGCCGAGCCGGACCCGGTGGTGTGGGACGGCATCCTGGGCGTCATGAGCGAGCGCTACTCACTGCGTGACGACCCCGCGCTCGCGCCGCGCCTCCTGGCGCGCTTCGGCGGTCGCCGCATCCTGCACGGGCACACCCCGATCGCCCGCTTCACGCAGGCGGATCCCGCGCGCGTCGACGCGCCCCACGTGTACGCCGGCGGGCTGGCGGTCGCGCTCGACCCGGGGATGCCGCTCGGCGGACCGGGGTTCCTGCACCAGCTCTAGGCGGCGCACCGCCCCGCCCGTCGCTCGCGCGCGGCCACCCAGCGTCGCAGGCGTCGCAGGCGCCCATCGACCAGCAACCGCGTCCGACCGATCTCGCCGATCGAGCCGCCCCGCCCGAGCGCGAAGGCGACATCCAGCACGCGTGACGCGGCCAGCGTTGCCTCCAGCGCCCCGCGCAGGTCGCCGCGATGCCGCTCCCGGATGCGCGCCACCTCGATCCACGCCGCGGCCGCCTGGACCGAGGCGCGGCGCGTGGCATCGGTCCACCCCCGCTCGGCGCGGTCGGCGTCGCCCGCCGCGACCAGCAGCCGGGTGGCAAGCCGGCGCAGGGCGACGTCCTCGTCGCGGTCCACGGTCGCGTCGAGCGCCCCGGCGAGGAGCTCCAACGAGTCGGCCGCGGCGCCGTCGCGCAACAGCTCGGCCACCATGCCGCGCGGGTCGATGACGCGCGCCTGCCGCCAGCCCCCGCGACGCAGGCGGACGATCTCCGCCTCCAGCAGGGCGAGGCTGGCGACGTCCTGGAGGTTGTGGTCGAGCACGTCGGCGAGGAGGTCCGGCGAGCCGCCGCGCAGGTAGCCGAACCAGCGCCCGGGCACCTCGGAGCCCGGCAGGTCGGCGACCCGCTCGATGCCGAGCACGCCACGCTCGACGTCGGCGAGGCGCGCCCCGCCGAGCGGACGCCGGAAGAGGCGGCGCGCAACGGGCAGCAGGTCGTCGTGGCGCTCGGGCACGCCGGTCAGCTCGGCGAACAGGCCATGGACCGTCAGCCGCGCGACGAGGAGCGGGAGGTCGTAGGCGCGCCCGTTGTAGCTCACCAGGCGCTCGGCGCCGCTCAGCTCGGCGATCACCAGCCGGAGCAGCGCCCGCTCGTCGGGGTAGTCCGGCAGGAGCAGCTGGCGAATGCGCAGCCGGTCGCGATCGAGCGAGCCGATCGCCACCAGAAAGGCCACCGTGCCGGCTCCAGTGGACAGCCCCGTCGTCTCGGTGTCCACGTAGGCGGCGGCCGGCAGCTCGGCCAGCACCTCGACCGTCGCCGCGTCGAGCGGGATCGAACGCTCCACGAGCACGACGCGTCCCACGTCGGCGACGTGCAGCCCGGCACCGAGCCAGCGGGCGAGGCCCGCCGCGCGGTCGTCGGCCGCCGGTCTGGCCGGGGGGAGCGGCCGGGACCGCTCCCCCCGCACGGCGGCGATGCGGTCGGCGAGGCTGCGCGGGGCGAGCATCGGTCAGCTCATCCCGGCCAGCAGCTCGCTGACGACGGCCTTCCCCCGATGGCCGACCTCGATCGCCGGACCGACGCAGGCCGGGCAGCCATCGGCACACGCGCACCCGTCGACCGCCTCACGGCAGAGCCTGACCAGCTCGTCGACGAGACCGTACAGACGCTCGGTGAGCCCCACGCCGCCCGGAACGGCGTCGTAGAGGTAGAGCGTCGGGCGGCCGGTGAACGGCGCCTGCACCTGGGCCAGCACGCCGAGGTCGCGGGGATCGCACATGAGGAGCAGCGCGCCGGTGGTGCGGGCCACCCGGGCGAGCCCGATGAGCGCCCCGTCGAGCGTGTCGCGGTCGTAGCGGTTGACGAGCTCCGCGGGGGGCACCAGCCAGCAGGCCGCGGTGTGCATCTCCTGCTCGGGGATGCTGATCGAGCCCCACCCCACGTTCTCGTGGGTGTGGAACTTGATCTTCTTGAACATGGTCACCTTCCACGCGACCATCACCTCGCCGCGCTGCCGGGCGCCGGCGGGACGCGCCTCGACCTCGTCGAGCACCTCGAGCACCTTGAGCGTGATGCCCAGGTCCGCATCGGTGTAGTAGTCGACATCGGTCCGTGTGACGTAGGCCTTGCGCTCCTCCCAGTCGAGCCGGTCGACGTGGTGCTGGACGCCCTCGTGGATGTAGATCGCCTTCTCGTGGACGAGCAGCGGGGCAGCGAACAGGTCCACCTCGCCGAGGACGCGGTGCCGGTCGCCGGTGGTGTCGACGATGACCACGTTCTCCGGCGCCCCGCTGCGCAGGCTGAAGTCGCTGGCCGGGAAGTTCTCGTGGCTCCAGTAGTAGCGATCGTCGTCCGCGTGGCGGATCCAGCCGTCCTCGGCCAGCACCTCGAGGAGGGTCGGCGTCTCGTCGATCCCGAAGCGCTCGCTGGCCGGCACCGGCAGCTCGAAGGCCGAGGCGCGCAGGTGGTTGAGCAGCACGTGCAGGTTGTCCGGGTTGACGAGCCCGTGCTCCGGCGAGCTGTCGAAGAGGTACTCCGGGTGCGCGGCCAGGAATTGGTCGATCGGCGCGGACGAGCAGATGAGGGCCGACAGGCTGGTGCCGGCCCGTCGCCCCGCCCGTCCCATCTGCTGGAGCGTCGAGGCGATGGTGCCGGGGTAGCCGACGCTGATGGCGGCATCCAGGCCGCCGATGTCGATCCCCAGCTCGAGCGCGTTGGTGGCCACCACGCCGCGCACCCGGCCGTCGCGCAGCCCGTCCTGGATGGCGAGCCGCTCGTTCGGCAGGTACCCGCCGCGGTACCCGCGGATGGTGTGCGCGTGCCCAGGCGGCGGCGCGAACGTCTCGCGGAGGTAGCTGGTGAGCACCTCGACCGCGGTGCGCGACTTCGCAAAGGCGATGGTCTGCACCCCGGTGCCGATCAGCCGCTCGGCGAGGCGCTGCCCGGTGAGCAGCGCCGACCCGCGGATCCCGAGCTGCTCGTTGGCCACCGGCGGGTTGATCACCAGGATGTGGCGCCGGCCCGACGGCGCACCGTTGTCGTCGACCAGCTCGACCGGCGCGTCGATCACGCGCGCGGCCAGCTCGGCGGGGTTGGCGATGGTGGCCGAGGCGCAGATGAAGACCGGGTCGGAGCCGTAATGACGGCAGATGCGCCGCAGCCGTCGCACGACATTGGCGACGTGGCTGCCGAACAGGCCGCGGTAGCTGTGCAGCTCGTCGATGACCACGAACTGCAGGTTCTCGAAGAGCTTGAACCACTTGGTGTGATGCGGAAGGATCGCGGCGTGGAGCATGTCCGGGTTGGTGATCACCACCTGCCCGGCAGCGCGCACCACCGACCGGATGTTGGGCGGCGTGTCGCCGTCGTAGGTGTGGGTCTTGAGGCCGATCTCCGCAGCGTCCGCCAGCGCCCGCAGCTCGACGAGCTGGTCGGCGGCGAGCGCCTTAGTGGGGAAGAGGTAGAGCGCCCGGGCGGCCGGGTCGTGGGCGATCGCGTCGAGGACCGGCAGGTTGTAGCAGAGCGTCTTGCCCGACGCGGTGGGCGTGACCACGACGACGTTGCGTCCCGCCCGTGCCGCGGCGGTGGCCTGCGCCTGGTGCGTGTAGAGGCCCTCCACGCCGCGGCCGCGCAGCGCATCCACGAGGCGGGGGTCGAGCCCGGGCGGCCACGGGGCGTGGCGCGGCGGCCGCGCCTCCACGACGCGGTGCGCGGCGATGATCGGCGAGAGGCTCGGATCGGCCACCAGCATCTCGATGGCGTCGGACGGGGTGGCGGGGCGCGCTTCGATCACCGTGGCCTCCATCGGTCTGGAATAGAACAACCGTTCCATTCACCATAGCGTGTGTGGAGAACCGCTGTCGACATGCATTGCGATGTGGACAACCGCGCGGCTAGACTGGCGCGCAGATGACCGGGTTCGAGCTGCCAGTTCCATCGCCGCGTCGCGTCCGCTTCCGCATGCCGGCGTCGCGCGGGGGGCTGGCGTGGCTCGCCGTACTGGTGATCATCGGTGCCTTCCTGTCGGTCCAGGTCGGCCGCCAGGTCTATTCGAACTGGACGATCACCCAGCGCGCCGAAGAGGTGCGCGCCGAGCTCGCCGCCATCCGAGCCGAGAACGAGCGGCTCGCCGCGGAGCTGGAGTACCTGCGCTCGGATGCCTTCGTGGGCGCCGAGGCGCGCGAGCTCCGCACCCTCGGGACCGCCGGCGAGCAGGTGCTCATCATCCCGCCGGGCGCGGAGGCGCCGGTCCCG
>DASSPJ010000071.1:0-4632 GCA_035699665.1 Candidatus Limnocylindria bacterium
AACTCCTCGGCGGCAGGAGAGACGATGCCCAGCGTGCGGGTCGCGGCATCGCCGTCGGCGCGCTGCTGCGCCACCCGGACCAGGTAGGCGCCGGGATCGTCGGCGCGGACGGTGCCGGCATAGCGGCCCGGGCCGACCTGCTCGAGGGTGGCCTCGAGGGGTGCCAGGTCCGGTGCGATGAGTCGCACCAGCGTCCGGTAGAAGTTGCGCGGGGCGCCATCCTCGTCGATCGAGGTGACCTCGACGTTCATCTCACCGTCGCGGCCCGGCGTGAATCGCACGTCGATGCCCTGGGCATCCTGCGGCGGGAGCGTCCAGCTCACCGCCTGCGCCGCCAGCGTCCCGAACTCCTCGGTGCCGATCCACGCCGTCGCCCACTGCTGGCGGGCGTCCGAGGTCCATGCCACTGCGCGGCCGAGGCCGTACTGCCACTGTGCCAGGAGCGGGTCCTCGCGAGCCGTCAGCAGCGCGACGGTGGCCGACCCCTTCGGGGTGGTGGCGTTGTAGCCCAGCAGCTGCGGCAATCGGCCGGCGTCGAGCCCGCGCAGGATCTCCGACGGCGCCGAGGGGATCGGCTGGAAGGTCTCCTCGACGATGCGCTCACCCGCGGTGCGGATCGTCTCGCGCAGGAAGATGTCCGGAATCCGGCTCGCATCGGTCGCGTCGTAGAAGCGCCCGCCGGCCTGCTCGGCCATCTCGCGCAGCACCTGGGCCGATCCGCCGCCGGCGCCGATGGTGGAGAGCGTGATCCCGGCTGCTCGCATGTCCTCGATCAGCTCGTCGAAGGCCCCGGACTGCGACCAGCCGTCGGTGATCAGGATGATGTGGCGCAGCGCGGCCGGATTGTCGACGAGGTCGTCATACGCCGCCTTGAGCCCGGCGTAGATGTTGGTCTCGCCGTCGGCGGCGAAGCCGAGCGAGCCCTGGAGGGCGCCGAAGCTGATCGGACCGGTGCGCACCGCCCAGTGGGCGCCGGAGTCGAACGCCACCACGCCGAGCTGGTCGCTGGTCCCGAGCGCGTCGGCGGCGCGCAGGATCGCCTCCTTGGCGATGTCCACCTTCTCGAACCCGCGCGTCTCCTGCTGGCCGCCCATCTGGTCGCCGGTGCAATGGCAGTCGGCCATGCTGCCGCTCTTGTCGACCACCGCCACCAGGGCCACGTCGGGGTTGCGGTCGCGGTCGCGGACCGTCATGTACACCGGCAGCGTCTCCTCGAGCGGGGAGTCGAGGTACCCGCCGGCACCGAAGCTGGAGCGCCCGCCGAGCATCACCAGCCCGCGGCCGAGGTCGCGGACGTAGACCTGGAGGGCGTCCATGGTGACGTCGCCGAGCGAGGCGGCCGGCACGTCGTCGAGCACCACCGCGTCGTAGGCCGCGAGGCTGGCGATCGAGGACGGCACGCCGGTCGAGGGGACCACGGTGACCTGCTGGCGGGCGGCGGTGAGGGCGGCCACGAAATCGGCCGCGCGGTCGGCGTCGTCGGTCGCCACCAGGACCTGGGGCTCGCCGGTGACGAGCGTGTACGCATCGGCCGCGTTGTTCTCGGCGAAGTGATCGTCGTCCGGCTCGAGGACGGCGCGGAACACGTGGAACCCGGCCTCCTCGGCGCGGATGGTGAACGTGACCGATGCGGTCCCCGGCTCGAGCATCAGCTCGCGGGTCGCCACCGTGGCGCCGTCGGCGAGCAGGCGCAGCGTGGCGGCCGTCGCGATCGTGGCGCGGACCCGCACGGTCACCTCGATCGTCTCGCCGACGCGGGCACCGTCCGGTGCCTCGACCCGGTCGACGAGTGCCTCCCCATACGTCTCGCCCGACGGCAGCGCGACGTCGAGCCGGATCCCGGCGCTGGAGGCGGCCAGGACCGCCGCGTGCGCGCCGCCGGCGGTGTCGTTGCCGTCGGAGAGCAGGACCAGGCGCCGCTGGGTGCCGGCCGGGAAGATGGCCGACGCGAGGCGGATCGCCGCGCCGATGTCGGTTGCGCCCACCACCGGCACCGATTCCGGCTCCCCGAGCTGCTCGATGGCGGACGGAAGCCGGTCGACCAGCGCGTTGCCGCCGAACACGACCACCCCCGCGGTGTCGCCCTGCGGCATCTCGCGCACCGCGGCGCGCGCGTAGCCGATGAGCGCGTCGCGGGTGGCGTCGACCATGCTGGCGCTGCCGTCGATCAGGAAGACGACACTGAGGCGGTCCGAGGGGAGCGCCAGCCGCGCCCCGGCGAGGACGCCGACGAGGCAGGTCAGCAGGACGATGCGGATGACCAGGGAGGCGATCCGCCGACCGCGGGGAAGCGCCCGCGACGCGACCCACCAGGCCCCGGCGACCAGCAGCAGGAGCGGCGGCAGCAGCCACAGCCAGGCGGGCTCCGCGAAGGCGATCGGCATCAGCGAGCCCTCCCGCCCGCGACCCGCGGCTCGGCCACGGGCGGGCGCCGCCCCAGCGCGCGGCCGATGCTTCGTCGCGTGGGCCGATGGAAGAGCACCCACTCCACCGCCAGCAGGAGCAGCGCGCCCAGGACGAGCGGCCAGAACCACTCGCTGCGCGCCTCGTTGTCGGGCGGCGCGCTTCCGGGATCGAGGCTGCCCATGTCCCGAATGCGCATCGGGTCGCCGGGGGCGACGTCCGACTCGTCGGCGGAGAAGAGGTTGACCGCCGTGCGGCCGAGGCGCGCCGCCGGGGTGTCCTCCGTCTCGGGCGACCACACCTCACGAATCCCCACCGCCTCGGCGCCGGGAAGGGTCACCCGCCCACCCACCGATGCCAGCTCGAGGGTCGCCGCCGACCCGCCGGTCGGCGTGTCGACCAGGTCGATGCCGGCCAGCTCGGGATCGACGTCGAGGGCCAGGGCCTCGCCGAGCCGGATCGATGGCGGCAGGATCCCGTCGCCGATCGGCACCAGGGCGTCCGCCAGGTTGCTCATCAGGAGCGGGAAGGCGACCTGCAGCGGCAGGTCCGACTCGCCGATGTCGAAGCCGATGAGCCCGATCGCGCGCCCGTCGCGGCTGCCGACCGCCACCAGCGGCCGCCCACCGGCGGTGGTGACCGCCGCGCGCATGCCGTCGGCGAGCTCGATATCGGGCGCGCGACCGATGTGCACGGTGGTCAGGTCGATGTAGCGCAGCAGCGGGTCCGCCGGGTCGGTCGGCGCGATCGCCGGCGCCTCGACCTGCTCGCCGACCGTTCCGAACGGCCCGTCGTCGGTCGGGCCGACGTACAGCGTCGGGATCGCCGGCGGGACGTCGGGCACGAAGCCGTCGAGGACGAGGAGACCGTAGGGGGTGTCGGCGGCCGCGGCGGCGGCGACGGCCTCGTCGTAGCCGGCCGGCGTGACCGCGTACAGCTCCAGGCGCGGCAGCAGCGCCAGCGCGTTCTCGAGGTAGGCGCTCCCGTCGCTGACGAGGAGCGTGCGCACCAGGGCCGCGGACGGGACGATCGCCAGCGCCCGGTCGTCGACCGCCAGCGCGTCCACGCCGTCGAGGCGCGCCTCGACCACCTCGGCCGCGGGCGGGACGGTCGCCACCAGCGCCTCGGATCGCTGCGCCGCCGGGATGGTGAGGTCGCGGGCGTCGACCAGCTCCCCGTCGGCGTAGATCTCCAGCCGCCGCGTGACCTCGTTGCCGGCGTGGTTGGTGACGGCCACGAAGAGGTCGAGCTGTGCGCCGCCCGAGCGGCGCACCACGCTCAGCGCCGAGATCGCCTGGTTGGCATCGGTCTGGCCGACACGCTCGACCAGGACCGGGGCGCCGATGCCCACCGGTGGGAGCCGGTCGGCGGTCGCATCGGTCACCACCACCACCGTCGAGTCGGCGTCGCGTGCGGCGAGCGCCGAGGCCAGCGCGAAGGCATCGGTCAGGTCGCCGGGCACCTGGGTGGCCGCGATGGCGTCGAGCGCGGCCAGCGCCGTGCCGCGGTCGGTCGTCTCGGAGGCCAGCACGTGCGCCGAGTCATCGGCCGTCACCACCGTGATCCGTCCGCCCTCGGGGAGCCGCTCGACCACCCGCCGCGCCGCCTCGCGGGCCGCCTCGATGCGCGGCCCATCCGCCTCGACGGACCCCATCGAGGCCGACGTGTCGACGATCAGGACCACGTTCGCCGCCAGGTCGGAACGCGCGACGGCGAAGGGGCGCGTCGCGGCGAACACGACGAGCGCGGCGATGAGCAGCTGCAGCACCAGCAGCCAGCTGAAGCGGAGCCGCTGCCAGGGCGCGTTGGCCTCCACGTCGCGGATCAGCTGCTGCCACAGGAAGGTCGAGCCGACCGGCACGTCGCGCCGACGCAGGCGGAGCATGTAGAAGGCGACGATGACCGGGAGGGCCAGCAGACCGATGAGGGCCAGCGGCGCCAGCAGGCCGCTCATTCGAGCACCCGGCGGCGTCGCAGCACGTCGAACAGGAGATCGGCCAGGTCGAGGTCGCTGGGGACGGCGACGTACGAGCCACCCCGACGGGCCACGAACCCGCCGATCTCCTCCTGCCACTCGGCGAGCCGTGTCCGGTAGCGCTCGACCAGGTCGTCGTCGCCGCTCACATCGACCGACTGGCTCGTCTCGCGGTCGACGAGCCGGGCGTCGGGCGCCACCTCGGGCTCCAGCTCCTCCGGCGCCAGGACGTGGAGCACCGAGAGCTGGCAGCG
>DASSPJ010000072.1:0-51179 GCA_035699665.1 Candidatus Limnocylindria bacterium
CCGGCCCAGAACAGGATCGGGTTGCCGTGGTTGTAGATCGCCGCGTAGCTGCGGTCGTCGTAGCCGTGGCCGTAGAACCAGGTGGGCTTGAGGTCGAGCGGCCAGCTCCACCACGGTGACGAGCTCGGGTGCCCGGCCACCAGGCCGAAGTGGTAGCCGAACATCTGCGACTGGAGCTCGTCGAGCGACCAGCCGTAGCCGGGTCCCAGGTCCTGCGTGGCGATGCCGTGCCCGAGCGCCAGGTACGGCACGTAGCTCAGGAAGTAGACGGTCAGCGGAATGATCACCAGGCACGCGGCGACCCACGGCCAGGAGAAGCCGCCCATCTCGGCGGGGGCCCACCAGCGCGCGTCGGTGTGCGGCGCGCGCAAGGAACGGATGGCGCGAGCGCCGATGAGCAGGGCCGCCACGCCGAGCATGATCCAGGCGGGCCACGCCGCCTGCGCGCCGCGCGCCAGGAACGCGAAGACGAGCTCCACCGCGTCCCCGGGGTTCCGCCCCGCCACCGTGTCGTAGGCCAGCGCGAAGGCCAGACCGATGCCACCCAGCACGATCCCGGTCGCCGGCAATGCCATCAGGTCGTCGAAGCCGATGCGCACCGGCCAGCGCCACAGGATGACGAGGGCCACCGCCACCACGGCCAGGCACACCACCAGGAACGGCCACGGCGCGCCGATCCCGCCGACCACCAGCACCAGCCCCATGCCGGCGGCCAGCAGCAGCCGACCCAGGGGCGACCGCACGGCGACCAGCACCAGCAGCCCGGCGAGCGCATAGAAGCCGACCCACTTGGTCGACGCCGCCAGCCCGATGAGCACGCCGACCACCGGCAGCGCCCACCACGCGCTGCGCGCCCAGCGGCCGGACCAGACCTGCCAGAAGAGCAGGTACGCCGCCACGATGAAGGTCGCCACGAAGATGTCGTTCATGGCGATGCGGCTCATGACGTAGCTCTGCCCGTCCAGGGCGACGAAGGTCGCCGCCAGGACGGCGATGCGGCGCCGGCCGAACATCGTGGCGCCGAGCAGGTAGATGAGGCCCACCAGCACGCTGCCGAACAGGACGCCGGCGAGCCGCCACGCGGGGGCATCGGCGCGGGCGTCGACGCTCACCAGCCGCGGGGCACCATCCGCCGCGGGGGCCGTCGCCACCAGGACATCCGCGTTGTCGTCGCCGGGGGCGGTATCGGCGGTGTCGACCGCCACCGCCAGCGGCTCGCCGGGGAGCGGCGTGGAGTCCCAGGTCGCCAGTCCGGAGCGCAGGCGGGCGCTGCCCGCGTCCCACTCCCCGTGGGGCGAGACGGTCCACAGCTCGGCCGCCCCGGTCGCGTCGTCGATGCCCGCGACGTACATCATGTTCGCCGTGGACTGCCACGCGAAGGCGCGGCCGGCGCCGGGGAGCGGCGCGGTGCCGACCTTCGCCAGCTTGTCGTCCCACACCGCCACGCCGCCGCCCGCAGCGCGGTGCACGCCGGGCTCCTCGGGGAGCGGCCCGGTGAGCACCCACACCTGGCGGTCGTCGCCGTTGCCCTGCACCAGGATCGGCCCGATCGGAGCGCCAGCCTGCGCGGTGAGCGGGGCGCGGTCCGCGGGCGCCAACGTCTCGGCGTCGAGCACCGCCACGGTGCCGGCCGCCACGTCGGTGGCGAGCACGTACGGGTCCCCGTCCTGCGGCGCCGGCAGGTAGGCCACGCCCCCGGCGAGGAGGTCGCTGGTGGCGGCCACCTCGTCGCCGGCGGGAGCGAGACGCGCGATGCCGCCGGCGCCGCGCGCCAGGATGGTCGTGCCGTCGGCGGTGACGACGAGCCCGCTCACGTCGGCCAGCTCGGTCTGCCAGCGCTCGCCGGCGGGGGGCGGGGCGCGCGGCCCGCTGGCGGCGAGGAAGGCGTCCAGGTCGTAGGCGAGGACCTCTCCCGAGTCGGCGCGGCCGACGAGCAGGCGCACGGCGGCCTCGTCCCAGGCGAGGGAGGCGACCGGGCCGTCCGCGGTCCAGCGGCTCAGCTCGGCACCGTCGAGCGCGTCGCGGGCGACGATCTGCCCGCCGTCCAGGGTGAAGGCCACCGAGCGCTCGCGGCCCGCCGATGCCCGCGGCGGCGCGACGGCGAGCGCCGTGGACGGAGCGTCGAGCTCAATGCTGGCGCGCACCTGGTTGGGATCGGCGAGCACCATGCCGCCGGCAATGAGGTACTTCGCCAGCATCGGGTGCGTCCACTCGTAGGTGTCCTGCGTCCAGCCCTCCTGCCAGTCCGCGAGCCACTCCATCGCCGATCGCGCGTGGTACACCTCGTCGAAGTGGTACCCCTGCGGCACGTCGATGCGCCACAGCCGGAAGACGAGGGCGAAGAGGATGAAGCCGCCGAGCAGGAGCGCATCGAGTCGGTCGAGGCGCCGGCCGCGCTCGCGGAAGAAGGGATCGTCGTCGGTCGCCGAGGCGCGCCACGCCGCGGGCCGGCGCAGCGACGGATCGCCCCAGGCGGGCGCGGCATCGGCACGGCCCGCCTCGACGGCCGCGGCGGCATCGGTCCAGGCGGGGGCCGCATCCAGCCCCACGCGCAGCGTGCGCCAGGCGAGCCAGCCGGCCGCGATGACGACCAGCATCGAGAAGAGGTAGACGCCGGTGTCGCCGAAGAGCACCGCGTCGAGACCCTCGGGGAGGCGCATCGGCTGCCCGCCGAAGCCGGGGTTGGTGACCCCGCCGGCGAAGCTCCAGTCACGGGTGTAGACCCACACCACGTTGGCGGTCACCGACAGCGACAGGAGCGCGTAGAGCGCGGTCCAGCCCCAGCGCTGGAGGGCATACGCCGCGGCGGCCGCGGCGATCGGGAAGATGAGCACCGCCACCGGCTCGCGGCCCTCGACGGCAACGGCGCCGGGCACCACGTAGAGCGCGAACGCGAGCGCCACGGCCGCCACGATGGCCACCGCCGTGCGGGGCCAGGAGAAGAGCGGCGCGGCCCGCGCGATGAGCGGTGCGCCGAGCGCCAGGGCGGGGAACAGGTAGCGCTCGTGGACCCGCGTCGGGAAGGCGAAGAAGGCGACGGCCACCAGGAGCGCCCCGACGAGCAGACCGGTGGGATCGTCGCGGCGCCAGATCTGCCACAGCGCCAGGAGCGCGGCGGCGGCGAACAGGACGGCGCCGACCGTCTGCCACGGCACGGGCGTGGCGCCCAGGACGAAGGCGATCCCCTGGTTGGCGCAGCCGACCGAGGTCTCCCACGGGCCGTCGCAGCCCCAGGTGAGCGTGTCGCCAAGGCCGCTCCATGGCGTGCGCCACAGGTTGAACGCGTTGATCGTGAGGCCCTCGTACGTCCTGGCGGCCTGCTCGAACTTGTGGATGAGGCTGGTGCTGGGGTCGGCGGCCGGCGACCACACGCTCATGCCGAACGGCAGCAGCAGGAGCACCAGCGACCCGATCCCGGTGGCCAGCGAGGTCAGCACGCGCACCGGGTCGCGGACGCCATCGTGCTGCGGGTCGCTCGAGCGGCCGAGCAGGTGGCGCTTGAGCCCGACGATGGCCACGATCGGGATCAGGAAGCCGTACTGGAACTTCACCACCAGGCCGATGACCGCGCCGAGCGCCGCCGCCTCCGTCCAGCCGCGGGCCAGGGCGTAGAGCGTCGCCAGCATGACCAGCGTGCCGACCGAGTCGACCTGGCCCCAGATGGCGCTGTTGAAGATGGTGATCGGGTTGAAGAGGTAGACCAGGGCAGCCACGACACCGAGCGTCTCGCCGCTCCATGGACGGCCGCCCAGGCCGTAGGAGCGGTCCAGGAAGCGGCGGCAGAAGGCGAACAGGAGCCACGCCACGCCGATGTCGGCCAGGATGCCGGGGATCTTCACCAGGCCACCGGTCGCGTTCTGCCCGACCAGGGGCGTCAGGAGCGCGCCCACCTCGCCGAGGAACCACAGGACGTAGAGGTAGCCGGGCGGGTAATCCGAGAAATAGCCCGTCTCGTAGAATTCGCCCGGCCCGATGCTTGCTAGGCGAGTGGCCCAGCTGGTGAAGTCACCTACGTCGATGCGGAAGCCGCTCTGGGGCAGAAGGATCCCTGCGATGAACGCACGCAGCAGCAATCCGAGGACGAGCGCGGCAGCCAGCAGCGTGCCGGCGTCGAGGGGCAGGCCGTCGTGGAATGGCCTCGCGCCCCGCCGCCGACCGGGACGGGAGGTCAACGGAAGCGGCGCCCCGACGGGCGCCGCTGGGAGTGACACGGCACGGCGGCGGTGAGTATACATCGACCCCCTGACGGGGCCGCCCGGGCGCCGGTTGCAGCCGTCTCGCGCCGCTTCCGCTTCGCCTATCTGCCCGGGACGGTGGTGTGGGCCGCCGGCATGGTGGCGGTGGTGGCGTTCGCGATCTACCTGCGCACGCTCATGCCGTCCACGGGGTTCTGGGACACCGGCGAGGCACAGACCGTGCCGCCGACGCTCTCGATCTTCCACCCCACCGGGTTCCCGACCTACGCCCTCCTCGGCTGGCTGTGGAGCCAGCTGCCGATCGGCGAGGTCGCGTTCCGCATGAACCTGCTGTCGGCGGTGATGGTCGCGCTCGCCGCCGGGCTGTGCGTCCTCATCACGGCGCATTTCATCGCGGCACGGAGCCGCTGGCTGGTGGCCGGCGCGGCCGGCATCGGCGGGCTCACCTTCGCCTTCGCCAGCGAGCCGTGGGAGAACGCGCTGCGCGCCGACGTGCATGCCATCCACATCGGCCTGGCGGCGATCGTCGTGTGGCTGGTGGTCACCTGGCGCGCCGCCGAGATGGCCGGCTCACCGCGGGCGGGACGCTGGCTGGCTGCCGGAGCCCTGGCCTTCGGGATCAGCCTGGGCAACCATCCGCTGACCGGCCTGATGGCCTTCGCCATCGGTCCGTGGCTGTTCATCGTCGATCCGGGCATCTGGCGCCGGTGGCGCCTCGTCCTCGCCTGCGCGGGGCTGCTCGTGCTCGGCCTGCTGACCTACCTCTACATCCCGATCCGCGCCAACATCCTCCCGGAGCCGCCGCTCTTCTATGCCCACCCGCGCGACTGGGAGGGGTTCCGCTACCTGGTCTTCGCCGAGCAGTTCCACGGGCTGTTCGACCAGTTCGCCAACCCGTTCGCCTTCATCGCCCAGAAGTGGGACAAGGCCGAGTCGGTCCTCGCGGCGCAGCTCGTCGGGCCGGGCTGGCTGGTGGTGGGGATCGGGGCGGCCGCGCTCGCCGTCCGGCGCCTCGGCGCCTTCGCGTTCCTGGCCCTGCTGGTCGTGGCCAACGTGTTCTACGCCATGAACTTCGAGGACGGCGACATCGACCGCTACTACCTGCTGACGGCGCTCGTCGCCAGCGTCCTGGTGGGCGTCGCGGGGGCCGCGGTGGCCGAGACCGGGGCACGCGCCATCGCCGAGGCCACGCGGCGGACGCTCGACCTGGCCGGCCGGCGCCGTGCGGCGCGAATCGCGGGCGGGCTCGTCCTGGCGCTGGTCGCGCTGCTGCCCGCAGTTGCGCTCGTGACCCGCTACGAGGCGCGTGACCAGTCCGGCAACCGCGAGGCGGACCTGTGGGTGACCAGCGTGTACCGCGCCCTGCCCGACGACTCGGTGATCATCAGCTGGTGGAGCTACAGCACTCCGCTCTGGTACCACCGCTGGGTGCTCGGCCACCGCCCCGACATCACGATCATCGACGAGCGGAACATCCTCGACGACGGCTGGGGTACGATCGACGCCGCCATCCGGGCCCACCTGGGCCGGAGGCCGGTCTTCCTCGTTCCGCCGGACTGGGAGGCCGAGCGGCTGCTCACCGTCTTCCGGACCCGACCCGTGACGACGTACGGCGGCTACACCGACCTCGTCGAGGTCCTGCCCTGAGGAGCACCGCGTGACCGATCGTCCCCACCTCACCTTCTTCTTCCCCGCCTACAACGAGGAGGAGAACGTCGAGCGGACCGTCGAGCGCGCGCTCGCCGACATCGGTCCGCTGGTGGAGTCGCTGGAGGTGGTGATCGTCGACGACGGCTCGACCGACCGCACGCCCGAGCTGGCCGATGCGCTGGCGGCCGCGCACCCCAACGTGCGCGTCGTGCACCAGGCCAACCGAGGCTATGGGGGCGCCCTGCGCGCCGGGTTCGACGCCGCCGCGGGCCGGCTGGTCTGCTTCTCCGATGGCGACCTTCAGTTCGACCTGCGCGAGATGTCGCGCCTGCTGGCGCGCCTCGACGACGCGGCGCGCACGCCGGTCGACGTGGTGATCGGGTATCGCATCCGACGGCGCGACCCGGCGCACCGCATCTTCATCGCCAAGACCTACAACGCCATCGTGTCGCTGCTCTTCGGGCTGCGCGTGCGCGACATCGATTGCGCCATGAAGCTCTTCCGGCGCGAGGTCTTCGATGGCCTGCGCCTCGACACCGACTCTCCGTTCCTGTCGGCCGAGCTGCTCATCAAGCTGCGGGCCCGCGGCGAGCGCATCGCTCAGGTCGGCGTCAACCACTATCCGCGCGCCGCGGGCACGAACACCGGGGCGTCGTTTCGCAAGATCGTGCGCACGTTTCGCGACATCGGGAAGCTGCGCCTGGCGCTCTGGCTGCGCCGCCGCGAGGTCCTCGGCCCGGCCCGCGCCCGCTGACCGCCGACCAGCCCGATTGCCACCCCACGGGCGTAACGGGCAGTCTGTCGCCGGTCGTGCGTCCCACGGCAGCTCCGGCGATGCAGCCCCCCGTCAGCGTCGCCGGGCCTGCCGGCCCGCGCACGTTCGGACACTCATTGGCCGATACGCCCGCCCCACGGCAAGCCGGCCCGAAACCGGGCGCCGCGCGCGAGTCAGCTGCTCTCGTCGGGACGGTCGGTGTCGCCGGCCTCGGTGTCGACGTCCACGTCGAGCGAGTTGACGAAGTCACGGAAGACCGCCAGGCGCTCCTCGCTGTCCGAGCCGGCCTCGCCCTCGTCGAGGGCGTCCGGCTCGACGCCGGCCTCGTCGAGGACCCGCTCGTCGACGTAGATCGGCGAGCCGGTGCGCACCGCCACGGCGATCGCGTCGGAGGTGCGCGAGTCGACCTCGGACTCCTCGCCGTCGGCGTGCTCGAGGTAGAGGCGGGCGTGGAAGGTCCCCTCGTTGACGTGGGTGACCACCACCCGCGAGACGCTGGAGCGCAGCGTGGCGACGAGGTTGACCAGCAGGTCGTGGGTCAGCGGGCGCTCGGCGGAGAGGCCCTGCAGGCGCATCGCGATGGCGTTGGCCTCGGCCGGCCCGATCCAGATGGGGAGGTATCGGTCCCGCTCGGACTCCTTGAGGATCACGACGTGCTGGCTCGAGAGCATGTGCACGCGCACGCTCTCCACCACCATCTCGATGAGCCGCACCCGGCCGAACGGCTGTTCCGGCATGGGACCGATTCTACCGAAGGCTACTCGAGGACGACGCGCACCACCCGGTCGGGGGTCGCCAGGTAGGCCACCGGCGGCCCGTCGGTGACCGATGCCACCCGCAGCCCGACCACGTCATCGAGCAGGCCGGCCTGGGCGCCGCGGCGCGGGGCCATCCACTGGCCGACGAACGCGCCGTCGGCCCGCTGGAAGCCGAGGATCCGCGCGTTCGCCGCGTCGTACACGTAGAACAGCTCGCGCTCCCCGATCGTGGCGGCATCGAGGAGGCGGTAGTCGACCGGGTCGCGCACCTCGGCGTCGGGCGGCGGGTCGAGGCTGAAGTCGGTCTGCGGCAGCGGCGTCCCGAAGTTGACGCGCGTCACCGTGTCGCGGTGCAGGAGCCACAGGTTCGCGTCGACCAGCAGGTCGCGCGCCTCGGCCGGCGAGAGGTCCGCCTCCGAGGTGAGGAAGGGCTCGGCGGCGGACGGGAAGGTGACCGGGATGACGGCCGGCGGGGTCCACTTGTCGATCTGGCCGTCGGCGGCGTCGACCAGGTAGAGGGTGAAGATCTCGAGCGGCGGCCGATGCTGGAGCGCCGCGAAGAGGGTGCTCTCGGGCGCGATCCGCTCGATCCCGGCGAGCGGCATGCGCCGCGGCGTCAGCTCGGCCAGGTCGATGCGCCACGCCTGGCGCTGGCGGTCGACGACCACCACGTCGGTCGCGGCGGTGGCGATGAGCCACGGCTCACCGGCGGTGCCACCCTCGAGCGCCTGCCCGGACCGATACACCACGGTCGCGGTCCCGTCCGCGGGGTCGAGGCGGATGACGCGGCCGCGCCCGGCCTCGGCCAGCCACAGCGCCCCGTCCGACGAGGCCACCATGCGGCGGACGTCGACGTCCTCGAGGGTCGCGGCGAGGTCGGCGACGATGGCGATGTCCCGGATCCGCGCGACCCGGTAGAGGTGGTCCAGCGCCCGATCGACGCGGCCGCGGAGCGGCTCCAGGCCGGACGCGGGGACGCCGGCCGCGGCCGCCCGCTCGACCTGCGCGAACGCCTCGTCGAGGAGCTCCTTGGCGCGTTCCGGGGCACGCTCGACCAGGTCGCGCCCGTCGATCTCCTCCTCGACCTCGTCGATTCGCGCGGCCGCCTCGGTGATCGCCTCGCGGGCAACCGCCGCGCGCGGAATCGCCTCGGTGGGCGTGGCCGAGGGCAGCGACCCGACCGTGACGCCCATCGCCACCAGTCCGGCGACCACCGCCATCCAGGCCAGTCCCAGGCGACGCCGGCGACCCGACTCGCGCTCGTCGGTCCGCGACACGGCCCGCGGATACGCCGCACGACGGCGCGGGACGAACGCCAGCAGGACGTTGACGAGGCGCAGGACGAAGCGACCGGCCCATGCCTGGAGGCCGTCGAGCGCGTCGCCGACGCGGTGGAGGCCGCGGCCGACGGCATCGGCCAGCGGGACCGGGCTCTCGTCGGGAAGGCCGGCCAGGGTGTCGGCGGGACGCACCGGCTCGAGATGCTGCGTCGTCGCGGTCGCCGGCAGCTCGATCACCTCCACCACCAGCAGGCCGTCCGAGCCGCCGGCGCCGCCGCGGATGGCGAAGAGTCGCTGGAGGTGCTCGGCGGCGGCGGCGGGCCGCATCCCGACCAGTGCTGCGCGCAGCTCCTCCACGCCGACCAGGTGCGCCAGGTTGCGGCTGACGAGGGCGATCCGGTCGCCGGCCGCCAGGTCGCCGTGCCAGGTGTACGGGTCGATCTCGAGCGCCTCGCCGAGCGTCGCCGCCACGCGCCGGTGCCGCACCCGTGGATCCTCCTCGGCCACGGCGGGCGGCGGCGGCAGCTCGAACATCCGGCCGTCGCGCACGATCACCGCGCTCGCCGGGCCGAGCTTGGCCACGTGAAGCTCGCGCGCGCGGATGGCCACGGCCACCACGCCCACCCCGCCGCGCCGGCCGATGCCCAGCTTGCGGCGATGGTGGTAGAGGCGCCGGTTGGCGGCGCGCACGGCCTTGCCGAGCGCGCCCAGCGTGCCGGCCGAGAGGTCGTAGTAGTAGTCCCGCTCCACCTCCTCGAGCGCCTCGCGCGCCGCGCGGCCGAGGGCCGGGTCGCTCCCCGTCACCTGCGCCAGCAGGAAGAGGCTCCCCTTGGTCCGCGCCAGCGCCCCGACCGAGGGCTCGACGAAGCGGGCCACGTCGAGCGCGCCGGCGGCGCGCTCATCGGCTGGCGGAAGCCCGATGCGAGTGGCGAGGCGGGTGCTCATGGCGGCTCGGGGTGGTATCGGTCCGGTGCGGGCTGCGTGCGGGTCGAGTATAGGAACCGCCGGTCAGTCGAAGCGAGCCACCGATACGGCCACGCCGCGCAGCACGATGGTCGCCCCCGGGCGACCGGCCATCCGGTGGTTCACGGCCCACGTCAGGGCCTCGGCCCGCAGGCGCAGCTCGTTCGCCAGGATCGGCTCGGAGGCCTCGACCTGCCCGATGCCGTCGGTGACCGAGGTGAGGCGCGAGCGCATCCCGCCCCGTGCCAGGCCGGACTCGAGCACGACCTCCTCCCAGGCCAGCCGCACCTGGGCGTTGGCGAGCTCGCCGAGGGCGCCCGGACCGATGCACGCCAGGAGCGCGCGCTGGACCGCGGCTCCCGCCTCCTCGCGGCTCATGCGACGCGCGGCGTGAGGGACAGGCGGCCGTCGCCGACCTGCCAGATCGGGACGCGGGCGCGTCGCGCCGGCGGGATGGCGGCGAGGTCGGCCATGGTGACGAGCACCTGGCCACGCTCGGTGAGCAGGTCCAGCGCCCGCTCCGAGCGGCCCGCGTCGAGCTCGCTGAACAGGTCGTCCAGGAGCACGATCGGTCGCGGTCCCCCGACGCCGAGCAGGTCCGTCTCGGCGAGCTTGAGGGCCAGGATGATAGTCCGCTGCTGCCCGCGGCTGGCGTGCGCGGCCACCTCGCGGCCGGCGAGCTCGACCCGCAGGTCGTCGCGCTGCGGACCGACCAGCGAGACGCCGTTCCACTGCTCCTTCTGGCGAACGTCGGCGATCCGGCGTCGGTAGGCCGCCTCGAGCGTCTCGACGCCCTCGTCGGAGCCGCGCTCCGGCCACGCCTCCTTGAGCGAGTCGGCGTACTCGAGGCGCACGGCGTCGCCCATCTCGTCGCGCGGGGCCACCGCGTCGTGGAGCGGCCCGATCCGCGCCGCGAGGTCACGCACCAGCGCCAGGCGCGCGGCGGTGACGCGTGCCCCGACCGCGGTGAGCTGCTCATCCCAGAAGGCCAGCCCCTCGACCCCGGCCTCCTCGCGGCGGATGGCGCGCAGCAGGGCGTTGCGCTGCGCCAGGACGCGGGTCAGCTCGACCAGGTCGCGCGCGCTGCGCCGGTCGCGCTGGGCCAGGATGGCGTCCAGGAAGCGGCGCCGCTCCCCCGGCGACCCGACCAGCAGCAGCATCTCCTCCGGGCGGAACAGGACCGCGCGGACGGTCTCGCCGAGCGACCCGCTGCGCCGCGCCAGCCCGTTGACGGAGACCCGCTTGCGCAGCAGGCCGGGCGGCGGCGTGGCGCCGGGAATGAGCGCCTCGACCTTCGCCCCCTCACCGCCGTCGGGATCGGCCAGGTCGAGGCGCACGCGCCCGAACGGCGCACCGTGGCGCACCAGCTCGTGGTCCGCGGTCGCTCGCGGCGAGCGGCCCGTGACGGCGACGAAGACGGCCTCGAGCAGGTTGGTTTTGCCGGCGCCGTTCGGGCCGGCCACGATCGTCAGGCCGGGGTCGGGATGCAGCTCGGCGGTGGCGTAGCTGCGGAACTCCTCGAGCGCCAGCCGGGCCAGGCGCACTGCTCAGGCCCTCATCGGTCCAGCGGTCAGGACGCGGTGCGGACCGGCATGATGACGTGGACGTAGTCGTCCTTGCCGACCCCGCGGATGACGCCCGGCGCCAGGGGGCCCGAGAGCTCCAGGGCGGCCTCATCGGCCCCGAGGTTGCTGAGCACGTCGATCAGGTAGCGCGCGTTGAAGGCGATGGTGGTCGGCGACCCCTCGAGGTTCGCTTCCAGCGCGTCCGCCGCGTCCCCCACGTCGGCGGTGTGTGCCGTGATCGAGACCGCCGATGCATCCTCCCCGTCGCCGTCGCCGCCGAGGGCGATCTTCACGATGTTGGCGCTGTCGCGGGCGAAGATCTGCGCCCGCCGCGTGCCGGCCAGGAAGGCCTCGCGGTCGACCACCGCGCGCGACGTGTGCGAGCTGGGAATCACCGGCTCGTAGTTCGGGAACTGGCCCTCGATGAGCCGGCTCACCAGGTCGATCCCCTCGGTGTGGAACAGGATCTGGCTCTTGTTCGGGGTGACCGTGATCTCGACCGGCGCCTCGGCATCGGGGAGGATCCGCATCAGCTCGCCGTAGGAGCGGCCCGGCACGACGATCGTCATCTCGCTGCTCACCGCGGCCGCGAGCTCGAGGTGCCGCACCGCGATCCGGTAGTTGTCGGCCGCCGCGAGGGTCATCCGGCTGCCGGTCAGCTTGGTGAGGACGCCGGTGAGGATCGGCCGGCTCTCGTCGGTGGCGGCCGCGAAGACCACCTCGCCGAGCGCCTCGCGCAGCGCACGGGCGTCGACGCTGGTCGCCGGCGCGTCGCCGATGGCGGCCACCACCGGGAACTCGTCCGCCTCGATCCCCTTGATCGAGCTGCGACTCCCCGCACAGGTCACCTTGAGCGTCCGGTCCTTCGGCGACAGGACCAGGTCGACGCGCTGGTTCGGGAAGCTGGCCACCAGGTCGGTGAGCAGCTTCGCGGGGACCGTGATCTCGCCCTCCTCGGCCACCTTGCCGGGAACCCAGCAGTTGATCCCGATCTCGAGGTTCGTGGCGGTGAGCTTGAGGCCCGCATCCTGGGTGCGCAGCAGCACGTTCGCCAGGACCGGCAGGGTCGCCCGGCTGCTCACGGCACGGCTCACCACGGCGAGCCCGCGCGCCAGGTTCTCCTGCATCACCGAGACGTTCATCTGCCCGTTCTCCAGTCCTCTCTGATCCACGGTGCGCGGCGCGACCGGACCACTATCGTTCGTTCTCTCAAGAATACTTCCAATCAGTCACCGTCCCCAGTAGGCGTGTGGACGGCGTGGACAGGCCATCGATCCGTGCTCGAATCGGCCCGTCGGCGATGTGGACGGCTCGGCGTGGAGCGGCCCGCCGTCGGTGGGCAGCCCGGGCCGGACGGTGGACGGAGCGATGAACCGACCCCCGGAAGGGGCGCAGATTCTCCACAGCGCGCCGAAGATATCCACCAGAACGCGCGAGTTATCCACCTTCGATCGGCCTGAAGTACCACCGGGCACCGGTACGGCCCCGTGGCGGCTGCTCATTCGGAGTAGATCATCTCCCGCACCGCGTTGATCTCGCGGCGCATCTCGTCGTTCTCGCCGAGCTCGCGCGCGATCTTGTCGTAGGCATGCAGCACGGTCGAGTGGTCGCGCCCGCCCAGCTCGGCACCGATGCGCAGCAGGCTGATGTCGGTCTCCTCGCGCATGAGGTACATCGCGATCTGGCGCGGCACCACGATGGCCCGGTCGCGCTTGCTGCTGCGCAGCAGGTCGAGATTGACCCCGTAGTAGTCGGCCACCGCGCGCACGATGCGCTGCGGCGTGATCGACCGCTTCTTGGGGTTGTACATGACGTTCGACAGGACCGCCGAGGCCAGCTCGATGCTGATCGGCATGCCGGACATGCTGGCGTAGGCGATGACGCGGTTGAGGGCGCCCTCCAGCTCGCGCACGTTGCTCACCACCTTGCGGGCGATGAACTCGATGACGTCGGGCGGGATGAGGTCGAGCTGCTCCTCCGCCTTGGAGCGCAGGATCGCGATGCGCGTCTCCAGGTCCGGTGGCGTCAGGTCCGCGATGAGGCCCCACTCGAAGCGGCTGCGCAGGCGCTCCTCGAGGGTGGTGATCGCCTTCGGCGGACGGTCCGACGAGAGGACGATCTGCTTGCCCGCCTCGTGGATCGCGTTGAAGGTGTGGAAGAACTCCTCCTGGGTCCGCTCGCGCTCGGCGATGAACTGGATGTCGTCGATGAGCAGCACGTCGATGCGGCGGTATCGGTTCCGGAAGTCCTCCATCTTCTGCTCGCGGATCGAGTTGATGAAGTCGTTGGTGAACTTCTCGCTCGAGGCGTAGAGGACCCGCTTGCGCGGGAACTTGGCCGTCACCGCGTTGCCGATGGCGTGCATCAGGTGGGTCTTGCCGAGGCCCACGCCGCCGTACAGGAAGAGCGGGTTGTAGGCGTGCCCGGGCCGCTCGGCGACGCTGAGCGCGGCGGCGTGCGCCAGCCGGTTGGCCGAGCCGACGATGAAGTTGCTGAACACGTAGCGGCCGTTGAGGTTGACGGCGTTGCCACCGGCCGAGAGCGGCGGCAGCTGGAGCATCTCCTCTGACGCCTGGTCCGGGACCGGGCCGGGGGCGTCGGCGACCACGAACTCGACCTGCACCGACCCTCCCACCACGCGGGCCAGGGTCTGGGAGATCAGGGTGCGGTAGCGGTTGTCGAGCCAGTCACGGGCGAACCCGTTGGGCGCTGCGATGCGGAAGCGGTTGTCGTCGATCTCGACGAGCTGCGTGTCCTTCAGCCAGGTCTCGAAATTGGCCGGTGAGAGGCTCACCTGGAGCTCGCCCAACACGGCGCGCCAGACCTGCTTCGCTTCCATCAACAAGCGTCTCCACGCCCGCAGCGGCGGGCCTCGAACGGGGGGTCGGACACCACATCCGCAGCCTGGTCGAAGGGGTTCGAGACGGCTCCGGCGGCGGAGGTCGCGGTAGCATAGCAGCCACGTTTCAACGCGGGCAATGGATTCGCCGCGCCATCTGCCCGCCCGGGTGACGTTGGTACCGATGGAGGGGCAGCACTTCGTCCCGCGCACCGTTTGACCGTCCCGCGCGCGGTACGTACAATCGCCAGCGGAACCGCACCACGGCAACGGTGGGCGCCCGGAGAAGAGGCGGCTGGCTCGCGCCAGCCGCTGTGACTGTACTCCGCGCACCACGCACCACCGGCCGGCCGCTGCACCACACGAGGACGATTCAGGACCCATGGGAAAGGCGACGTACCAGCCCAAGCGACGCGCTCGCAAGCGCGAGCATGGCTTCATGGCGCGGATGGCCACCAAGGGCGGACGTCGCGTGCTGGCCCGGCGACGCGCCAAGGGACGCAAGCGGCTGACCGTCTGACGCCGCTCGGCGGAGCCGCACGGACCGTGCCGCCGCTCCCCATGCTGCGCCGTCGCGCCGAGTTCGACGCGGTGATGCGCAGCGGGACGGCCAGGTCACACCGGCTCCTCGTCCTTCGCTGGCGTCGATCCGATCGCGCGGAGTCGCGGGTCGGGTTCAGCACGCCGAAGTCGCTCGGTGGGGCAGTGGTGCGGAACCGGGTACGCCGTCGCCTGCGCGAGATCGTGCGGGAGCGGCTTGACGAGATCGGGGCCGGGGTGGACCTGCTCCTGATCGCGCGACCGGACGCCGGGGCGGCGAGCTTCGCCGAGCTGCGTTCGGCCGCAACCACGCTCCTGGAGCGAGCAGGGATCGGACAGTGAGAAGGATCGGCCTCGGATTGATCATCGCCTACCAGAAGCTGACCGCCTGGATGCCGCCGTCGTGCCGCTACACGCCGAGCTGCTCCCACTACACCTACCAGGCGATCGAGCGGTACGGGCTGCTCCGGGGCTCGTGGATGGGGATGCGCCGCATCGCGCGCTGCAACCCGCTCCACCCCGGCGGCTACGACCCGGTCACCTAGACGAGGATCGAAGAGCGCATCGTGCAGCCCGTCATCGCCGCCGGCTTCCTGGGGATCGAGTACTTCACCCCGCCGTGGGACGTCTTCTTCCTCCCCCTCTTCAACCTCCTGATCGCGCTCTACAAGGTCCTCTTCAACGACTTCGCGCTGGCGATCATCGTGTTCACGGTCCTCATCCGGACCGTCCTCGCGCCGCTCTTCGTGCAGCAGATCCGCTCGCAGCGCGAGATGCAGCAGATGCAGCCGCTGGTCCGCGAGATCCAGCGCAAGCACAAGGGCAACCGCCAGAAGATCACCGAAGAGACGATGGCGCTCTATCGGGAGCACGGCGTCAACCAGTTCGGCGGCTGCCTCCCGGTGCTCCTCCAGCTGCCGATCCTGTTCGCCCTCTACCAGGCCCTCATCCGCGCCTCGGGAGTGATCCAGGGGTTCGTGGTCAGCGACGACAACCGCGTGGCCTACGAGGCCCTGCAGGCCCAGGGCGTGGTGACCCCCATCGCCGGGCAGGCGAACAACTTCCAGGTTGCCTTCGACGGCGCCTGCAACCTCCCGCAGTACGGTCAGCTTCCCCAGTTCCTGCCACTCAACTGCCAGCTGATCGATCCGGTCAAGCTGACCGAGGCGGTCAACACCCAGGTCAGCTGGCTCTTCGGACTCGATCTGGCCCGCGTCGACCACGTGTTCGCGGTCGTCGTGCCGGGCCTCGGGTTCGCGCTCTCCCTGCTGGCGGTGATCGCCGGCATCCTCCAGTTCGTGCAGGTCAAGATGACCTCGCCGCGGCCCAACCCGGACGATCCGACGGCGGCCGCGACCGGGACGATGACCTATCTCTTCCCGCTCCTGACCATCTTCTGGGGCGGGATCTTCCCCAGTGGACTGATCCTCTACTGGATCGTGTACACGGCCTACCTGGTCGTGCAGCAGTTCCTCATCATGGGTTGGGGCAACCTCTTCCCGATCTTCGGCTGGCAGCCCTCCTGGGCGCCGCCGTCCGAGCCCGCCACACCACCGCGCCGACGCGACGACGCAACGGACGCGAAGCGCGCAGGCGGCGACGGGACCGATCGCGAGGCGCCACGACCCACCACCCCACGCCCGACGCAGCCCGGCCAGCGGCCGGCACGACGCCAGGGCGGCAAGCGACGAGGTCGTAAGCGATGACGTTCAGGGAATTCACCGGCAAGAACGTCGAGGAAGCCATCCGCACCGCCATGAAGGAATTCGGCGCGGACCTCGGCGACCTCGACATCGAGATCCTGGCCCAGGGCAGCCGCGGCATCCTGGGGGTCGGCGGCGAGGAGGCGCGCATCCTGGCGGCGCCGAAGTCGGCGGTCGCCAGCTCCGCATCGGTCCTGGCCCCGCCCACCGCTCCGCAGGCACCCGTCGAGGACGAGCCGGCGCCGGCGCCTCGTGGCCGCGGCCGCGGTCGCGCCGCACGCGCCGAAGCGGCGCCCGTGGCGCCGGTCGAGGAGCAGCCCGCGGAGCCCGAGGCGCCGGCCATGGCGGCCGAGGATGCGCCCGCCGAGATCGAGGAGCTCCCCGAGGCGATGCCCGCCGAGCCCGACGCGGCCGGCGAGCCCGCTGCCTTCGCCGTCGGCGAGACCGAGGGCCGCGACGACGGATCGCCGCGCCGCCGCGGCCGCCGCGGGGGGCGTGGTCGCAACGGCCGCGATGCCGAGGGCGGCCCGCCGCGCGAGCGCTCGAGCCGCGAGCCGACGCCGTTCGTGCCGGCCAAGCCGCTCGAGGAGCTGAGCGAGGAGGAGCGCACCACGCTGGTCGAGGCGCAGGCGGTGCTCACCGAGATCCTGCGCCTCATGGAGATCAATGCAACGGTCGAGATCGCGCTGGGCCACGAGACGTCGAAGCTCAACGTCAAGGGCGACGGGCTGGGCGTGCTGATCGGGCGGCGCGGCGAGAAGCTCGCCAGCCTGCAGCACATCGTCAACCTGATGGTCTCGCGGCGTGACGGCCCGCAGCACCGGATCATGGTCGACGTCGAGAACTATCGCGGCCGGCGCGAGGACCAGCTCCGCGACGTGGCCGAGCGCGCCGCGAAGCGAGTGATCCAGACCGGCAAGATCATCCAGCTCGAGGCGATGCCGGCCGTCGAGCGGCGCATCGTCCACATGGCGCTGGTGGAGAACCCGAAGATCCGGACGCAGAGCGTCGGCGTCGAGCCGAACCGCCGGATCGTGATCCTCCCCGCCACCCAGGTCGAGCCCCGCTAGGCCACGGTGCGGCGGCGATGGCTGCCGGCGACATGCACGTGGCGGCCCTCGGCCGCCTGGAGGCCGATCCGGGCGCGCCCTGGGTCGGCCTCGCGCGTGACGGACGCGGCTACGCGCTGGTGCGCGGCGACGCGGACGGCGTCCGTCGGCTCGCCGCCACCACGCGCCGCGACCTCTACGCGGCGGCCCTGGCGTTCATCACCGAGGGGCTGGCGGACCCTCCGCCGGAGCTCGAGGCCACGCACGCCGACCTCGCCGGCCTCCTTGCATGGCTCCGCGACACCGCCCCCTCGCCGGCTGATGCGGCCCTGCTCCGCGAGGCGCTCGACGCGCTCGACGACGGGCTGGCCGAGGACGTCCTCGTCCATCGGCTCGCGCGGGCCGCGGAGCGCGAGGGCGCGCTGACACCCAACGAGCAGGCCGACGACTGGGTCGGCCTGCTCGAGGAGCGGCTGCGGTCGATCGGCGGCGCATAGGCCGCCTCAGGGAGTCAGACGCGCGGGCGATCGTCCTCGTCGCTGTCCGCATCGGTCATGTCGGCGCCGCTCGGCGGCGGGGCCGCCGCGGGGGGTGGGGCATCCGGCACATCGGTCGCGGGGCCTGCGGGTGCCGCGGGCGGCGGGGTGCTCGGAGGCGGGCTGCTCGGAGGCGGGCTGCTGGCGGCTGGACCGCTGCCGAGCTGGAACTTGCCGCCCTCCGCCTGGAACTCCTGCCAGCCCGCCCATCCCATCACCAGTCCACCGACGACGGCGACCAGGAAGAGGATCGAGCCGACGCCCGCGAACGCGAAGAGCACGCCCGCGTAGACGAGGAGTGACAGGACGAGCACCACGGCGGCGACGCCGCCGGCGAGCAGCATGAGGCTGCCCTTCGAGCCGGGCAGGTTGGTGCTCGGCGACATCTGCGGCAGGAAGACGATGGCGAGCATCGCGATGGCGGCGAGGACGGCGAGCAGGCCGACGCCATAGAAGCCGACGAGGCCGCCGACGATGACGGCGATCGAACCGTAGACGGCGAGCTTTTCGTTCGACGAGAGGCTGCTGAAGTTCATGGATCTCCTTGTCGCGGCGCGCTGGGCGGATGGGTCGGACGAGTCCGGTCGAGGGTCGCGCTGCGCGCGAGGGTAGCACCCGCATCGGTCCGTGCCTAGACATACGAACGGCGGCCACGGACCCGTGACCGCCGCGCGCGATGAGGAATGGTGGAGATGGGGGAGAATCGAACTCCCCGTCCAGAACCGAGTCGCCGGGAACTTCCTACAAGCGTTTCCGGCTTACTTGCGCTTCGCGTCGTGGGCCCCCAACCGGCGGGGTGCCTCACTGGCTATCCGGAAGGCCTTGTGAGCCCCTTTGACGCCACTCACCGGAGTCGGCGGCGCCGCACCTCCCCTTCTTGACACCTTCGCCGTCCGGGGAGGGGGGACGGCGTCGATGTTCACTGCCTAAGCAGCGAAGGCGTAGCTGGGCTTGTTGCCAGTTACTGTTGGTGCCCTCTTTTTACGAGGCCTGAGGGCGCCTCGGCTTGCGATTCCCGGTCCCTGAGCCCTGTCGAAACCTGACATCCCCACGGACCGATGCCCATCCTATCACATCAGAACACCTGTTCCAATGAGGCAGCCGGCGGCGCCCTCCGATCCTGCGATACATCGTCGGATCTACGCCTGGGCCCGCGTTGCGGCGCGGTTTCGTCGATAGACCGAAGCCCCCGCGGCGTGAGCCGCGCCCCGCGGCGGCCCTCACGCTCACCAGCCTTCGATACATCGTCGGAACGCAGCCGGAGCCACCGCTGCGGCGCAATTCCTCCGATCAATCGTCGCCGCGCGGCGGGCAGCGTGAAGACGTCCGCTGGCATACCGATGGATCGGTGGTTTGACGCCCCGACCCGGCACTCGGGCGTCAGGTCGGCGATTCATCGATCGGTGTGTCGCCCCGAGGCGCCAACGTAGGGGGCTGAGGCGCCAGATGGACCGATGCGTCGATGAAACGTAGCCTGTGAGCGGTGCCAGGCGCCAAACCCGCGATGAATCGAAGAGCGCCAGGCGCGGCCCCGACGGAGTCAGAGCTTGACGCGCGCCTGTTTCGTCTCGCGGGCCAGCTCGCGCCGCATGTCGCGCTCGGCGATGGTGCGCCGCTTGTCGTGGGCCTTCTTGCCGCGCGCCACGCCGAGCTCGAGCTTGGCCATCCCGTTGCGGATGTAGAGGCGCAGCGGGATGAGCGTCAGCCCCTTCTGCTTCGTGAGCCCGATCAGCTCCACGATCTGGCCGCGGTGCAGCAGCAGCTTGCGGGTGCGCGTCGGCTCGTGGTTCCAGCGGTTCCCCTCCGCGTACGGCGCGATGTGCGCGCCAACCAGCCACGCCTCCCCACCCTCGATGCGGGCGTAGGCCTCGGCCAGGTTCGCCTTGTGGGCCCGGATCGACTTGATCTCGGTCCCGGTCAGGACGAGGCCGGCTTCGACGGTCTCGGTGATGGCGTATTCGTGTCGTGCTCGCCGGTTGACGGCGATCGTCTCGTCGGGCATCGGTCTGTCGCTCGTGGCTCGCTCGTGGCGGACATGGAAAGAGCCGACCGTTTCGGCCGGCTCTGTTCCGTCGCTACCACTCGAAGTGGGCTATCGCACCGCCTCGGTGGTGGCGTGCAAAGGACTACTCACGTGCACACCACCTCCTTTCGTTGCCGGCGATGCTAGCACCCGCGCCGATCGGGCACAAGCACTCGGCCGGCGGGCCGTCAGACCTCGATGCGAGCGAGGGCGGACGGGTCGTAGGCGATCGGCCCCGCGGCCGGCAGCAGGGCCGAGGGCGAGCCGGATGCCGCGGGGACGGGCTCGCCGACCCCGTGGGTGGCCAGGTACTCGACGGCGCGCTCGACGTACAGATCCTGCTCCGGAGGGGTCTCGGGCGGCACCTCGACGGTGACATCGGGCTGGACCCCGTCGGGCGCGACGCTGTTGTGGTTCGGGGTGAACCAGCGGCTGATCGTGATCCGCACCCCGCCGTCGTTCTCCAGCGGCGCCCACACCTGCACGGTGTCCTTGCCGAAGGTCGGTTGGCCGATCACCGTCGCGCGGCCCGTCTCCTGGAGCGCCGCGGCCACGATCTCTGAGGCGGAGGCGCTCCCCTCGTTGATCAGCACCACGACCGGGACGTCGGTGTCGGTCGCCGCCCCGTCGCCCGTCGCCTCCCAGCGCTTGATGTCGTTGCCCGACGATTCCTGGACGAAGATCAGCCCCGAGGCGATGAACTCGCTGCCGACCTGGCGGGCCGCCTCGATATAGCCGCCCGGGTTGTCGCGCAGATCGAACACGATCTGGTCCGCGCCGTCCTCGAGGAGTCCGGCCAGCGCCTCGTGGAACTGCGCGGCGGCGGACTCGCTGAACCCGTGGAGCGCGATGTAGCCGATGTGGTCGTCGATCATGCGCGTGGTGACCTCGCGCATGGTGATCTCGGCGCGGGTGATGGTGACGTCGAAGACCTCGCCGTCACGGTCGATGGTGAGCGTCACGTCGGTGCCCGCCTCACCGCGCACCCTGGTGATCTGCTCCTGCATGGTCGAGCCCTCGACGCTCGTCCCGTCGACGGCCCGCACCACGTCGCCGGCCATGATCCCGGCCGCCTCCGCCGGCGAGCCGGCGATCGGGGCGACGACCACCAGCACGCACGTCGCGGTGAGCTGCGGGCAGGCCTCGAGGTTGCCGGGCTCGTCGAGGTTCTTCATCGCCATCTCGGCGCCGATCCCCTCGAACTTGCCCGACAGGTCGCCCAGCGCCTGCTGGTACTGGTCGGGCGCCATGTAGCCGCTGTACGGGTCCTCGACGCCGTACTGGAACATGCCCTGGATCGCGCCCTCGGCCAGCTTCGCGTCATCGAGCTCGTCGACGTATTCCGCCTTCAGCTTGGCGTACGCCTCGCAGAAGGGGGCGAACGCCTCGGTCGGCGCCGCGCACGCGGTGCCGCCGCCGGCTCCCCCACCCCGCACCAGGTAGCCGGCCGTGAACAGCAGCGCGCCGACCACGGCGGCCAGGACGAGGCTGACGACCCAGGCGGTCGGTGAGGGGCCGAGGCGCTCGGCGCCACGCACGCCCGTCGGCGCCTCGGGCATGGCGATGCCCGGCTCGGGGCGGGACGAGGGTGCGTCGGGATCGGGCGCGCCGGGACGGGCGCCCTGGATCTCATCGGTCATGAAGGTCGGGGGAGTGTAGCACCGGCTCCATTCGGGGCCGGTTGCGGCCAGGTGTCAGATTCGCAACCCGCCGGGGCCGCTCACGCGGCGGCGGAGAGGTACGAGCGCACGCTGATCCACGAGCCGACGGCGCCGATCCCGACCCCGACGCCGAACAGCAGGGCCGAGAGCGACGCCAGGTTGCGGGCGCTCACCGCGGTCGGCATCTGGAAGACGCTCACCAGGATCGGCTGGATGGGGTCCCACACGATGCTCACCAGGATCACCGCCACCACCGCACCGATGAGCCCGCACAGGATCCCCTCCAGGATGAACGGCCACCGGATGAACGAGTCGGAGGCGCCGACCAGGCGCATGATCTCGATCTCGTTGGCGCGGCTGTAGACCGCGATCCGGATGGTGTTGACGATCATGAACAGCACCGTCAGCCCGATGAGCCCGATCGCCACCAGGCCGACCGTGCGAATGACGTTGATCACCCCGACCAGGGTGTCGATCTCCTCCTGCTTGGTGATCACCTTGCGCACCCCGGTCTCGTCGGCCAGGGCGAGGCTCACCTCGTCGGCGAACTCCGGCTCGGCGAGGGTGATCTCGAGCGTCGCCTGGAGCTGGATCGAGGCGCCGCCGGTGTTGAGCGTCTGGCCGCGCTGGGCGAACGCCTCGCGCAGGCGCTCCATCGCCTCGTCGGGCGAGACGTAGGTCACCCTGGTCACGCCGGGCAGCGCCTCGGCCGTGGCGACGAGGGCATCGCGCCGCTCGGCCGGCAGGTCGTCGAGCAGCTCGACGGTGACGCCGACCTTGCGCTCGATGAACTCGATCCCCGAGTTCAGGCCGGTCAGGACGATGAACAGGCCGGAGAGCAGGACCAGCATCAGGACCACCGTGGCGGTGGCGGCCAGGCTCATCATCGCGTTGCGCCAGAAGCCCTGCCAGGCGCGCACCACGCTGAAGCCCCAGAACCGCGCGAAGCCGGCCACGAAGCCCATCAGTACTCGCGCTCGTACGCGGCGCCCGCCTCGTCACGCACCAGGGTGCCGCCCTCCAGGGCCAGCACGCGACGCCGCATGGCATTGACGATCTCCTGGTTGTGCGTCGCCATCAGCACCGTCGTGCCGAGCTCGTTGATCTGGATCAGCAGCTGGATGATCTCCCAGCTGGTGACCGGGTCGAGGTTCCCCGTCGGCTCGTCGGCGATGAGGATCGCCGGGTCGTGGACCAGTGCCCGCGCGATCGCCGTGCGCTGCTGCTCCCCGCCCGAGAGCTGGGTCGGCAGGTGGTTGGCGTGCTCCTGGAGGCCGACCAGGCTGAGCAGCTGCGGGACGCGGCGACGGATCTCGGCGGATGGCGTGCCGGTCACCTCGAGCGCGAAGCCGACGTTCTCGGCGACCGTCTTGGCGGGCAAGAGCCGGAAGTCCTGGAAGACGATCCCGATCCGCCGCCGCAACGCCGGCACCTGGCCGCGGCGCAGGCGTCCCAGGTCGCGACCGGCGACCTGCACGCGCCCGTGGCTCGCGGTCAGCTCCCGGATGAGGAGCCGAATGAACGTGCTCTTGCCGGCGCCCGAGGGGCCGACCAGGAAGACGAAGTCGCCGGCCGGGATGGTCACGTTGACGTCGCTCAGGGCGACCTTGCCGTTGGGGTAGGTGAGGCCCGCATCGACCATCGTGATCACCGGCGCCGCGGTCTCGGCGCGCGGCGTGCGCCGCAGGAGGGAGGTCATCGGCTCAGGAGAGCGCCTCCTCGCCGATGCGCGAGCGCAGGTAGCCATCGATGAACGCGTCGAGGTCCCCGTCGAGCACGGCCGTCGGGTTGGCCGTCTCGACCCCGGTGCGCAGGTCCTTGACCATGGTGTACGGCTGGAGCACGTAGCTGCGGATCTGGTTCCCCCAGCCGGCCTCGACGTGCTTGCCGCGCAGCCGCAGCAGCTCGGCCTCGCGCTCCTCCTCCTGTCGCTCGACGAGCTTCGCGCGGAGCACGGCCATCGCCTTCTCGCGGTTCTGGTGCTGGCTGCGCTCGTTCTGCACCGCGACCACGATCTTGGTGGGGAGGTGCGTGATCCGCACCGCCGAATCGGTCTTGTTGACGTGCTGGCCGCCCGCGCCGCTGGACCGATAGGTGTCGATCCGCAGGTCCTTCTCGTCGATCTCGATCGCCGCGTCCTCGGGCACCTCGGGCATCACCTCGACCAGCGCGAAGCTGGTGTGGCGCCGCTTCTGCGAGTCGAACGGGCTGATCCGCACCAGGCGATGCACCCCGCGCTCGGACTTCATGCGGCCGTAGGCCCAGCGCCCGTTGAGCTGCACCGTGACGCTCTTGAGCCCCGCCTCCTCGCCCTCGGTGGCCTCGAGGATCTCGGTGCGGTAGCCGGAGCGCTCCGCCCAGCGCAGGTACATGCGCAGCAGCATCTCGGCCCAGTCCTGCGACTCGGTGCCGCCGGCGCCGGCATGGATCCCGACGATCGCCGATCGCTCGTCGAACGGCTCGGAGAGGAGCAGCTGGCCCTCCATCCGCGTCCAGTCGGCCTGCAGCGCGGCGAGATCCCGCTCCAGGTCGGGCAGCATGGCGGCATTCTCCTCGGGATCGGCGGCGGCCAGCTCGGCCATCTCGGCGAGCGCCTCGGCCCGCGCCGCCAGCTCGCGCCACGTGCCGATCTCGCTGCGCAGCTCCTCGGCGCGCCGCATGAGCGCCTGGGCGGCCTGCGGGTCGTCCCAGAGTCCCGGATCGGCGCTCTGCCGGGTCAGCTCGGTGAGCTCACGCTCCTTCGCGGCGAGGTCAAAGGCGCACCGCCGTGTCGGCCACCAGGCGCGCCAGGCGGAGCGCCTCGTCCTTAACCGCGTCCAACGTTGATCAGCGGGAGCTCGAGCTCGGCCAGCCGCACGCTCTTGGCGCGCAGCTTCGCCGGGTTGACGCACGGGCAGTACGTCTGGCGGGGGCAGGAGCCACAGTTGCCGTCGCAGTCGAGCGTGGCGGCATACGAGCAGCGCATGCAGTCGCGCTCGCACATGATGAGGTCTTCGTACGGAGCGTCGGGGTCGCGGAAGCGGGTGACGAGTGGAAGTGAGCTGGCGTTGGAGTCGGGGATCGTTGCCGGTGGTCGGCTGGGCACCGTCAGCTGCTTCACTCAACCCTCCTGACCCATATGGAGCGGCGGCTCACCGCGTACGCGCTCGGTAACTGGCGCCCATGCTACCCCGCCGGGCGCCGCTCGCCAACCCCCCATTTCCGCCAGTCGTGTACTTAGTCCACCTAAGAAGTCGAAGTGAACCTGTGGTCATCGGATTGCTGAGGAGGCCCGCATGCCCGACCCGTTCTGGCTGATCGTCGCGATCATCGCCATCGCCACCATCGTGCTGTGGCCTGTTCGCCTGTGGATCGCCTCGCGCTACGACCGAGACAGGTCCGACGAGGGGACCGATACGCCGCTGGCGCCTCCCGAGCGCCGTAACCGGGGCTGACCCGGCGGGCGCGTCAGGCGCCGTGGGCACCTTACGGGCCGAACACGCCCTTCGCGCGCTCATCGATTCGGACGACGATGGCGGCCTCTGTCGAGCCGCCGCTCGTCTCGATCAGTTGGATTAGCCGACCCCTACCAAGGGCTCCGATAGGCTCAAGATCGCCCTCAACTGCAAACATGACAAGGTAGTTGCCGTCCCACGTGGCCGGCCTTGCCAGATCCCACACGAAGTTGGCCCAGTCGATTTCCTCCACCTCCGCCACGTAGCGCGCCTTCTCGTTCCCAAAGAGCCGCTCTTGGGCCAAAGGGTGAATGAGCGACCATCCCGCGCCCGGATCGTCGCCGGAGACGGCAGCCAGCCAGGAGTCGGCTATCGCCGCCGCCTCTTCTGGCGATCCGGCGTGCGGAGGATCGATCGGGAATCGTACGCAGCCGGCGAGCATCATCACCGCAAGGATGAAGAGGCCACGTCGGGCCATCGCACCGATCACCAGCGCGCCAGATCGCAGTACAGATCGTTCACCTACGCGCCGTGGCAGCGCTTGTACTTCTTGCCCGATCCGCACCAGCAGGGGTCGTTGCGCCCCAGCTTCGGGCCCGCCTTGGCCGGTGCCGTCCCGTTCGAGGTGCTCGTCGTCGCGGCCGCCGCCGCGTCCTCGCCCTGCCCCGGCAGGGCCGCCCGACCCTCGGTGACGTTCCGCGCGATGCGCTGCTGCGGCGCGGGCTCGCGCTGCACGGTGACCCGGAAGATGGTGTGCGTGACGTCGTGGCGGATGGTCGACTTGAGCTCGTCGAACATGCGGTACGCCTCGACCTTGAACTCGTTGAGCGGATCGCGCTGGCTGTAGGCCCGCAGCCCGATCCCCCGCCGCATGTCGTCGACCGCGGTCAGGTGCTCGACCCACAGCGTGTCGATGACGCGCAGCAGCACGAGCCGCTCCAGCACCCCGGCCCCCTCGTCGCCGAGCTCGGCGCGCTTGCGGTCGTAGGCCTCGGCGACGGCATCGGCCAGCAGACCGCTCATCCGCTCGGCGTCGTTGACTTCCTCGACGATGGCCAGCGCCGAGGCGTCGAGCGTCGGCGCAATGGCGGTCAGCTGCTGGACCAGCCCCTCGCGGTTCCACTCGGTGGCGTACTCGGCGCCGGTGTGCTGCGCGACCAGCGCCGCGACCTCGTCGGCGAGCATCTCCTTGATCGTCACCGACAGGTCGTCGCTGCGCAGGATCCGCTCGCGCTCGTGGTAGATCGTCTCGCGCTGGCGGTTGATCACGTCGTCGTACTCGACGACGTGCTTGCGGGTGTCGAAGTTGTAGCCCTCGACGCGGGTCTGCGCGCCCTCGATGGTGCGGCTCACCATCCCCGATTCGAGGGCCGTGTCGTCGTCGAAGCCGAGGCGCTGCATGATGGACTTGACGCGGTCGCTGGCGAAGCGGCGCATCAGGTCGTCCTCCAGGGAGAGGTAGAAGCGGCTGCTCCCCGGGTCTCCCTGGCGGCCGGCGCGCCCGCGCAGCTGGTTGTCGATGCGCCGCGCCTCGTGGCGCTCGGTGCCGACGATGTGCAGCCCCCCGGCGGCGAGCACCTTCTCGCGGTCCTCGGCGGTGATGCGCTCCGCCTCGGCCAGGGCCGCGGCGCGCTGCTCGGGCGTGGCGTCGAGGACGGTGGTGCCCTGGCGGTGCAGGATGTCGGCGGCCAGCATCTCCGGGTTGCCGCCGAGCAGGATGTCGGTCCCGCGGCCCGCCATGTTGGTGGCGATCGTCACCGCGCCCGAGCGGCCGGCCTGCGCCACGATCTCGGCCTCGCGCTCGTGGAACTTGGCGTTGAGGACGCTGTGCTTGATGCCGCGGCGCTTGAGCATCTCGCCGAGCATCTCGCTGACCTCGACGCTCACCGTGCCGACCAGCACCGGGCGCCCCTTGGCGTGCTCCTCGGCGATCTCCTCGACGACGGCGTTCCACTTGCCCTTCTGGCTCGAGTAGACGAGATCGGCGTAGTCGACGCGCACCATCGGTCGATTGGTCGGGATGACCACCACCTCGAGGCCGTAGATCTTGGCCAGCTCCTCCGCCTCGGTCTCGGCGGTGCCCGTCATGCCGGCGAGCTTGTCGTACATGCGGAAGTAGTTCTGGAAGGTGACCGTGGCGAGCGTCCGCGACTCGTTCTGGATCTTCACCCCCTCCTTGGCCTCGATGGCCTGGTGCAGCCCCTCGCTCCAGCGGCGGCCGGGCATCAGGCGGCCGGTGAACTCGTCGACGATGAGCACCTCGCCGTCCCGGACCACGTAGTCGCGGTCGCGCTGGTAGAGGGCGTGCGCCTTGAGGGCCTGCTCGAGATGGCGCGCCAGGGAGAAGTCGTTGTCGAACATGTTGTCGACCCCGAGCGCCTTCTCCATCTTGTCGGTGCCGGCCTCGGTGATCGCCACCTGCTTGAACTTCTCGTCGACGATGTAGTCCTCGTCCGGCTTGAGGCGGGTCACGAGGCGCGCGAACTGCATGTACTTCTCGGCCGACTCCTCGGCCTGGCCGGAGATGATCAGCGGGGTCCGCGCCTCGTCGATGAGGATGTTGTCGACCTCGTCCACGATCGCGAAGAAGTGGCCGCGCTGCGCCCGCTGCGCGAGGTCGACGACGAGGTTGTCGCGCAGGTAGTCGAAGCCGAACTCGTTGTTGGTGCCGTAGGTGACGTCGGCCGCGTAGGCCTCCTGGCGGCTGACCGGGCGCAGGTCCTGGAGCCGCTCGTCGGTGGCGGGGAAGTCAGGATCGAAGCGATACGCGGCGTCGTGCTGGATGCTGCCGACCGTCATCCCCAGGCGGTGGAAGACCTGACCGATCCACTGCGCGTCGCGCTTGGCGAGGTAGTCGTTGACGGTCACCACGTGGACGCCGCGCCCGACGAGGGCGTTGAGGTACGCGGCCAGCGGCGCGACGAACGTCTTCCCCTCGCCGGTCTTCATCTCGGCGATCGCCCCGCGGTGGAGCACGATCCCGCCCAGCAGCTGCACGTCATAGTGGCGCTTGCCGAGGGCGCGCCGCATCGCCTCGCGGACCGCCGCGAAGGCCTCGGGGATGTACGCGTCGAGCGCCTCGTCGATCTGGCGGCGCTCCCGCCGGCGCTGCTCCTTGCGCTCGTCGGCGAGCTGGGCCGGGTTGCTGGCGGTGAGCTCCGAGTCCTCCTCGGGTGCCTCCCGGAGCTCGATCGGGATCAGCAGCTCGCCCAGCTCGTCGCGCAGTCGGGCGCGCAGCCGGTCGGTCCGGGCCGCCAGCTCGGCGTCGGTCAGGGCGGTCATCTCGGGCTCGAGCGCCGTGGCGCGCTCGACGAGCGGCTCGAGCTTGCGGACCTCGCGATCGTTCGAGTCGACGAGCCTGGAGAGGAACTTCATCATCGGGATGGCGAGTATAGCCCGCGCGGTGCCGCCGTCCGGATCCCGGGGTCTGCTCCCAACCCCCCGCCGCTCAGCTAGCCGGCAGCGATCCGAACGGGCTCCTCGTCGTCGCCGGGATCGTCGCTCTCGGCGTCCTCCGACCAGAAGGTCATCTCCTCGACCATCTCGACCTCGGAGGAGAAGAGCGCGCCGACGCTTTCGCCGCGATGGATGCGGCGGATCGCCTCACCGAAGAGCGGGGCCACGGACAGGACCGTGATCCGCGAGTCATCGGCGCCGGGCGGCAGCGGAATCGTATCGGTCACCACCACCTCGGTGATGGCGCTGCCGTTGATCCGGTCGAGCGCGGAGCCGGAGAAGACGCCGTGGGTGGCCATCGAGTAGATCGCCGTCGCTCCCTCGGCCTCCAGGGCTCCCACCGCCTCCATCAGCGAGCCGGCGGTGTCGACCTCGTCGTCGATGATGACCGCCACCTTGCCGCGCACGTCGCCGATGATGTTCATCAGCTCGGTCTGGTCCTGGTTGCCGACGCGGCGCTTCTCGACGATCGCCAGCGGCGCCGAGAGGAGCTCGGCGAAGTTGCGCGCCTTCTTGGCGAACCCCAGCTCGCTGACCACCACCACGTCCTCGAGCTCCTTGGCCTTGATGTAGCCGGCCAGCAGGTTGACCGCGGTCAGCTCGTCCACCGGGATGCTGAAGAAGCCCTGGATCTGGCCCTGGTGGAGGTCCATGGTGAGGACCCGGTCGGCTCCGGCGACGGTGAGCATGTCGGCCACCAGGCGCGCGGTGATCGGCACCCGCGGCTGGTCCTTCTTGTCGCTGCGCCCGTAGCTGTAGTACGGGATGACCGCCGTGATGCGTCCCGCGCTGGCGCGCTTGAAGGCGTCGATCATGATCAGCAGCTCCATGATCGAGTCGTTGACCGGGCGGCTCGTCGGCTGCACCAGGAAGACGTCCTGCTCGCGCACGTTCTCGAGGACGCGCACGAAGATGTTCTCGTTCGCGAACTGGAACACCTCGACCTCCCCCTGCTTGGTGTGGAGGTACGCGCAGATCCGCTGGGCGAGCGGGCGATTCGCGTTGCCGGCGTAGATGCTGAACTCGTCGGCGTACACGTGAACTCCTCGGCAGGGGGGCCTTCCGATGACCGATTCTACCCTGCCGCCGGCCTATCCGGTCGGCTCGGGCTCGCCCTCGGGGTCGAGCAGCTCGGGCTGGCGATCGTCGACGAAGACGGCGATGCTCACGATCCGGTCGTCCGCCTGGGGCTTCATGACCGTCACTCCCCGGCTGGCGCGCCGGTAGCGATTGACCGATGAGACCTCGGTCCGCAGGATCGTGCCCTCCTGGGTGATGAGCATCATCTCCTCGTCCTCGCGGCCGACGAGGCGCACGGCGGCGACGTCGCCGGTGTCGCGGTTCAGCGAGTTGGCGATCACGCCGCCGGTGGCGCGGTGCTTGATCGGGAAGTCCTCGACCTCGGTCCGCTTGCCGTAACCCTGCTCGGTGACCACCAGCAGCTCGTTGGTCGGGTCGCGGACGACCTCCATCCCGACGACCTCGTCGCCGCTCTTGAGCCGGATCCCGGTCACACCGCGCGTGTCGCGCCCCATGGGGCGCACCTCGGACTCCCGGAAGCGGGCGGCCTGGCCCTTGCGGGTGGCCAGGATGATGTCGCTGCCGCCGTCCGACAGGCCGACCCACTGGAGCTCGTCGCCGTCGACGAGGCTGATGGCGATGAGCCCGTTGGCGCGGATCCGCCCGTAGTCGGCGAGCGACGTCTTCTTGATCATGCCGCGGCGGGTGGCCATCACCAGGTAGTGGTCCGGCTCGAACTGCGGGAGCGCGATCACCGAGCTCACGTACTCGCCGGACTCGACCTGCACGCCCGGCAGGTTGATGATCGGGATCCCCTTCGCCTGCCGGCTCGCCTCGGGAAGGGCGTACACGCGGGTGATGAAGACCCGCCCGCGATTGGTGAAGAAGAGGATCGAATCGTGGGTGCTGGCCACCAGCAGGTGGCGCACCGCGTCCTCCTCGCGGGTGATCATCGCCAGCTTGCCACGGCCGCCGCGGCGCTGGCTGCGGAACGTCCCGATCGCCTGGCGCTTGACATAGCCACGCTGGCTGAGCGTGACCACCACGTCCTCGCGGGCGACCAGGTCCTCCTCGGTCAGCTCGCGGTTCGCATCGGCCTGGATGCGCGTCTTGCGGTCGTCGCCGTACTTCTTGACCAGGTCGGCGAGCTCGCCCTGGATGACGAGCATCACCTTGCGCGGGTTGGCCAGCAGGTCCTCGAGCTCGGCGATCAGCTGGATGACGGCCCGATACTCGTCCTCGATCTTCTTGCGCTCGAGGGCCGCCAGGCGCCGCAGCTGCATCTCCAGGATCGCGTTGGCCTGTGCCTCGGAGAGGCCGAAGCGGGTCATGAGCGCCGCCCGCGCCGCATCGGTATCGGCCGAGGCGCGGATCGTGGCGATCACCTCGTCGAGATTGTCGAGGGCGATCTTGAGGCCCTCGAGGATGTGGGCCCGCTCCTGCGCCCGCGCGAGGTCGAACTCGGTCCGTCGACGGACCACCTCGCGTCGATAGGTGATGTAGTGCTCGAGCATCCGCTTCAGGCCCAGGGTCACCGGCTGCCCGTCGACCAGGGCCAGCATGTTGGCGCTGAAGCTCGTCTGGAGCGGCGTGTGCTTGAAGAGCTGCTGCATGACGGTGTGCGGCGACCCGTCGCGCTTGACGTCGACGACGATGCGCATGCCGTCCCGGTCGCTTTCGTCGCGAATGTCGCTGACGTCGGTGATCCGCTTGGCCGACACGAGGTCCGCCATCTTCTCGATCAGCGTCGTCTTGTTGACCTGGTACGGCAGCTCGGTGATCACCACCGCCATGCGTCCGGCGGCGGTCTCCTCGAAGGCCACCTGGCCGCGCATGATGATCCGCCCCCGCCCGGTGGCGTACATGTGGCGGATGGCGTCGACCCGCTCCCGCTCGCCCGACAGCGGGTTGCGCTGGTCCTCGTAGCGGAAGATGGTGCCGCCGGTCGGGAAGTCGGGACCCTTCACGATCTCGGCCAGCTCGTCGACGGTCATCTCGGGATTGTCGATGAGCCGCGTGATCGCCTCGCACACCTCGGTCAGGTTGTGCGGCGGGATGTTGGTCGCCATGCCCACCGCGATCCCGCTCGAGCCGTTGACGAGCAGGTTCGGCAGCTTCGAGGGGAGCACCACCGGCTGCCGCAGGCGGCCGTCGTAGTTGTCGACGAAGTCGACCGTCTCCTTCTCGATGTCGGCGAGCACCTCATCGGTGATCGCCGCCATGCGGGCCTCGGTGTAGCGCATGGCCGCCGGCGGGTCGCCGTCGATCGAGCCGAAGTTGCCCTGGCCGTCGACCAGCGGGTAGCGCAGGCTGAAGTCCTGCGCCAGGCGGACGAGGGTGTCGTACAGCGCGAGGTCGCCGTGCGGGTGGTACTTGGCCATCGCCTCGCCCACGACGCCGGCGCACTTGCGGTACGCCGCGGTGGAGCGCAGCCCCATCTCGTGCATCGTGTAGAGGATCCGGCGGTGGACCGGCTTGAGGCCGTCGCGCACGTCGGGCAGCGCGCGGCTGACGATGACGCTCATGGCGTAGTCGATGTACGCCGTCCGCATCTCGTCCTCGATCGCCACCGGGCGCTCGTTGCTGCGCTGCATCTCCATCGGTCTGGACTACCCTACCTTCGTGTCGGTACTGTCGTCATTGTCGCGTTCACTCCCGACGGGCCCCGGCGGCCGGCAGGTCGAGCGGCATGCCGTACCGCTCCTTGAGCGACCGCTTCTCGCTCGGCGTGGCGCCCAGGAAGCGGCCCTCGGCCTCGGCGACGAGGCGCCCGTCAGCGCCGCGCACCTCACCGGCGACGCGGTAGATGCGCCGCCGCCGGTCGATCACGCGCCCGGTGGCCACGAGGCGCTCCCCCGGGTTGGCCGGCGCGCGGAAGCGGATCTGCATCTCGGCGGTGACCGCCCACGAGTCGTAGCTGGACGGCGCCCAGGCCATGACCTCGTCGAGGAGCGTGGCCAGGATCCCGCCGTGGACCTTCTGCTCCCAGCCGACGTAGTCGCCGCTCGGGACCCATTCCGTGCGCGCGGTGCCCTCGCCGAGCTCGATCTCGAGGTGCATGCCGATCGGGTTCTGCCCGCCACAGGCGAAGCAGTTGTGGTCCGCGAACGCGTAGCGGCGGCCGTCGCCCCCGAGGATCTCGCGGCTCGTGCCGACCGTGCCGGTCGCCTCGCTCACCAGCGATCGTCCTCCTCGTCGAAGTCGTAGCCCGCGCCCCACTCGTCGTCGCCGGACTTGCGCAGGCAGTGGTCGGCGATGGCCAGCGCGAAGGCGTGGCTGACGGCGTAGCCGTCGCGGAGCGTGTTCACCGCCTCGCGGCGATCGGCCACGCCGTTCGCCTCGAGCAGCTCGCACCACTCATCGATCGACCGTCCGGTCTTGGCGTGCACCTGGCGGATGTCAGCGGTGTGTCGCGATGGCATCGGTCTGTCGTCTCGTCCGTACGGTGTGCTCAGATGTCCAGGTTGCGGACCTTGCGGGCCTCGCCCCTGATGAAGTCGCGGCGCGGCTCGACGCGCTCGCCCATGAGGGTCGCGAACACGTCGTCCGCCTCGGATGCGTCGTTGACCTCGATCCGCAGCAGCGTGCGCGTCTCCGGGTTCATGGTCGTCTCCCACAGCTGCTCGGGGTTCATCTCGCCCAGCCCCTTGAAGCGCTGCACGCTGATGTTCTTGGTGCGCCCCTCGCGGGAGAGCTCCTTGACGGCGAGGTCGCGGTCCTTCTCGGTGTGCGCGTAGCGCGTCACCTTGCCGGTGCTGATGCGGAACAGGGGTGGCTGGCAGAGGTACAGGTACCCCTCCTCGATCACCTGCGGCATGTGGCGGTAGAAGAAGGTGAGCAGCAGCGTGCTGATGTGCGCCCCGTCGACATCCGCGTCGGAAAGGAGGCAGATCTTGTGGTAGCGCAGCTTGCTGATGTCGAACGTCTCACCGATGCCGGCGCCGAGCGCGATGACCAGCGGCCGGATCTTGTCGCTGCTGAGGACCCGATCGAGGCGGGCCTTCTCGACGTTGAGCATCTTGCCGAACATGGGCAGCACGGCCTGGTTGCGCCGATCGCGCCCCTGCTTGGCCGAGCCGCCGGCCGAGTCGCCCTCGACGATGTACAGCTCGCTCTTGCTCGGGTCGCGCTCCTGGCAGTCGGCCAGCTTGCCGGGGAGTGCCATCCCCTCCAGCGCGCCCTTGCGAATGACGAGGTCGCGCGCCTTGCGCGCCGCCTCGCGGGCGCGTGCCGAGGTGAGGCACTTCTCGATGATCCGGCGCCCGTCCGCGGGGTTCTCCTCGAGGTGCTGGATGATGCCCTCGGTGACGACGTTCTGCACGATCCCCTTGACGTCCGCGTTGCCCAGCTTGGCCTTCGTCTGCCCCTCGAACTGGGGATCGGTGAGCTTGACGCTGATGACCGCGGTGAGTCCCTCACGGACGTCGTCGCCGGAGAGGTTGGCCTCCTTCTCCGACAGCGTGCTCGACTTGCGCGCCCAGGTATTCAGCGAGCCGGTCAGCGCGGCGCGGAAGCCGGCCACGTGCGTCCCGCCGTCGACGGTGTGGATGTTGTTGGCGAACGGCAGCACGTTCTCCGCGAAGCCGTCGTTGTACTGCAGCGCCACCTCGACGTTGGTGCCGGCGACGAGCTTCTCGACGTAGATCGGTCGAGGGTTCAGCACGTCGCGGCGCCGGTTCAGGTGGCGCACGAAGCTCGTCACCCCACCCTCGAAGTAGAAGTTCTTCTCGCGGTCGACGCGCTCGTCGCGGAGGCAGATCCAGACGCCCTTGTTCAGGTAGGCCGATTCGCGCAGGCGCGTCGAGATCGTCTCCCAGCTGAAGTCCAGCGTCTCGAACATCTCGGGGTCCGGGGTGAAGAAGGTGCGCGTGCCGCTCTTGCGGTGCCACTCGGGGGGCAGGCCGCGGTTCGCCTCGGCCGGGCCGCCCCGGGCGGCCACGCCGGACTTCGGCGCGCCTCGGCTGAACTCCTGCACCCACCGCTTCCCGTCGCGCAGCACCTCGACCCGCATGTCGGCGCTGAGGGCGTTCACCACGCTGACCCCGACACCGTGCAGCCCGCCCGACACCTTGTAGCCGCCGCCACCGAACTTCCCGCCCGCGTGCAGCACGGTCATGATCACTTCGAGGGCGCTCTTGCCGGTGCTGTGCCGGTCGACCGGAATGCCGCGGCCGTCGTCGACGACCTCGATCTGCCCGTCCGCGTGGATCGTGACGTGGATGCGCGTGGCGACGTTGGCCATCGCCTCGTCGATGCTGTTGTCGACGACCTCCCAGACGAGCTGGTGGAGGCCCCGCGCATCGGTCGAGCCGATGTACATCCCCGGCCGCTTGCGGACCGCCTGCAGGCCCTCGAGGACCTGGATGTTGGCTGCCGTGTAGCCGGCCTCCTTCGTGCGGCGGGTGCGCCGCGCTGGCTCAGCGGTCATGAACGGTGCGAGACCTCCAGGCCCGCGTCGGTGGGCGTGACCGCAGCCGATGCCGGTGCGCCGCCGCTGCCGCGGGTGATGATGGCGTAGATCCGATCGAGCTCCTCGTCGGAGTAGAAGTCGATGGTGAGGCGGCCGCCGCGGCGCGTGCGGCTGATGGCCACCTTGGTGGCGAGCATGCCGCGCAGCTGCGCCTCGAGGTCGGCGAGATCGCCGCTGACCTCGGGGCGGCGACGCGCCGGCGCGGGCGTCTCGCGCTTGCGCCGCACGAGTTCCTCGGTCTGGCGCACCGAGAGGCCCTGCTCGAGGACCACGCCCAGGACCGCCCGCTGGAGCTCCGGGACGGTGATGGCGGCCAGCGCGCGGCCATGACCCTCGCTGATGTGGCCCTCCACGATCGCCTGGCGCGTCTCCGGGGCCAGGTCGAGCAGGCGCAGGGCGTTGCTGACCGCCACGCGGCTCTTGCCGACCTGGCGGGCCACCGCCTCGTGGGTGAGCCCGAAACGCTGGGTCAGCTCGCGGTAGGCGAAGGCGGCCTCGATGGGGTTCAGATCGGCGCGCTGCACGTTCTCGATGAGGGCCAGCTCGAGCTGCTCGCCGCCCTCGGTCTCGCGCACGATGGCCGGGATCTGGTCGAGACCCGCCAGGCGGCTGGCGCGCAGGCGTCGCTCCCCGGCGACGAGCTCGTACTCGCCGTCCGCGAGCGCACGGACCACGATCGGCTGCAGCACCCCGTGCACCGCGATGGAGGCGGCCAGCTCACCGAGCCGCTCGTCGTCGAAATGCTCGCGCGGCTGATGCCGGTTGCGCCGGATCCGATCGAGCGGCAGCTGGAGCACCCCGGGCTCGTCACGGGTGGGGCGCGGGATCAGCGCATCCAGACCGCGCCCGAGTCCGAAGCCGCGCGAATTTCGCTCGCTAGCCACGCGCCGCAACCTCCCCCGCCAGGGACCGATACGCCTCAGCCCCGCGCGATGCGGGGTCGTAGAGGGCCACCGGCAGCCCGTGGCTCGGGGCCTCGGAGAGGCGGACGCTGCGCGGCACGACGGTCCGGTAGACGGTGCCGTTCATGTGCCGCCGCACCTCGGCCGCCACCTGGGCGGAGAGGTTGGTGCGGGCGTCGTACATGGTCAGCAGCACGCCATCGATCTCGAGTCGTGGATTCAGCCCCTCGCGAACGAGGCGGATGGTGTTCACCAGCTGGCTCAGGCCCTCCAGGGCGTAGTACTCGGTCTGGATCGGGATGAGGACCCCGTCGGCGGCGGTCAGGGCGTTCACCGTCAGCAGCCCGAGTGAGGGCGGGCAGTCGATGAGCACCCGGTCGTACGGGCGGCTGAGCGCCGCCAGGCTGGCCGCCAGGCGCCGCTCGCGGGCCGGCACCGCGACCAGCTCCACCTCGGCACCCGACAGCGCCGGGGCGGAGGGCACGAGGTCCAATCCTCCGATTGGTGTGCCGATCACGAGCTCATCCATCGGAGCGCGGTCGATGAGGACGTTGTAGACGGACCGATCGAGCGAACGTCGATCGACGCCCAGGCCGCTCGTGGCGTTCCCCTGGGGGTCGAGGTCGATGACGAGGGTCGAGGTGCCGGAGAGGGCCAGGTAGGCCGCCAGGTTCACCACGGTCGTCGTCTTGCCGACGCCGCCCTTCTGGTTGGTGCAGGCCGTGACCCTGATCACGAGCGCTCCGCAGCGAGTTCAGATGGGCACGCTCATTCTAGCAGTTGCGGGCCTTTGCCGCCGCTTACCGCAGCCTTATCGCGCCGCGTTCCACGTGCAACTCTCGGCGTTTCACGTGAAACATTGTGGACAATGTCATGCCGCCGGCTGGGGCTCGGTATACTCCACGGCAGCCGCCCAGCACATCGGTATCCGGGGAGCTCCGGCCATCACCTACACCAGCGCGCTGCTCGCCATCCTCGCCGGGATCGTCCATGCCGGCCTCGCCCCGGTGATCGACGTCGGCGGCGTCCACCCCAACCTCGCCCTCGTGGCGGTCGTGCTGGTCACCGCCGTCTTCGGCTTCGCCCAGGGGACGATCTGGGCGTTCACGGCCGGCCTCACCGCCAACCTGCTGGTGAATGCCCCGCTCGGCGGCCTGCCCCTGGCCCTGCTGCTGGTGAGCGCAACGGTGGCCGGCGGCGACCGCCTCTTCGGGCGCCTGGTGTGGGTGTACCCGGTGGCAGCCGCGTTCGGCGGCAGCCTCGTCGCGGATGCGGCGGCGCTCACCATCGGTCGACTGGTCGGGGACGCCACCGGTGGCGGCGACGCGCTCGCGATCATGCTGCCCGCGGCGGTCCTGAACGCGGTCATCGCCGGGCTCCTCCTCTTCCCCGTGCGGCTGCTGGCCGGGCGCCTCGGCGTGCTCGAGGAGCGCCCCGCGTGGTGACGCCCCGGAGCGCGCTGCGATGGCTGACCTGAACGAGGGTCGCGGCCGCGACCTGCCCCGCTCGCGTGCGCGATTCATTGCCTTCGGCGTGGCCGCGGCGGTCGTCTTCACGGCGCTGGCCGGACGGCTCGTCCAGCTCCAGGTGGTCGACGGCGCCGCCTACGCGCGGCGCGCGGCATCGGTCGGGACGATCGAGCTGCCGATCCCCGCCGCGCGCGGCCTGATCTACGACCGCGAGGGCCGCCCGCTGGCGGTGAACGTGCCGTCCTGGACCGTGAAGGCCCGCCCGGCCGACCTTCCCGGGGCCCGGACCGGGATCGTGCTGGGCGAGGTGGCACGAGTCATCGGCGCCGACTCGCGAGACCTGCGGAGTCGCCTCGACGCGTTCTCCGGCTCCCCGTACGACCTCGTCCCGCTCGCGCGCGGCGTGCATCGCGACGCGGCGCTGATCCTCGGCGAGCGAGCCGACCAGCTCCCGGGGATCGTCGTCGAGGCCGAACCGATCCGGCAGTACCTCGACGAGGACGGCACGGTCGACGGCAGCCTCCTCTCGCACGTTGTGGGGTACCTCGGTCCGGTCAACGCCGACGAGCTCGACGAGCTCACCGCGGCCGGTTACCTCCCCGACGACGCCATCGGGCGGGCCGGGGTCGAGGCCAGCTACGAGGAGGAGCTGCGCGGCACGAACGGCGCCCAGCTCGTCGAGCGCGACGCCGGCGGTCGGACCGGCGCCGTGCTCGACACGATCCGCGAGCCCGTCCCCGGCCAGAGCCTCCAGCTCACCATCGACGCCGAGATGCAGCGCACCGCGACCGACGCGCTGCGCTGGGGCATGGAGGCGGTCGGCGTCGAGCAGGGCGTGACGATCGTCATGAACCCGCAGACCGGCGAGATCCTGGCCATGGTGTCGCTGCCCGCCTACGACAACAACAAGTTTGCCGGTGGGATCAGCGCCGCCGACTACCAGGCGTACCTGGCGGCCGAGGGCCAGCCGCTGCGCAACCACGCCATCGCCGACATCTACCCGCCCGGCTCGACCTTCAAGCTGGTGACCAGCATCGCGGCCCTCGAGGAGGGGGTCACCACCGCCGGCCAGCGGTGGCCGACCTACGGCTGCTACCAGATCCCCGGCGCGCCCCGGGGCGAGTGCCTGTTCGACTGGAACCGCCAGGGCTTCGGCCCGCTGGACATCACCGATGCCTTCGCGGTCAGCTCCGACACCTTCTACTACCAGATGGCCATCAAGCTCGGGGTCGATCGGCTCGGCGCGTGGGCCGAGAAGCTGGGCTTCGGGCACCCCACCGGCGTCCGACTGCCGGGCGAGACCGGTGGCATCGTGGCCAGCACCCGCTGGGCGCAGTCGCAGGGCCGGCCGGGCGTGTTCACCGGCGAGCTGGCCCAGGCGGGGATCGGGCAGAACGTGATCGCCGTGACGCCGCTCCAGCTGCTGAACGCCTACTGCACCCTGGCCAACGGCGGCCGCCTGATGCGACCGCAGATCGTCCGTGGCACCGCCGACCACCAGGGCGCGCTGGTCACCCCCGCCCCACCCGAGATGGTCGCCGAGCTGGGAGCCAGCGCCGCGACGATGCAGACGATGCGCATCGGGGCCCGCGAGGTCATTACCACCGGGCATGCCTACAACATCCGCGACCTGCGCCTGCCGGGAGCCCTCTCGGGCAAGACCGGCACCGCCGAGTTCGGCGAGCCCACCAGCGAGGGGACGCTCCCGTTCCACTCGTGGTTCGTGGCCTACCTGCCGAGTGCGCCCGGCGCCACCGACGCCGAGCTGGCGGTCGTGACCTTCGCCTACTCGGCGGTGGTCCCCGGCAACGTGTCGCTGGAGGTGGTCAAGTACTTCCTCCAGCAGCACTACGGCCTCGACCAGGACCTGCGCCTCGACCCGCGGGACTTCAGCCTCGTGGCGGCGAACTGACCGATGGGCCTCGTCAGCTCCACGCTCCGTGGCGCGTCGGTCGCTCGCGAATGGCGCGCCTTCGACGTGCAGCTGTTCGTGTACGTGCTGCTGCTCATCGGGTTCGGCGTGGTGCTCGGGTACTCGGCCAGCTACGACGAGCCGGCGGCACCCGGCACGCTGAGCCAGCCGGTGAAGACCGTGATCTGGGCCGCCATCGGCCTCACCATCTTCGTCGTGGTGGCCAGCATCGACTACCACTGGCTCCAGCCCTTCACCGCGCCGATCTACGCCGCCGTGCTGGCCCTGCTCGCGCTGACCCTCGTGCTGGGCACGAACCTGTTCGGCGCCCAGATGTCGATCACCGTTGCCGGGCTCGACTTCCAGTTCAGCGAGGTCAGCAAGGTGCTCATGATCGTGGTGCTGGCATCGTTCCTCGCCAGCCGTCGCGAGCGGGTCGGTCGCCTGTCGACGATCGTCGGCGCCGGGGCGCTGATGGCGCCGCCCACCTTCCTCGTCTTCAGCCAGCCCGATCTCGGCACGGCCCTCGTCTTCGTGGCGATCCTCGGTGGCATGCTGTTCATGAGCGGAGCGAGCATCGGCTGGCTGGCGATCCTCACCGGCGCGGTGGTGGCGGCCGCACCGTTCGCCATCGGCGCCCTGCAGGACTACCAGCGGCAGCGCCTGTTCTGCTTCCTCGACCCGGCGGCGGACGCACAGGGAGCCTGCTATCAGCTGGTGCAGGCCCTGAACGCGGTGGGATCGGGTGGGCTGTTCGGCCAGGGGCTGACCGCCGGCCGGCTCAACCAGTCGGGGCTGCTGCCGGTGCAGAGCACGGACTTCATCTTCACCGTGGTGGCCGAGGAGCTCGGCCTGGTCGGAGGGCTGCTGCTGCTGGCGCTCTTCGCCCTCCTCATCTGGCGCATCCTGCGCATCGGCTGGCAGGCCGGCGACGCGCTCGGCTCGATGGTGGCCGTGGGGCTCGCCACCATGATCCTGTTCCAGGTGCTGGTGAACGTCGGGATGGTGGTGGGGATCATGCCGGTGACCGGTATCCCGCTGCCGTTCGTCACCTACGGCGGGTCGTCGCTCATCTCGCTGCTGTTCGGGATGGGAATTCTCGAGTCGGTGCGCCTGAACGCCGCCAAGCCGACGTTCTAGGAGCCGTCAGCGGGGACGTCGTTTCACCCCGGTTTGCCTAGAAAGGTGGCGGTTTACTCAGCTTTATCGACTGGCGCGGGTGCCGGCGTCTCGGAGTCCGGTGGCTCCTCGGCGGCGGGAGCCGGTTCATCTCCCAGCACGGCCTGCCGCGCGGCGTCGGCGTCGACGCCGGAGAGGCGGCGGAAGCCGTATCGGTACAGGTCGCGCCCGATGGCGACGATCGGCGCGGCCAGGATGGCGCCGCCGATGCCGAACAGCGCGCCGCCCACGACCAGCGCCAGGATCATGACCGCCGGGTGCAGCTCCACGGCGTCGCCCATCACCTTGGGGACGAGCAGGTTGTTCTCGAGCTGCTGGACGGCGGTGTAGAGGATCACCACCGCCACCACGGCGGCCGGCGAGATGGTCAGCGCGATCAGGATCGCCGGGACCGCGGCGATGATCGGTCCGATGATCGGGAACCACTCCAGGATGCCCGCGATGAGGGCCAGCACCAGGGTGAACTCGCCGAGCTCCCGGAAGCCGATGAGCACCAGGAACGTCAGGCCGATGGCCGTCGCCGCGAAGATCGACGCGCCGAGCAGCAGCTGGCCGCGCACCCAGCGGCCGCCCACCCGCGCCAGGATGGCGAGGACCGAATCGGCGTCAGCGCGCCAGCTCGGCGGCAGGGCCGAGCCGACCGCGCGGGGGAAGCGCTCGCGGTCCTTCAGGACGAAGAAGAGCCAGACCGGGATGATGACCAGCCCCAGGACGAAGCTGGCCATCCGGACCGCCTGGGTCACGATCGGCCCGGCGATCGCCTGCAGCAGCTCGCCGAACGCCTCGCGGCCGCGGGCGATGGAGCTGTCGATCACCTCGCGCAGCTCGGGAGGCAGAGCCAGCGACCGGTACCACGCCTCGAGGTCGCGCTCCCACGCGCTCACCGCCGCCCCCAGCTCCGGCCCGCGCTCGATGAGCTCACGCGCCTGGCGCGCGATCGGTGGGACGGCAAACGCGACCAGGATCCAGACGAAGGCGACGACCAGGGCGTAGGCGACCAGGACGCCGGCCCAGCGCGGCATGCCGGTCCGCTGCTGGACGAGGGTGACGATCGGGTCGAGCACGAACGCCAGCGCCAGACCGATGACGAACGCCGGCAGCGCGCCCCGGGCCGTCCACAGCAGCCACGCCACGGCCACCACCATGGCGAGGGCGAAGAGCGACAGCCGATGGCGCCGCAGCGCACCCAGCAGCTCGGCCATGCGCCTCCTCCAGCTCCGGTCGCGCCAGGTCGGCGCGTTCCGCATGATAGGTGCCCGCTTCCCGTCGAGCGGGCGCGGCGGTACCATCTGGCGTTGACATGACAGACCGATCACCGACCGATCAGCCGCGCCAGCGCTGGCAGATCCTGTTTTCCCGACGAGCCCCGGCGCTGCGCCTCCGGCAGTCGGATCTCGTCCCCGCCTTTGCCGAGGCCTTCACCCAGGCCGGCCTGCCGCTGAGCCGCACCAACGCGGCCAAGCCGCGCCCGCGCGTCAAGCTGGCGGCGAACCCGCCGGTGGGGCTCGAGCTGCGGGGCGAGATCGTCGAGGCCTACTTCGACGACCTGGTGCCGATCGAGCAGATCCAGGCCGCTGGCCAGCTGTTCCCGGAGGGGATCGAGCTGCTCGACGCCCGCGAGGTGTGGCATGGCTACCCGTCCGCCGCCTCGCAGCTCCGTGCCGCCGAGTACGAGGTCACCGCCATCGGCAACGACGCCCTGACCAGCGACGAGCTGCGCGGGGCGGTCGTCAGGCTGCTCGCCGCGAAGACGCTCCCCGGGAAGCGGCGCAAGGGCGAGTCGGAGCGACGCGTCGACGCCGGCGACCGCGACCTGCGGCCGCTCATCGAGGACGTCGAGGTGCTCGAGGTGGACGAGAAGGCGCGCAGCGCCCGCCTCCGGATGGTGCTGCGCCTCGATGCCACCGGGGCCGGGCGGCCGGAGGACGTGGTGCAGGCCCTGGACGTGCCGCTGCGCACGGCGGTCGCGGTCCGCACGCGCCTCCTCTTCGTTGACACTCCCCCGATCGCTCGGTAGACTTGCTGGTCCGCGGGCGACCACGGGTCGGCCCGCGTCGTTGTGCGTGCCGCAGGGCGCGCCCCGCTTCAACCCACGAACCCAAGCACACGGAGTTGACCATGTACGCTGTCGTCGCCACAGGCGGTAAGCAGTACCGCGTCGAGGCTGGCAGCGAGCTTCTCATCGAGAAGCTGACGGCGGACGCGGGGGCATCGGTCACCTTCGATCGCGTCCTCCTCGTCGGCGACGGCGACGACGTGACGATCGGCACCCCGCTCGTCTCGGGAGCCACCGTCACCGGCACGGTGCTCCGCGCCGAGCGCGGTCCGAAGGTGGTCATCTTCAAGTTCAAGCAGAAGGTCAAGTACCGCCGCCGCACCGGGCATCGCCAGGACCTGCTCCGCGTCCGCATCGACCGGATCAGCGCCGGCGGCAAGAGCGACACTGCGGAGACGCCTAGCACCGAAGCGGCCCCCAAGGCCGCCGCAAAGCCGAAGGCCGCCGCCACGCCGAAGGCCGCCGCGAAGCCGAAGGCCGCCGCGAAGCCCAAGGCCGCCGCGAAGCCCAAGGCCGCCGCATCGGCCTCACCGGCAGCGGACAAGCCGAAGCGCGCGACCCGCGCCAAGGCGGCCGACGCCACGTCGGCGGCGACCGACAAGCCGAAGCGCGCGACCCGCACCCGGTCGACCAAGGCCGACAAGGAGTAACGACCGATGGCCCACAAGAAGGCTGGCTCGTCCAGCAAGAACGGCCGCGACAGCGCCGGCAAGCGGCTCGGCGTCAAGCGCGGCGACGGGCAGCTCGTCAACGCCGGGACGATCATCGTCCGTCAGCGCGGCAGCACCTTCAATCCCGGCGAGAACGTCGGCATGGGGCGGGATTACACCCTCTTCGCCACCAGCGACGGGACCGTCAAGTTCAGCCACCAGGCGCGCAACAAGAAGCGCGTCAGCGTGGTCGTCGCGGAGGCCTGAGCCCCGCGGCGCGCACGCGCAGCACCCGGAGTGTTCCCATGAAGACCGAGATCCATCCCACCTACCACCAGGCAAACGTGCACTGCGTGTGCGGCAACACGTTCACCGTCGGCTCCACCGCGGAGTCGATCCGGGTCGAGGTCTGCAGCAACTGCCACCCGTTCTACACGGGCACGCAGAACATCGTCGACACGGCCGGGCAGGTGGAGCGATTCCAGAAGCGCATGGAGCGCGCCCTGCGCTGAGCGCTCCCACGCCGCCCCGAGGTTCATCGATGCGCCGGTCGCCGTCATGGTGGCCGGCGCGTCTTGCGCCCCACCTCGTCTTCCTCATCCCCGAGCTGATCATGGCCGCCGGCCCGTTCGTGATCGAGACGGTAGGGTCGGCTGCCGGCCGCGCGAAGTACCGCATGCCCGACTTCTTCTACGGCGGGCAGGCCCTCATCGAGGGGGTCATGATGCGTGGCCGCACGACGGTGGCGATGAGCGTGCGACCCCCATCGGGCGAGATCCGCACCATGTCGGAGCCGTTGCCGCATGCCCTCACCAGCGGCCGCTGGGTGAAGGTGCCGTTCGCGCGCGGCGTCTTCGTGCTCTACGAGACGCTGGTGCTCGGGACGCGGATGCTGATGCGCTCGGCCGCCATCGCCGCCGAGGGCGAGGACATTCAGATCGGCAAGGGGACCATGGTGGCGACCATGATCTTCAGCCTCGGCTTCGCGGTGGTCCTCTTCTTCCTGCTGCCGCTCTTCCTGTCGACGTTCGCCGAGAGCGCGGTCGAGTCCGACCTGCTCGCCAACCTGGTCGAGGGGCTCATCCGGCTGGTGATCTTCATCGCCTACATCGGTCTCATCGGCCTCATGGAGGACATCCGGCGCGTCTTCGCCTACCACGGCGCGGAGCACAAGGCGATCAGCGCCAACGAGGCGCAGCGCCCGCTCACCCCCGAGGAGGTCGACCGCTTCAGCACCGCGCACACGCGCTGCGGGACGACCTTCATCCTCATCGTGGTCGTCATCAGCATCTTCTTCTTCAGCCTCATCCCGCGGGCCGGCGTGCCGCTGCCGCTCCTGTTCCTGAGCCGCATCGTGCTCGTGCCGGTCATCGCGGCGGTGGCCTACGAGCTGGTGCGCTTCGGCGCGAGCCACTACGGCAACCGGGTGGTGCGCGCCGTCTACGCGCCCGGCCTGTGGCTGCAGTCGCTCACCACGCGCCCGCCCGACCGCTCGATGCTGGAGGTCAGCATCGCCAGCCTCGAGAGCTGCCTGGCCGCCGATCGCGAGGCGGCCGGCGGGGCTCCCGCGGGCACGCAGCCGGCCCCCACGCCGACGGCATGATCGACCGCCTGCGCGAGGCGGAGGCGCGCCACGACGAGATCAGCCGCCTCCTCTCGACGCCGGACGTGGCGCGCGATCCGGGGCGTCTCCAGGAGCTCGGGCGCGAGCTGTCGCGCCTCGAACCGATGGTGACCGCCTTCCGGACCTGGCGTGGTCTGCGTGACCAGCTCGACGCAGCGCGCCAGATGACCGCGGATCCCGATGCTGACGTGGCGGCCATGGCGCGCGACGAGGCGGCGGAGGTCGAGGCCAGGCTGGCCACCGTCGATGCCGAGCTGCGTGCGCTGCTCGTCCCGCGCGATCCGAACGACGAGCGCGACGTGATCGTGGAGGTGCGCGCCGGCGCGGGCGGCGACGAGGCGGCCATCTTCGCCGCCGACCTGTTCCGGATGTACGTGCGCTACGCCGAACGGCGGCGCTGGAAGACCGAGGTGCTCACTGCGTCGGAGAGCGACGGCGGCGGGCTCAAGGAGGTCATCGCCGAGATCCATGGCGACGGCGCCTATTCGCGCCTCAAGTGGGAGTCCGGCGTGCACCGCGTGCAGCGGGTCCCCACCACCGAGTCGGCGGGGCGCATCCACACCTCGACGGCCACGGTGAGCGTCCTCCCCGAGGCCGAGGAGGTCGACCTCCAGATCGACGAGAAGGACCTGCGGATCGACGTGTACCGATCGAGCGGCCCCGGAGGACAGAGCGTCAACACCACCGACTCCGCGGTGCGCATCACCCACCTCCCGACCGGCACGGTGGTGGCGATCCAGGACGAGAAGAGCCAGCACAAGAACAAGGCCAAGGCGCTGGCCGTCCTCCGCGCCCGGCTCTTCGAGGCCGAGCGGCAGCGCCTCGCCGAGGAGCGCGGCGACGTCCGTCGCTCCCAGGTCGGCACCGGCGAGCGCGCCGAGAAGATCCGCACCTACAACTTCCCCGATGACCGGATCACCGACCATCGGATCGGGCTCACCGTGCACAACCTGCCCGGCGTGCTCGAGGGCGACCTCGACCGGGTGATCGAGCCGCTCGCCGAGCGCGACCGCGAGGATCGCCTCGGCGACCTCGGGGCCTGACGTCCCCGGCAGACCGATGACCGCGCAGCGCACCACCGTCGCCGCCGTGATCGCCGACGTCACCCGGCGCCTGCGCGAGGTCGAGCCCGATACGTCGCGCCTCGACGCCGAGCTCCTGCTGGGGCACCTCATGGGCCGCGAGCGTGCCTGGCTCCTCGGCCACGGCGATGACCCCGTCGCGCCCGAGCTGCTGGTCGACCTCGCCGGCCTGGTCGAGCGTCGTGCCGCCGGGGAGCCGATCGCCTACCTGCGCGGCTTCAAGGAGTGGTTCGGCCTCCGCGTGCGGACCGACCGCCGCGCCCTCATCCCGCGCCCCGAGACGGAGCTGCTCGCCGAGTCGGCCATCGCTGAGATCGCGGGCCGCCTGGCGGCCGACCCCGGCGGTCACCCGATCCACGCGTGGGAGGTGGCCACCGGCAGCGGCGCCGTCTCGCTGGCGCTGGCGCTGCGCTTCCGCGTCGCGCTGCGCCTCGAGCGGGTGCGGCTCGCGGCCAGCGACCTGTCCAGCGAGGCGCTCGAGCTGGCCGCCGAGAACCTCGCCGCCCACCGGGTGGGCGGGCTGGTGACGCTCGCCTGCACCGACCTGCTCGACGGCGCCGGCGAGCTCCTCCCGACCCCCGACGTGGTGATCGCCAATCTTCCGTACGTCGCGTCCGCCGAGGTGGCCACGGCCCGCGGGTCGCTGGTCCACGAGCCGCGCGCCGCGCTCGATGGCGGCTCGGACGGCCTCGACCTCGTGCGACGCCTCCTGGCAGCGGCACCGGCGGCCGTTGCGCCCCGCGGCACCCTCCTGCTCGAGGTCGGGGCGGGCCAGGACGCGGTGGTGCGGGACCACGCGCCGCCCGGTGCGTCGGTGACGGTGCTCCCCGACCTCGCCGGCGTGGGCCGCGTGGTGCGGCTCGATCTGCCGTGACCGACCGGCTGCCGGCCACCGAGGCCGGCATCGCGCGGGCCGCCGAGCTCCTGCGTGCGGGTGGCGTGGTGGCGTTCCCGACCGACACGGTGTACGGCGTGGCCGTCGCCCGCGCCCGCGCCGACCGCCTGCCCGCCCTGTTCGCGTTGAAGCACCGGCCGGTCGACCGGCGGATTCCCGTGCTCGTCGCGTCGCTCGACCAGGTGGTCGCGGCGGGGTTCGTCGTCGACCAGCGCACGCGGGCGGTGGCGGCGCGATGGTGGCCGGGGCCGCTCTCCGTCGTGCTCCCGGCGGCCGGTGGAGGTGAGACGGTCGCCTTCCGCGTCCCCGACCACCCGGTCGCCCAGGCGCTCATCGCCGCCGCCGGGCCGCTGCTGGCGACGAGCGCCAACCGCTCCGACGAGCCGGACACGCTGGGTGCCGACGAGGTGCTCATCGCGTTCGCCACGCAGCAGGACGAGCTGGACGCCGTGGTCGACGGCGGCGCCGTTCCGGGCGGCGTGCCCTCGACGGTGCTCGACCTCGCGGTGACACCCGCCCGGATCCTGCGCGACGGCCCCGTGACCCGCGCGGACCTGGCCACGGTGGTGTCGCTGGCCCCCATCGGCACATAGATGTGCCGATTCCCCGCGTGGCGGCCCGTCCGCGCGGGAGTTCTGAACATCCATGGTGCGCCGGCGAGCGTGACGACCGATCCGGATCCGGCTTCACGCTCGCGAGCGGAACGCAGATGTGCAGAACCGGCTCCCGGGGAGGTCCCGCGGGGCACAACGGAACAGATATGTGCCACTCGACCGGGCGCGGCGGTCCGCGCTTGATGCGCGGCACGCGGAAGGAGCGCCACGCGGCCGGGGACGGGTGGCCCCCGGGTGCTCTCTGGCGCGCTCGGCGTGCACCTCGTGCAATGCGTACACTCAGCGGCGATGCGCGTCGCGATCGGGTCGGACCACGCCGGGTTCACGCTCAAGGGTGAGCTCTGCACGCTGCTCGACGACCTGCGCGTCGAGTACCGCGACTTCGGGACCTTCGGCCCCGATCCGGTCGACTATCCCGACCTCATCGCGCCGGTGGCGCGCGCGGTGCGCGACGGGGAGTACGAGCTGGGGATCGTGCTGGGCGGCAGCGGCACCGGTGAGGCGATCGTGGCCAACAAGGTGCGCGGCGTCCGCTGCGTCGAGGCCGCCGACCCGGTGACGGCGCGCCTCGGGCGTGAGCACAACGACGCCAACGTGCTCGCGCTGGGCGCCCGCATCGTCGGCACCGAGGTGGCCCGGGCATGCGTGCGTGCCTTCCTGGACGGCGAGTTCCAGGGCGGCCGCCACGTGCCGCGCCTCGAGAAGCTGCACCGGGTCGAGGCCGAAGAGTCCGGCCGGCTCGGCTGACGGACCGATGCCGGTCGCGCTCGACGCCCGCGACCGGGCGATGCTCGCCGGCGACGAGGGCGCCGGCACGGCGTTCGCCATGCGCCTGGTGCTGGTGGCGGCCGAGGCGCTCGGCGCCGAGCGGCTGCTGGACATCACCGGCGCGCACGTCGACTCCTGCCTCTTCCACGGGCAGGCGACGCTCGACTTCGTCGACCGCCTGGCGCAGGGCGGCACGCGGGTCGCGGTGCCGACGACGCTCAACGTGGGGCTGGTCGACCTGCTGCACCCGGAACGCTGGCGCGGCGGCGCGGCCGAGGCGGAGGCCGGGCGGCGGCTCATGGACGCCTACCGCGCCCTCGGCTGCCGCCCGACGTACACCTGCGCCCCGTACCAGACCGCGTGGGCCCGTCCCGGGCTCGGCGAGCAGGTCGCCTGGGCGGAGTCGAACGCGATCGTCTTCTGCAACTCGGTGCTCGGGGCGCGGACGGAGCGCTACGGCGACTTCACCGACATCGCCTGCGCGGTGACCGGGCGCGCCCCCGCTGCCGGCCTGCACCGGACCGATGCCCGGCGCGCCACCCTGGTGCTGCGCCTCGCCCCCGACGTGCCGGCGTCGCTGCGCGACCACGACGTGCTCTACCCGGTCCTGGGAACCGTGCTGGGGCGGCGCGCCGGGTCGGCGGTGGCGGCACTGGTCGGCCTGCCGACGGGGGTGTCCGAGGATCGGCTCAAGGCGGTCGGGGCGGCGGCCGCGTCGTCGGGGGCGGTGGCCATGTTCCACGCCGTCGGCTCCACCCCGGAGGCACCGACGCTGGACGCCGCCCTGCACGGCGCCCCGCCCGACGCCGACGAGCCGATCACCCTGGGCGAGCTGCGGGCGGCGCGCGACGCGCTGACCACCGCCCGTGGCGACCGGCTGGGGGCCGTCTCGCTCGGGACGCCGCATGCCTCGCTGGCCGAGCTGCGTGCCGTCGCCGAGGCGCTCGAGGGGCGCCGGACGCGCGTCGAGCTGCTCGTCTCGACCGGTCGCGACGTGCTCGCCGCGGCCGCCGAGGAGGGGGTCGTGGCGCGCCTCGAGGCGGCCGGGGTCGAGCTGCTGGTCGATACCTGCAGCTACCTCGCTCCCATCCTGCGCGACGCGCCGGGCGCCGTGATGACCGACTCCGGGAAGTGGGCCGCCTACGCGCCGGCGAACATCGGCCGCGAGGTGGTCTACGCCTCGCGCGCCGACTGCCTGCGCTCGGCCGTCGCCGGGCGCGTGCTCGTCGACCTCGCGCCGTGGGGCGGGGCATGAGGGGCCCTGCGCTCGTCCTCGGCGAGCCGCTCAGCCTGTGGGGCGGGCTCGATCCGGCGACGGGGACGATCGTCGACCCGCGGCACCCGGCGCACGGAGCGCGGGTCACCGGTCGGGTGCTGGTCATGCCGGCGGCGCGGGGCAGCTCGTCGTCGGCGTCGGTGCTGGCCGAGGCGGTGCGCGCCGGGACCGCGCCGCTCGCCATCGTGCTCGCCGAGCGGGACCTCATCCTGGCGGTGGGCAGCGCTGTCGCCGCCGAGCTGTACGGGGTGCATGTGCCGGTGGTCGTCCGGCCGGCGGATGCCCTCGCACGCATCCGATCCGGCGACCTGGTCGACGTGTAGGCGGCGGTCCGACGATGGATCGTGGAAACCGAGCCCGGGCGGGCGCTCGGGCGCGAAACCGACGATGGATCGCCGGCTGCTGAGCGTGGGCGCCGCCGCGGGGCGCGTCTCGTGCGCACCCGCCGACGATGGATCGTGGAAACGGAGCCCGGGCGGGCGCTCGGGCGCGAAACCGACGATGGATCGCCGACGGTGGCCGGGGCCGGTCGCGCCGCGCAGCGCCGCATCGGTACACTGAGCCGCATGGACGCATGGGCACACCTCGAGACGGTCGATCCGGAGATCTGGCAGGTCGTCCGCGACGAGGAGGAGCGGACCCGCTCGCACCTCGAGCTGATCGCCAGCGAGAACTACCCGAGCCTGGCCGTGCTGGAGGCGATGGGCAGCGTGCTCACCGGCAAGTACGCCGAGGGCTACCCGGGGCGACGCTACTACGGCGGCTGCGAGGTGGTCGACGTGGCCGAGAACCTGGCCCGCGACCGCGCCAGGGAGCTCTTCGGCGCCGAACACGCCAACGTGCAGCCGCATGCCGGGGCGCAGGCCAACATGGCCGTGTATCACGCGCTGCTGGAGCGCGGCGACACGGTGATGGGCCTGTCCCTCGACCAGGGCGGCCACCTGACCCACGGCTCGCCGGTCAACTTCTCCGGCCAGTACTACGACTTCGTGGCCTACCGCGTCGACCGCGACACGCACCTGATCGACATGGACGAGGTGCGCGCCGTGGCGCGTGAGCATCGGCCCAGGCTGATCGTCACCGGCGCCACCGCCTATCCCCGGGTCTGGGACTTCGCGGCCTTCCGCGAGATCGCCGACGAGGTGGGCGCGCTGCTGATGACCGATATGGCGCACTTCGCCGGGCTCGTCGCGGCCGGCGTCCACCCCTCACCGGTGCCGTACGCCGACGTGGTGACCACCACCACCCACAAGACCCTGCGCGGTCCGCGCGGCGGGATGATCCTGTGCCGCGAGGAGCACGCCAAGGCGATCGACAAGAGCGTCTTCCCCGGCATCCAGGGCGGGCCGCTGATGCACGTCATCGCCGCCAAGGCGGTCGCGTTCCGCGAGGCGGCGACCGATGCCTTCCGGCGCGACCAGGAGCAGACCGTGGCCAACGCCCAGGCGCTCGCCGCCGGCCTGGCCGATGCCGGGGCCTCGATCATCTCCGGCGGCACCGACAACCACCTCATGCTGGTGGACGTGCGGCCGCTGGGCGTCAACGGCAAGCAGGCCGATCTCGCCCTCGGCGAGGTCCGCATCACCGTCAACCGCAACACCATCCCCTACGACCCCGAGAAGCCGATGATCGGCTCCGGCATCCGCGTCGGCACCCCGGCGGTCACCTCGCGCGGCATGCGCGAGGATGAGATGCGCGAGATCGCGTCGCTGATCGTGGAGGGCATTGCGGCGCGCGAGGATCCCGACGCCCAGGAGGCGGTGCGTGGGCGCGTGACGGCGATCGCGGACCGCTTCCCCGTGCCGGGCGTTCCCTCGACCCGCTCGACCGCCGA